>JAFGFI010000059.1 GCA_016931185.1 Anaerolineae bacterium
GCTACTTGGGAACAACAGGGCCTCGACTTCTTCTCGGTTGCGTTGCATTTGCTTTCTCAGTCATGCTCATAAGACTAAACGGTTACGGTCCTTCATCCTGCCCACATGCGCGAGATAATCTGCAAAGGTGAATGAGGCGTAGTTGTTATGCCATGTGATCCATGGGTTATGTGCCAGGTATGCGTTCCGTTCATCATCCATCAAGGCTTTCAAGTACTTGTTTGCTGATGGGATTAGGTAAGAGTGCAGGAGATACTGGTCGTAGTTATCTGCTGTGAGTAGCCCAAAGTTGTTCTTGCCTTGCAGGTTTAGCGATGCCTGGTATTCCGTATATAAGGCTTGCAGTTGTTTTGAAAGTGCCTGATCTACCAGCTCGCCGGATTCGGTCGGTACATCGCCATACATCCACTCATAAGCCATGTCGGCGTGTTCCAGATCTATGATGGGGGAGAAGCAGGCACTGGCATAAATAGTGTCTTCGGCGTTGGCAGCGCCGATCTCTTCAAGATAAACGTCATACAGCGGGCTGTTGCCGGATGCGCCGAGAAGTGCGGAGAGTGCCCCGCCCGCGCTACACCCGCTGGAGATGATCCAATCCACGTTCCCAGGGAGTACGCCCCGGTTGTGCCGGAGGTAGCGGATGGCGGCTTTCAGATCCACAATGGCGGCGGGAGCCTTGCCATAGTAAGTGCCATCGGCGGTCTGGTTGTCACGCCCGCGACAACCGGGCGCCACCACCACATATCCTGCTGCCAGTGCCAGATCCTGCTTGCTGCTTACGCGGCTTTCCCGGAGGGAGGGAGCATCCATATCGCTGCGCGCGTTATTGACGGACATATAACCACCAACGCCAATGGCAAAGAAAATAGGGGCGTTTGTAGCATCCACTGCAACATCATCAACCTCAATGGGCACACTGACGTTCAGTCTCTGATAATCGGTGTCCACAGGCTTTGCTACATAAGGAATGTGCATATAGGAACGGTAAGTCACCGCCTTTTCGCCCTTAGATGTCTTCACCGTCTTAGTTTCTACTGTATAGTTATCTTTGGGGAACAGGATAGGATCAACTGCCGTCCCCTTAGATATTGTGTTTGTCATGTTGAATCTCCTTACTCGTTAAAACTTGAACTTGGGAACGGGTATCAATTGGGTAGACTCTGATCCATCAAATCCAGGGCAGTATTAATGATAGCTTGCTCCGCGTACCCCTTCTTGATCCGGGTATTGAGCACCTGGAAGGTATGCCGTTCGTAAGCCGCATCATCGGGGATATAGCCCGCAGACCTGCCGTTGGCATTTGTTACGACCACAGTTTTTCTGTATGGCGCGGCTTGCTTCAGGCGTTGTCCAATGATAGTGTACGGTTCACCGGTTATCGCGACGAGCGCTATCCGGTCGATGACGAGAAGACCCAGCCGAATGTTGATGGGATCTGCGTCTTCGTAAGTACCGGGCGTCCCCTCGCGACCACTATCGGTTCGCCGTCGCCCCGGGCAACTGATAGGGTTGAGCGCCCCCCAAATCCTGATTTCAGATGATGTTCGGGTTATGTTCTCCATCACCCGGATGACTTCTTCGCCCAATAATTGCCCGATGCTGTTCACCAACCTCGTGTTAAGCTCCAGCGTTTTTGGGTCGAGTTCTGCATCCATAAAGTGGGCTATAGCGGGGACGTTCTGAGGGTCTCCACCCGCAGCAACGAACTGGGGAAGTTTTTGGGCGGCGATAGCAGGTTCAGCCAGTCGCAGATAGAGCGGGTTTTGATCTCCTGCCGCCCCTACCGTCCAGACTGCAACGGCCTGGTCATCATATACCTCTTCGATATAGCGTGAAGTCGCGCCGGGAAACCCACCGCTGATCTCGTTGCGCATGAACATCATATTGGCATGCATTGCGTAATTGATAAACACGGCCAGGAGCTTGCCGGAGAGCGATTCAAATTTGACGACCGCCACGGTTTTGTCGGATGGGCCATCCAGATTCGGCCCTTGGTACCACGTTCGGGTTTCAGGATGGACGGCATCCCGATTCACGTTCATATAAAATGCTCAGGTGCCATAGCCCACCCGCGCGGGCTGGAGACGTGCACTGGACATATAGCCTCAAAAATACCTTTCTTGACGCGTTCAGCTTGCTGCGCATCAGACGCGGTCTGCACCGGGCTGAATCCACCCGAACCGACGCCGGGGGAAGCGTGGGTATGTGTGGCCGTCATCAAGATATTTTCGACGGGGCACCCGACCTCCGCTGCGATTTGCTGGGTTAAGTCTGCATACATCCCCTCAAGCAACATAACCACGTCCACGCCTAGAAGGACGGCTTTGGTATGCTGATTGTCAAGCACAATGGCCCGCGCGTAAATGGGATCATGAACGGACTTGTAGAAAGACGGCAGCGCATCTTCCGGCGGTGTGATATCCACTTTGGCCGCGCCGACCAGAAGTGGACCTGATTTCGTATTCGTCATAGTTTATCCCCCTTGAAAATAGACTCAACGGATTCAGCGGATTTTAACGGATATTCTTTCTGTTGAGTCCGCTATATCCGTTGTGAGAACATTCAACCGCTGGTGAACGCACAGCGTTAATGAGAAATTCCTCTGAAAATAAACCACTGAGCCACAGAGGATACAGATAAAATGCAAGAAAATCTCTGCACTCTCTGTGTCTCTGTGGTGAGAATTTTTATCCTTTGCAATGAACCTTATTCATGCATGGGATTCCTTGGAAAATGGTAAGTAGCATACTTGAGCGTCGGGGCTTGATGATTACGCACGCCACAGACGCGGCAAGAACTCGTCATACAATGCTGTACGCCACACGACCCACGTGTGCGCAGCCCCCTCAAGTGTCCAATAGATATGCTCGATCCCTATTTGCGTAAGCTGCGCGTGCAGGCGTTCCATCCCTTCGATCGCCAGCGGGTCGAATGTGCCACATCCCAGGAAAAGGAGGGCTAACTTCTCGTTAGTCGCGGTGGGATCGGCGGCAAGATCGGGATGATCCTCGGCAAAGTCGAAACGACCGGCGCTCAGAATGCCAATATGGCTAAAGAGATCGAGGTGGTTCAATCCGATGTCATTCGTCTGCCCGCCGCCCATCGATAGGCCGGCCATCGCGCGATGCTCGCGGTTGGCTTGGATACGATAGGTCGACTCTACCAGCGGCATAAGGTCGCCCAAGAGGTCCTTTTCGAGGAGCGGCGTATTTTGCGTGCGCAGCATCTCCCACGATGAGCTGCGGGGCACCGGCTGGCCGTTTGGCATCACGATGATCATGGGCTGTGCTTTGCTTTCCGCGATCAGGTTATCCATGATCATATGGGCTTGACCTACCAGTGACCATCCTTGCGCATCGTCGCCGCCACCGTGCAGGAGATAGAGTACCGGGTAAGTGCGCTCCGCATCCTCATCATAGCCGGGCGGCGTGTAGATGTATGCATCGCGCATACTGCCCACGGCCTCGGAGTGGTAAAAGTGGCGGTGCAGAGCACCGTGCGGCACATCACGCGCATCCCAGTAGGCTGTTTTGTCCTCGGCAGGCACTGCGACCAAGCTGCGCGGCGAGGCTGTGCCGGTCTGTACACTGGGGTTGTTGCTGTCAATAAAGGCTACACCGTCAATAATGTAGACGTAATCATAGATGTCGGGCGGCAATGGGCCAAGCGTCAACGACCACACCCCGTCCTCATCCACTTCGTGAAAACCGACTTCCCCGTCTGCGCTACCGAGCGCGTTGAGGATCGGGCCGGACTGGAACACCACGCGCTTGGCGTTGGGAGCTTTGACGCGAAAGGTCACGCGGCGGTCGGCATGCACCTCGGGCGAGATCATTCGCTCCCTAAAGCCTGATGCCCAATCCCAGCGTATCCGGTCGGCGTGGTAGATGATACCGGCATCACCGGCCTCGGCCAGTAAGGCTTCGCCAAAACGCGTCTCGTGTGGTTTGCCTTCCAGTTCACCGGACAAGATACCGTCGGCGCACGCGATGAGATCGTCCAGCCAGGTTCCGGCTGGCACAGGTTCGCCGTGCGAGGGGGCAATGATATCAAATGCATCAGCAAAGGTGGCAAGCCGGGCCATACTGCGACGAAATTGCTGTACCGTGAGCGAAGTCTCCAGGTGCAGCCAGATCGCCCCTGGACGAGGGGAGTCGCCGCTAAAGAGGATGCGCGCGGTTTTGTCGAGCAGGCAGATCGAGCCAGGCGAGTGCCCGGCTACGCCGATAACGCGCAGCTCGCGCTCACCTAAGTCAAACGTATAACCATCATAGATCGGGATAAACTTGGTCATCGAAGTGTCCACCAGCGGAAGATCGGCGGTGTGGATGAAAACCTCGTCAAACTGTCCATTCCCGGATGTGTGATCACGATGTCCGTGGGTGTTGGCCACCCAGAGGGGCAACGAAGTCAGCGTCGCAACGTGGGCCTGCAAGTCACCTTCACCCCAACCGGTGTCGATTAGCAGTGCGCGCTCGCACCCGGCAACGAGATAGACCACACCACCTCGGTTGTCTTGGCTGTGCCAAACGCCATCGGCGACCACTTTTGTCATAAACGTACCTGTCATAAGAACCCTCCTATAAATGATTGGAATGTGTTTCAAATAAGCAACCTCAGTCACATTTTACGGCAAATGGCTACCTTCAGCAAGAAACTGGAGATCTCTCTTAGCAGTTGAGCAATTCAAGTTTTATGTTGTGACTTTGGGGTCAATACCGGACCGGTCTGCTGTCACGGAATGAACTGAGACTTTTGTAGTCAGGGTCTATCATGTGAAACTTTGACGCCCGCCCGCCCACCCAGGTGCGTATTGTGTCTTTTCTTTCCATGTGCTATAATAATTCTTGTTAATCTTGTTCGTATTTAATCGCGTGATAAGGAATACATGGTATAATTTCTGTTGGATAGGGTTTTTGATTGAACTTTATTTCGATTTTGCCTTTCTACAAAATCTATACTAAAATAGTAGTTAATGGTTTGTCGGCATAACATAGTTTTAAGTTTGAGGTTGGTACGTTATCATAACCATATCTTGACAATGCCGCATACCTGTGGTAACCTTTCAATAGTCTGTACCCCATAAATAACCAGTATCGTTGGTGTGGGGAATCTTATTCCATATCGGAGGGCTGAGAGCATGGCAAGTAGGTCTCGGAACGAACGTATGGTGGAGCGACTGCGCGATCTTCAGGTGAGCAGCCCCGATGTCGAGGCAGCCGCTATCATCAGTGTGGATGGTCTTCCTATTGCTTCTTCACTCCCTCAAGGTATTGAGGAGGACAGAGTGTCGGCGATGTCTGCCGCGATGCTGTCTCTGGGTGAACGTATTGCTAGTGAGTTGAGGCGCGGGATGTTAGATGAGGTGTACGTTAAAGGCGAACGCGGATACGTCATCTTACGTGCTGTAGGCGACGAAGCAGTATTGACCGTCCTAGCTCGGCAACAGGCGAAATTGGGATTGCTTTTCTTGGACATGCGCCGGGCTGCGGAAGAATTAACGGCAATCCTGTAGCAATGAAGGAGGTTTGTAGTGGCTAATCCACCTGAACCCAGTGGTTTTTATTACCCCAATCGTTTTGGTTTGATTCTTTTTGATGCTCTGGAAGAGATCATGGGGCGCAATGGCTTAAATGCTATTTTGAATATGGCGGGCCTTTCTATGTTTATTGACAACCTTCCGGTTGACGATATGGAGAAGGGTTTCGATTTCGCCTACATTTCCGCATTGAATCGCGCCTTAGAGGAAATGTATGGGCCACGTGGCGGGCGGGGCTTGCAACTGCGGTTAGGGCGCGTTTTGTTTGCCCAGGGATTGGCAAATTTTGGCGCGCTGGTAGGGGCAAGTGATCTGGCTTTCAAAGTATTGCCTCTTCAAGCTAAACTTAAAGCAGGACTACCGGCTGTGGCTAAGGTTTTTGATTCTTTGAGTGATCAGACATCTCATGTGAAGGATCCCGGCGGCAATCATTTTATGTATATCATTGACCGCTGCTCTATGTGTTGGGGACGGAAGGTTGAGCGTCCTGGCGGTTTTATTGCAGCAGGGATCATAGAGGAAGCGCTACGCTGGCTAAGTGGTGGGCGCACATTCCGTGTAGATCAGATGACCTGCATGAGCATGGGAGCTGAAAATTGCTCTTTTGCTGTTTATAAAGAACCTATTGGGTAAAAGAGGCAGTAACTGTGACTTCAGGAGAAAACGTCCCTCGACATATCCTCATTGTAGAAGATGATCCCAATACAGCAGAGATGCTTTCTGCTTATTTTTCCTCTTTGGGATACCAGGTTTCGCACGCGGCATGGGGACAAGATGCGTTGAAGATTGCAACAGAAACACTACCACATCTTGTCGTTTTAGATATCCACCTGCCCGATATCGATGGGTATGAGGTTTGTATGCGTCTGCGTTCACAGCGTCGTACCGAACATACTCCTGTGATTTTTTTGACCGAGCGACGGGAGCGCATGGATCGTTTGACCGGGCTGGAATTAGGAGCGGTGGATTATATCACTAAGCCTTTTGATGTTCAGGAATTACGCTATCGTGTGCGAAATATCTTACGCCGTAGTAATCTTGATACACTTCTCCATCCGGTAACAGGTTTACCTACTTCTGTCCTGATTGAAGAACAGGTAGAACGTATTGTCGAAAACTCGGACCTTTCTGTTATCGGCATTATGCTGAAAGGAATGCTTGATTTTGGCGATGCGTATGGTTTTGTCACTCATGATGATGTGTTGCGCGCTGTCGCTTTGATTCTGAGAAATACGGCTGCAGAAGTGTTGAATATTGATCCCTTTGTGGGGCAATTAGATACTTATCAATTCGTCATTATTACTGCGGCTTCGCAGGATGGCTATGTGATCATGGGCCGTCTAGATCAGCGGTTGAATGAAGCAATTTCTTTCTTCTATCCGCATCAAGATTGGGAGAGTGGTACCTGCGCAGGAGGCGCACCCCTCCCCCGTATTAGTTTTGATATTAATTTGCTTGCTGCTGACCAGATTCCCCGTGGAGGTGGCCTACTCCAATTGCGTCAGGCCTTGTTTACAAAGAAGAAATACGCTTAGATTGTGTTAAACATAGGGTCTGGGAGTCCCCCAGACCCTTTTTGTGTGAGTTTCTGAATCTGCGAATTGGTGAACATACCCTAAATGGTATTGAGCGTGACGGCTTGATCACTGGTTCGTAGATTTGTTGTTTTTAGGAGAAGCCTTATGCAACGATGGCGATCTGATCTCATGTTGGCAGGAATATTGTTGCTTTTGCCCATATTGCTATTTGCTCCGGTTGTTCTTGGGAATAAGACACTTTTGCCGGCAGATATACTCTATGGCTTTCAACCTTACAAAACCGGCGCAGAGTCTTTAGGTGTAACCCTGCCCCACAATGCTTTACTTGCCGACCTTATTTTGGAGAATTATCCCTGGAAGCAATTCCTGGTGGATGCTTTAAAAACCTGGTCGTTACCGCTGTGGGATCCCTATTTATTTACCGGGCATCCATTCCTCGCAAATGGGCAACATAGTGCACTATATCCATTGACGTGGATATTTTTTGTGTTGCCTATCTCACGTGCCTTTGGTGTTTTTATTACCCTTCAATTGGGATTGGCCGGCGTTTCGATGTATATTCTAGGGCGCGTAATTGGGGCCGGGCGCCATGGTGGATTTCTAGCAGGAATTGTATTTCAATTTAGCGGTTTTATGGTAGCTTCAGCAGTGCATCCAATGATTGTAGCGGCCGCTGCGTGGTTGCCATTACTATTAGCCTTCGTCGATCTCACAGTGCGGCGCGCGCGGTTTCTTGAACAGGATCGCGCTATGTTGCCGTGGGCCTTGTTAGGAGCTGGAGTGCTGGGGATGCAAGTGCTTGCCGGGCATGCCGAAATCACCTATTTTGTCTTACTCGTGATAGTTGCCTTTGCTGCGTGGCGGTTGTTGTATACGATGTGTACCCATCCCCGTTCGGTGTGGCTTGCCGAAGTAGGAACGCCTATGATAGGCATTATGCTCATACTGGTGCTGGGCCTTTCGTTAGGGGCTATACAATTAGTGCCTCTATATGAGATTGTGCGTCAAAGTTTCCGTCAAGGGGCTGTCAGTCTATCCGATGTACTGGGATGGTCCTATCCTAAACGACGCTTGCTGGCCTTTCTGATCCCTAATTTCTTCGGCAATCCAGCACACCATACACTCTGGGATTTTTTTAACCGTCAAACACTCTCCGCAACTGTAGACGCTTATGGCAATTCTATTACCGCTTATGACTGGGGTATCAAGAACTATGTAGAGGGAGCCGCTTACGTGGGAATTTTACCTCTGTTGTTGACCTTGTTAGCGATTATAAAACCCCCTAATTTTCCAAGTATAAATAATAATTTACAACTCACTCATGACAGATTTGGGCTTATTTCGGTGCGAAAGTGGCTGCTACATCCTTATATACCGTTCTTTACTGCGCTTTCGTTGTTTTCCCTGGGATGTATTTTTGGCACTCCCCTCTATGCTGTGGTATATGTGCTGCCATTTATCAGCCAATCACACTCCCCCTTTCGGTGGGTATTTCCATTGACGGTGGCTGTTGCTGCGTTGGCTGGGCTTGGCGCGGCAACGTTAGCAGAATCTCGCAAGTCTCCTGCCTCACAATCTGCAATCCCTAACTCGCAATCCAAATCACATTTCATGTTTCGCGTTTTACGTCTGTTCATATTTGATACAACGCTCGACTTTGTGAGTATTATCGCTGCCCTGGCTATTTGGAGCGGAGCTTTAATGTTGGGGGGATTATGGGCCTCCCGTCTACTTTTTGATTACATTGAACCTCTAGTGGAAAAAACTTTCTGGGCATTGGCAAAAGCACCCAATGCATTTCCAGATCACCGTGCTTTTTATGCCTATCTATTTCCCTGGATACAGATCGCCGGTATATGGATGTTAAGCTCTGGCATTGTATTGCGAGTGTCACGATGTCCGATTTATCTACCGGGAAGACGGCAAAAACAGACATCCGGCCGGATATCTACTTCTATATTCAGGGGACGGCCAGTATGGGAGTTGTTGGCTATTGGGGTGCTATTGATTGACTTACTAATCTTTGGTACGGGTTTCAATCCGGCCATCGATCCGAAATTATTAACTTACACTCCCCCTGTGGTGGATTTTTTGCGGGAAGATACATCACTGTGGCGTTTTTCTACTTTCGATCCCCAAGGTAAAAAGACTATGAATGCCAATACAGGAATGTTTTACGGTTTCCAGGATGTGCGTGGGTATGATAGCCTTTTCACCGCTCAATATGCGCGCTATATGGGGTGGATTGAACCCCAGGGAGCATTACCCTATAATCGCATAGCACCCTTTACCCAATTTTCGAGCCTTGATAGCCCGTTGACGGACTTGCTTAATGTAAAATATATGATCACTGAGGAAGAAATTCCTTTACCTAAATATAAGTTAGTTTACCAGGATAGTGCTGTGCGGGTTTATGAGAATCTGGGCGTCACTCCACGCGCGTTCACATTACCGGCCACCGCTACTGTATTGGTTTCAGATACTGCATCATCTTTGAATGGCGCGGCTATGGGAGAAACTGTGCTACACTACGATCCGCGTTTCTATGCGCTCATTGAGCAAAACGAAGAGGCCTGGATTGGACCGGCGCGTCGCGCGTGGCACGTGCCACTTTATCCTGAACCTGCGACACCGGTAGCACAGCCGGTTACCCAGTATACGGCCAACGAGGTGCTGATTTCGGTGACTGTAGATCAACCCTCGTGGTTGATTTTGAGTGATGCCTATTTTCCAGGGTGGAAAGCATTTGTACGTCCGCCGGGAACTGATGAGGGTGCTGAAACTGAGGTAGCCATTGCACGTGTGGCAGGTAACTTCCGCGGCGTTTTCCTTGATGAAAGTGCTGTGGTACGTTTCAAATACAGTCCTAATAGTGTTAAGTTCGGCATATTTATTTCCTTCCTTTCCGGTATGATAATGGTTCTTTTGGCCGTGGTGTGGACTTGGCGACTGCGGCATTGTGGACAGGAAGATACTTCAACCGTCCAGCGATTGGCCAAAAATAGCATCACCCCCATTTTGCTTACAACCTTTAACCGGATTATAGAGTTTGCATTCGCGGCCTTGATGTTGCGTATTTTAGGCCCTGCTAATGCCGGTGATTATTACCTGGCAGTCAACGTATTCATCTGGTTTGATATTCTCACTAATTTTGGATTGAATACATACCTCACTCGTGAGGTTTCACGCGATCGGGATCAAGCGCGCCGATACTTATTGAACACGACCGTGATCCGTTTGGTATTAGGGGGCGTTGCTCTTCCCCTGTTAGCAGGATTTATTTTTGTCCGCCAAACTATCGTTGCTGAGTTAACATTTCCGGCTTCTGCCCAGGCAATTTGGGCGATAGTGTTATTATATGCAGGTTTGATCCCAAATTCCATTTCTACCGGATTAACAGCGCTATTTTATGCGTATGAAAAAGCCGAATACCCCGCACTCATCACAACTGTTTCTACGTTGTGCAAAGTGGTGATGCAAACTCTGGTATTATTGGCAGGTTGGGGAATTATCGGGTTAGCAGCCTCCGCAATTGGTGTGAACTTGATAACATTGGCGATTTTGGGAGTCCTTGCTGCACATCAATTTTCCGCTTTGCGTGAGGCGAGGAATTTCCATTTGCGCGATGCTTCTGAACGTCTACTACGCCGCGAGATGGTTGCGGAATCCTGGCTGTTAATGGTAAATCATTTCCTGGCAACTCTCTTTTTTAAAGTGGATGTTTTTATAGTAGAAGCCATCCAGGGAAGTGATGCTTTGGGGCGTTATAGCATCGGTTATAAGCTCTTAGATGCTCTTAACATTGTGCCCGCAATGTTCACGATGGCGCTTTTCCCTGTGATTTCGCGCCAAGCGCGCGACGACCGGGAGCGCTTTGTACGTTTTTACCGTTTAGGGATTAAAATTCTCGTGGCATTGGCGTTGCCAGCGGCCCTACTTACCACGGTGGCCGCGCGTGAAATGGTGTTGGTGTTAGCAGGGCAAGAATATGTGCAAGGAGCAATGTTTGCCTTGCAACTGATGGCCTGGTCAATGCCCATCGGTTGGGTTAATAGCCTAACACAGTATGTGTTGATCGCGCTGGATCAACAGCGCTATCTTATTCGCGCATATAGCTTTAGCTTTGTTTTTACCTTAATTGCCAACCTGTTTTTTGTGCCCCGTTTTAATTACCAAGTTTCAGCCCTTTTGCACATCATCTCGGAAATGATCTTGTTGATTTTCTTTACAATAGGGATTCGTAAAAAACTAGGGGCGGATATGTACATTTATGATGTCCGCTGGCGCGACGTCGTCGGTAAACCTATCCTGGCGATTTTAATTGCCTCCGGGGTGGTTTTAGCCCTGTGGCCTATCCACCGTTGGGCAGCATTTGTTGGCGCTGTTATCGTGTATCCCTTGGTCGCATGGTATATCGGGGTTCTCACTCCGGAAGAACGTAAAATTCTGACCCCTCTGTTTCGGAAGTCATAGAATCGAGTGTGAAGCATAAGAAGTTGAAAAATCGGATAGGATTCCGATTTTTAAATCACGGTGCTTATATATGGTTGTTTCCCTTGATGCCGCAGGTATAATAATCAAGTAAACATGATAAAATATCTTAGAAAACTTCTTGGTCAACCTTTAGGTTAACCTGGCCGGTCGTTGCCCTAAGTAGTAAAAATATAGTTTCTTAGCGCGCTTTCACAGAATTAAAATATGAAACAGGAGTAAAAGTATGGAGTCCTCCCAAGTTGAACAAATGATACGCTGGCTGGATGAAGAGCGCAAGCGTGATAAAGCGATGGTACTCGCCTTGCAGGAGCGCATTGAACAGCAAATGCAAGTTATTGAAGCGCAAGCTGTCGAAATAGAAAACCTGCATCATGATATTGCTAATCTGCGAACTGATCTTCGTCGCACGGATGACTATCCTGAAATGGTGCAAAAGACGCATCGTGACCTCAGCACGACTATTGATGATTTTAAGGAAACGATACGCCGTCAAAAAGCTGAGGGGGATAAATTACGCCGTGCTGAAATTGAATTGCTTAACGAGTTGATTGGTGATCTCGATCAAAAGATACGTCCTTTCTCCCGTTATGAGGAAATGTTGCGCGCGCGAGAAGCGGGAGAATATCGGATTCAGACACAACTACAACAACTCACCAATGAGTTAGCGGATCTGGGCAAGCGTACTGAAGATCGCCTTCAATCCATTGTTTATATCGAAGAGCAAAGGCGGGCAGATACACGCCGCATTACGGCTGTTGAAGGGGAAGTTCCTCCTCTGCGCCAATCTATGGATGAATTGGCAGTGAAGTTTGTGCGTCTAGAGGATAGTATCCGCAAAATTCCGGCGCGTGTGGATGAGGCAATTCAGGTAGCCAAATCTTACGACCCACGCATCGAGGAGTTACGCGTTGCCGATTTTCAGCGTGAGCAACGGATGAAACAGTATGCCGATCAGGCTGAGCGGGTAAATGAGGAAGTAACCCGGCTGGTGGAGCAGACGCAGCGTTATGCTTTGCTGTACAATCAAAACAAGCAAGCCCTGGACGCGATGGAGGCGTTCCAGGTACGGATTGAGAAGCGACAAAATGAGATGGCCGAGATGCAGCGTATTGCTGAAGAACGGTTGCGACGGCAATGGGAAGAATGGCAAGCAGTCTTTGCACGGGATTGGCAGAAACGACTGGTATCCGAGGAAGATCGCTGGCGGCGACAGGATTTGGCCAATCAACGTGCTACAGAGCACTTTGCCAGTGTCGATGAGCAGGTCGAATTGTTTTATCGTGAATTGGTTGCTTTATGGGAAGAAATGCTGGCAGCCCTGGAGCGTTGGAATAAATCAATGCGAGAAGCATTCCCACCGCATCATGTAGTGCCCACACAACGTCTTAAGGATTTGCGTCGCTTTGCGGAAGAAAAACACAAAGAGCTTCTATAAACAGTAATGAATAATAAGAGATCAAGATAAAGAATAAATAAAAAGCTACACGCAGAGAGCCAAGAGGTGATTTTCTTGACTCTCTGTTTTTATTATTCACGCGCAACTATAGCTACTTTCATCCATTTCCCTCCCACCATTGTTCTCTGAACATGCGTCGCTAACAGCGACTCAGAGGGAAGTTCGAAGATATTTCGATCCAGTACGATCAGGTCGGCATAGTATCCGGGTAGAAGCATCCCCAATCGCTTTTCTTGGGCGGCGGCATAAGCTGCCCCCCAAGTAAACCCACGAATGCTTTCTGTGAGCGTTAAACGTTGTTCTGGATGCCATCCCTCTATACCAGGTTGCCCTGTTTCACTGCGCCGGGTAACGGCCGCGTAAAGACCGGGGAATGGATCGATGCGTTCAATAGGAGCATCGGAGCCAAAGGCTAATACTGCACCGGCATCCTGTATAGAGCGCCAGGCATAGGCATACGTTGTGCGCGCGCCCCAGTAGCGATCGGCCATTTCCTGATCATGTATGGCATGAACTGGTTGCATAGAAGCAACAATACCCATTTGCCCCAACCGCCGCTGATCTTCTGGGGTGATGAGTTGAACATGTTCGATACGGTGACGATAAGGGGTTTTGTTAGCCTGTTCAGCTTCCATCGCATCCAGAACTATACGGTTAGCCTGATCTCCTATCGCGTGAATTGCAAGAGCCAGTCCTCCATCCAGCGCGCGGCGCACAGTATGCCGTAAATTTTCTGGCTCCATAGTCAGAATTCCCACATTATCAGGTTCACCTTCGTAAGGCGCTAACATTGCCCCGGTCCGTGCCCCGAGTGCTCCATCGGCGTAGAGTTTTAATCCGCCAAAGCGCAATTGGTCATCACCAAGTCCGGTACGTAATCCAGCATCCAAAACAGCATCTAGTACTTCCAGTGATACATATTTGACCACACGTATGCGCAGCCGCCCCTCCTGGTGAAGTGTTTGCAAAGCGGCGAAGGACAGCCCCCCATCTACATCGTGAACACCGGTCAATCCCAGGGCCAACATTAGATCTTGAGCACGATCCATGGCCTCAACCACTTCAGGAAGTGTAGGAGGCGGCGCAACATCGCGCACCAGGTGCGTCGCGCGTTCAAAGAATAGCCCGTTTGGAACACCATGTGTGTTACGTCCAATCTTCCCATAGGGAGGATCAGAAAGTTCCGTCGTAATATTAGCAACCCGCATTGCAGCGGAATTAGCCACCACCGCGTGTCCGTTTTTGGCACTCAAAAGCACGGGATGTTGTGGGCTAACACGATCCAACTCTGCCGCTGTAGGAAACGAGGTGTCTTCCCAGATATTTTGATCCCATCCCCGCCCGGTAATCCATTTTCCCGGCGGCAATGCTTGCGCCCGCGCGGCAATAGCATTAAGCATTTCCTGGCGGGAACAGCCGAGTAGATCCAAAAGCGATAGGCCCAGTGCATACCACATAAAGTGGATGTGTGCATCCATAAGGCCTGGCAACACCGTCGCACCGTTGAGATCTTCGACAATAGCATCTGGATGCGTGGCCCAAGCCCGGGCTTGTTGGTCAAGGGCCACAACTTTATCTCCTACCAAGGCTAAAGTATGCGCCCAGGGATGATGGTCATTACCCGTATAGATGTGCGCATTCTGCAAAATAGTTATGTTCATCATCACTCCTAGCCTCTACTCCTTCGTATCTACTCAATACCTAACAAGTTCGCCATCCATCCGATTCCATAAAAACCGGCCCAAGCTGCAACAATGGCTTTGATGGTCTTACCAGCCCAGGTGGCCAGCATAAAACGCCATAAGGGATATCCTACGATACCCCCTGCCATTGCGGCCAGGTCGAAAAAGGGAACAGGGAATAGAGACAGCACGAAAATTGTCAGATCACCATTATGAGACATCCAGGTTTTCAGTTGTTTGTATAGTTTGGAATTTTCAACTTCTTCCTCAACTGCATAACCGGCCACGTAACCTGTGATTTCTCCCAGCGCATCTCCGACGCCCGCGCTTAAACCCAAGAGCCAGGGATTCAGCAATGCTCCCATCGTAAACGTGAATGCCAGATGAGGAATGGGCAGTAGCACGGTAGAACTACCGATCCACGCCATTAAAAAGACTCCCATATACCCCATTGCCTGGAACCGTTCAATACTCAGCCTATCACGATTAAGGGCGATAGCAATCGTGGAACCTATAATAAATACCGCGATAGCGATTTGCAGGATGCGGCGTTTGAGAGTATGTGCCGGATTTTTATATCCGCTGTCTTCTTGGGTTTTCATTAGGGTAATGGCGCGCCTAATCGAAGGATTTGAGCAGTACCTATCAGTTTTTTCGTTACATTACAACTATCTACCACCAGGGCCGTCTGTGTAAGTAGTTTGCAATAATCCACATTATGATGCCCGGTCACAATGACAACAACGTCGGTCTCTGCGAGTACATCATCTGTAAGTGCAACCGAAGTTAGCATTATTTGCTCGCTGTGGAAGACATTCCCTCCGACACGAAAAGTTGGAACGAAAGGATCATGATAATGCACCTCTGCACCACGGCGCAGGAGTAATTCAATAATACGCTCAGCAGGAGAATTGCGCGCGTCGCTAATGTCCGGCTTGAAGGCAACGCCCAAAACCAGCACACGCGCGCTGTGGAGGGGTTTACCCAGGGAACTCAACCCTTGCGCGACTAATTCAACAACATGATACGGCATTGCCTCGTTGGTTTCCGCCGCCAATTCAATGAAACGGGTGTAGAAGTCATATTCGCGAGCCTTCCACAATAAATAATAAGGATCGATAGGAATACAATGCCCACCGACGCCCGGCCCAGGATGAAAGGGCATGAAGCCGAAAGGTTTGGTTTTAGCAGCATCAACGACTTCCCAAATATCAATGCTCATCCGCTCTGCAAGTTGTGCCATCTCATTGACCAGGGCAATATTCACGGAGCGAAAAGTGTTCTCCAGTAGCTTGGTCATTTCTGCTGCTGCCGGGGAACTAACTTCGTATACTGGCGCGCCCATCTGTCTTAATAAAGCTGCCGCCACGGTGGTGGCTTCATAAGTTAGTCCCCCCACGACTTTGGGTGTGTTATATGCGCTCCATTGGGGATTGCCGGGGTCAATGCGTTCTGGCGAAAAAGCCAGGTAAAAATCACGCCCGGCTTTGAGGCCGCTTTCTCGTTCTAGGATAGGTTGGACAATCTCGGTAGTTGTACCGGGGTAAGTGGTGGATTGTAGGACAATGAGTTGCTGAGGTTGCAGTCGGGGGGCGATCCCTTCAGTAGCGGAAACGATAAAGCTCAAATCTGGTGTGCGCTGAATAGTATAAGGGGTAGGGACACAAATAAAAATAGCATCACACGCGCGCACTATGTCATAATCAGTGGTGACACGCAAACGACCCGATTGAAGATATGGTATAAGTTCTTCATCTTTCACATCCTCAATGTAGCTGTGCCCGGAATTGAGAATAGCAACTTTTTCTTCACTGATCTCCAGACCCACTGTAGGAAACTCGGCTTTAGCAAAAGCTAATGCAAGGGGCAGCCCCACATAACCCAATCCAATGACGGCAACCTGGGCCGTGCGATGTGTAATTTTATCTGATAGTGACGTATTCATTTAGCCTCCAAAAATGTTTAAGGATAGACCGTAGACGGTAAATAAAGCGGGCCATTTATTCCCTACCATCTACTTCCATGATTGTGTCAATAACGCAAGTTTAGGTTCTACTTCATACCAACTTATCTCCGACAATCCTAGTTTCAATCTTAACGCTTCCCGATCCATCCCCGCGACAAAGTCACGTGCTGCACAGGTCCAGCGCAACATTTCGAAGGTCAGTCGTCCGATATCAGTTCCCTTCACTACTTTGGTAAGCACGTATTCCAGATTACGCGCGCTCCATGGGAAAAGATATTGGCGGGAAGGATATTGCTCCAGATATTCTTGCAGCACGGTGGGCCACCAGGCCGGCAGGGGAATACGTCGCTCTTTGTAACGGCGGCGCGATTCCTTATAACGCACCCAAAGCATAGGATGTTCATGATCAGTCAGATCGATGTGGTTAAGCACAATATTGACACACTCTGCTTTTTTGATACCGGTGTGCAAGATCAGCGTAAATAATAAGTGCGGGCGGATATCGGGTTTGCGCCCCACATCTCCCCGCCGCATAGCCTGGGTAACTCCTTCGATCTCGGTAATTTGCGCTTCGGTTAACAGATCTGGCAACGGTGCAGTGACTGTGTGATGGATAAGAGGCGCAGCCGGGTCGCGTGGTAATATGTTTTCCCCTGCCAGCCAACCAAAAAATACTTTGAGGGTCGTAATACGCCGCTCCAGAGTTTTGGGGCTACATGGGACACCGCGCGTATCTTGAAGCCATTTCAAAAAAGCATTTAAGAGAGATGAACTGATGTCCTCCAAAAGTCGGGTAGGTCCCAAATACTCTATCAGAATTTGCATATCCAGCCGGAATGCTTGTTGGGTATTCTCTGTAAACCCGCGCTCTTGCATATAGCGCTCAAACGCACTATTGGCCCGACCGAGGGGAGAATGTGCTGTAATCTCGGGATGGGGTGTTGTAATAGGTGGCGTCACCGGCCTTTCATCCGCGGGAAAGAGGGGCAATTGTTGTGAAAGCGTTTCGTCGGATGTTTGCACCCGTGGCGATTGTGTCTGCGATATCCGCGTTTGCTGCATATTTGATGCGTCCATATCCCTTATTATAACTCAAGTTGTGACCTTATGCTAGACTGGACAAATTTTAGTAAACTTATCCAATCTTACTTCCCAACTTCTAAAGCCATCGCTTCTAAACATGCTCGTGGTTTTTCGAGCATGATGTAATGCCCACAGCGTTGAATGACAAACAGACGATGGTGAGGGATGAGGGTATCGGCAAGGCGTCCTTGAGATATGGGTACTATCAGATCTTGTTTCCCAAAAATACTGAGAACCGGGCAAGTGATATTGGGGAGCAAAGGAGGGAGATCCATTGCCATTATCGCTTCTACTCCGCGCCAGAAGGTGGTTTCCATTCCCGGTTGCACAATGTCGCGCATACTGGCTTCTCCGAAATCTTCGGGGCGTCGGAGGCTATAAAATATGAACATTGTGAGCAACCATCGTCCCCAACGGTAGGGGGCAATGCAGCGAGCCAGTGCAAATCCCCAATAGACCAAGAATTCCGCGCGCTGTGCCAGCCATAGGGCGGCTTTCAGGAGGAGTGATTTCTTCGTAATTACGCCCGCCAAGTTAAATACGCGTGTCACACGTTCTGGCGCTAATGTCGCCGCGATGGTCAGCGCGATCATACCGCCCATCGAGTGTACACAGAGTGTGAATCTCTTTAATCCCAGATGGTCGGCAACGGCCAATACACGGTTTGCTTGAGCCTGGATGCTGTAGTCACCATCACGGGGTTTGTCACTATCGCCATGCCCTAATAAGTCCATCGCGACGCAGTAATAGCTTTGGCTCAATGTGGGTAACATCAGCCGCCAGTCAGCTTTTGTTCCCATCCAGCCATGCACACACAGCAGTGGAGGGGCAGTAACATCACCGGCAGTGATATAAGCAAGTCGTTCATCGTTAAAGTCAAGTGTGTGGGACACTATATTTCGATAAGGGATTGCTTCTGATAAGCGACATTTCTGCATAAGCGTCATTACCTGCATTGTATCAATCTTTGTTACATAGAGAGGATTTTGATAATTAAAAATATGACACACTCATCTCTCCGGGGGAAATGTCAGTTAATACTGTTCGAGAAAAGTCCGGAGTTTTTCTTCTCCGTATCCCCTTGCCAAAATCTCTAATTGCTTAGCGAAAGCCCGGTAGGTTGCATCAAGTTGCCCAATTTCAACCGCGCGTTGTCTGATCTCGCGCAGATTACCACGTTTTAAGAGTTCGAGTAAGGCAGTAATTTCCTCTTGAGGAGGAGGGATAATGTCAGCGGCAACCGCAGGTTGTGCTGGTTCACTTGGTAAATCCGATTCCTGATAAATCCAGGTTACTTTGAGATGCACTGCTATCAAATCAAGAAGCTGCGTTATATTCACGGGTTTAGGTATAAAGACATCGCAGCCAGCGATCATACTGGCCTGCCGATCTTCTTCAAGTACGCTCGCAGACATAGCAATGATAATTGTGTCCTGTAGTGCCGGCAGCTTGCGGATCGCCTGGGTAGCTTCGATCCCTGTTAATACTGGCATCACCAGATCCATAATAATCAGATCTGGTTTTAGCGATTGCGCCAAGGCAATTCCTTCCTGTCCGTCCGCGGCTTCCGCAACTGTGAACCCTAATGGACTTAGCAAATTGACAAGTAGAGCGCGGTTGTAATCCTTATCATCCACGACTAAGACTTGCAACGGGTGTCCTTTGGGAGAGGTATAGCCTACAATCTCCCCCATCATAGAGTGCGTGGGAAGATGAACAAAATCTATCACCGGCAAGTCAATCTCAAACCAGAACGTGCTTCCTTGCTCTATTGTACTTTCGACCTGTATTTCTCCCCCCATCGTCTGAACTAACCTTTGGCTGATGGCCAGCCCCAGACCCGTCCCTTCCACTTTGCGATGCGCCTCCCCTGCCTGCCCAAAGGGTTGGAAAAGTTGCATGCGTTGCGCGGGTAGTATCCCAATCCCCGTGTCTATCACCGCAAAGCGCACTCGTGCATAGGATGTAGCTGTATCATACATCATTACACTAACACGTAAGGTTACCTGCCCTATGTCTGTAAATTTGACAGCGTTGCCAAGTAGGTTGAGTAACACCTGGCGTAAGCGCGTCTCATCTACCTGGACCCCAGTGGGAAGATCAAGAGACGGTTCATAATTAAACTGCAGGCCCTTCTGTTCCGCGCGCGCGCGAATAATATCCGCAATGCCCTTCAAAAAGCTAGGAAAATGGACCGTCGTAGGGACTAATTCCATTTTTCCGGCCTCTATCTTGGCTAAATCCAAAATGTCATTGATCAAGGTCAACAAATGTTCTCCACTCTCTTGAATAATGCGTAATCCATCCTGTTGGCGGATATTCAGGTTCCTATCACGTTGCAGAATTTGCGCATATCCCAGGATACCATTGAGGGGGGTGCGTAGCTCATGGCTCATGTTGGAGAGAAATTGGCTCTTCGCCTGATTGGCGACCTCGGCGGCATCCTTCGCTTGGCTTAACTCACGAGTGCGCTCGCTTACTTGGCGTTCAAGTTGCTGGCGTTGCCGTTCTAATCCCCTGACTCGCTCGCGATAGAAACTCAACATACCGCCTACTATCACCAGACCCATTAGAGTTTGAAACCACCACGTCTTCCATACCGGCGGTGTGATGATCACTTTAACCGAGGTCCCTTCCTCATTCCAAACTCCATCGCTATTGGAACCTTTGACCCGAAACGTGTACGTGCCACCATCGAGGTTGGTGTATGTAGCGAAACGCCGTGAAGCATCTGTATAGGTCCAGTCTTGGTCAAAGCCTTCCAGCATGTAGGCATATTGATTAACATCCGGATCGGAGTAGTGTAAGGCCGCGAACTCAAAGGAAAATACCGAATCCCGGTAGGTCAGTTGAATTTCATCAATCTCTGTAATGGACTTTGATAATGGAGAATCCGGGCCGATGGCGACAGGTTTGTTGAACAATTGAAAATCTGTCAAAACGACCGGCGGAATATAAAGACTATCCTTGACCTCCGCTGGATAAAACATATTGAATCCGTTTTTGCCGCCGAAAAACATTGCACCATCTTTGCTTTTACAGAAAGACGATATACTAAACTGAGGGGATTGAATGCCATCGCTGACATCGTAGTTTGTAAAACTCTCGGTCTGGAGATTAAACTTAGATAATCCACTCAAAGTACTTAACCACAGATTAGGCCCTCCACTTTCGGGTGGAACATCATCTTCCAATATACCCGTTATCACTTCGTTGGGTAGTCCATTTTTCTTGTAATAATGCACAAAAGTACCGGTACTCCTATCAAACCGGTTGAGACCCGCAAGAGTCCCGATCCAAAGTGTGCGCGATGAATCCTCATAAATGGACACAATAGCATTGTTGCTCAAACTGCTTGAGTCATCAGGATTGTTTTGATAGTGAATAAATTGCTTGCTTACCCGATCAAACGCGTCCACGCCGACGGTTGTGCCGATCCAAAGTGTGCCAAACGAATCCTCATAGATAAGGGCAACATTATCGTCACTCAAACTCTCAGGATCGTTGGGTATATGTTGATAATGGATAAATTGCCCACTCTCTCGATCAAGTTTATTCAGCCCTCCGCCAAAAGTTCCAACCCAAAATCCGCCCTGTGAATCCTCATAGATGGTCCACACGGAATTGTGGCTTAAACTGTGCGGATTATCAGGATCGTGTTGATAACGAACAAATTGCTCTGTGTCTCTATCGAACTTGCTAAGCCCACTGTTCTCTGTACCAACCCAGAGTATTCCCGCGTGGTCTTCATATACGAACCTCGCGGTATTCTCACTCAGACTGTGTGGATCATTAGGATCATGCTGATAATGGATGAATCGTCCCGTCTCTCTATTAAACTTGTTGAGTCCGCCCCCTAGTGTCCCAAGCCATATCACGCCTGTATGATCTTCTAGGATTGACCAAACCTGGTTATTACTTAGGCTGTAGGGATCGCCGGGGTTATTTCGATAATGGGCAAATTTGTGTTTTGCTCTGTCAAATTTGTTGAGTCCACTGATTGTTCCAAGCCAGAGTATACCGGCCTGATCTTCGTAAAGTGACCAAATCAAATCGCTGCTCAAGCTATGGGGGTTATTGCTGTCATTCTGATAGCGGATAAATGGTCCCATTCCCAGGGCAGAAGTATTTTCTCTATCAAGTTTATTGACTCCCCCGCCATACGTCGCTACCCAGAGTATTCCCATTTGATCCTCATATACCGCTTTAACGTGATTGTGTCCCAGACTATACGGATCATCAGGATCATACTGATAATGGAGAAATTGCTCGGTCTCCCGGTCAAACTGATTAAGTCCGCCATTCTCTGTGCCAATCCATAAGATACCTGAGTCGTCCTCATACACTACCGTTACACTGTCATCACTCAAACTATACGGATCATCTTGAAGATGCCTGTACTGTATAAATTGCCCTGTTGCCCGATCAAGTTTGCTCAGCCCCCCTCCATACGTCCCCACCCACAGCGTGCCTAAGCTATCTTCATACACTGCCCGTACATGGTTATGGTTCAGGCTGTTAGGATTGCCAGGATCATGCTGATAACGAATGAATTGCTCCGTCTCCTGATCAAAGCGATTGAGACCTCCGTTTTCTGTACCGATCCATAATGTGCCTGATGTGTCTTCGTAAATCACCCGTACTTGATCATCCCCCAAACTGTGTGTATCCCCTGGGTTGTACCGGTAGTTGGTAAATTGCTCGGTTTTTGAGTCAAATTTATCAACTCCTCCCCAACTGCCAATCCATAGTATGCCCAACGAGTCTTCATAAATAGCGGGGATAAAGTTGTTGCTCAAACTGTGGGGATTATCAGGATCGTTTTTGTATACTGTAAAGGTATAGCCGTCATATTTATTCAATCCATCTTGTGTGCCAAACCACATAAAACCTTTACTATCTTGAAACATACTTAATACGAGCGCATCCGAAAGCCCATACTCTACAGAAATGTGATCAAATTTGATATCAGACCCTTGTTGTGCATATACACATTCGGGAAACCCAAATACAAACGTTATACTTAACATAAGCATAATAGCTCTTTGTCGAACCCGCGTAACTTGCCATAACGCCAGAGTTTTCATTGTAGCACCCCTGAAATAGAGTGAGGCAGATATTCCTGTCTGCCGAGCAGTCTAGAGAGCTTGCCTACATTAGGTCGCCACAGACAGTTTTCCTTCTTTTACACCTACCGGCAACTGTATTTCTAGTGTTCCCGGATACCGCGTATAGGCAGCAATGGATTCTCCATTCCACGTTGCGGTGTAGGTTCCCGGAGCCAGTGTGACAATAACTACAGGGCGGTGATGGTCCGCACCGTGAAGTCGCAAGCAGGCCGAGAGCGCAGTGTAATCGGGCGCAACATCCAACGCAGTGACCCACGTATCCAGTCCCACCGTGAGCCTTCCTGGGCGATGATATGCGCCGTACCAGCAAAGTACCGGCGTGGAAAGCCCTCCAAAGTGATGCCAGCCTGCTCCGCGTCCCGTCTGTACCAGGAAATGCTCGAAGCAGTTATAGGAGGCTTCCACTTCTGTCTTCCAGATGTCCAAAGCAGTTCTAGCAATGCGGTGCGCTTCGTCAGCACATCCCAGGTCCAGTAAGACTTTCCAGAAAAACCATTGGTGCGGCATCCAGACCGCACCATTCCAATATCCATCGTCCCGATAGTAAGGAGCAGATTGATCAACTGTAGATAGCCCACAACGGCACCACATTTGTTCAGGCGACATCAGCGCATCCACTAACCGTACTTCTTGTGCCGGTGTACAGATTCCTGCCACCAAGGGAGATGCCCCATCCAATCCTAAATTGAAGTTTGTGCCGGAGGCGTGTCGCAAAATATCCGTGGGATGGCCATCAGCGTCGTGCAGCACATAACTGAAGGTCCCAGCGTCTTCATCCCAGGCATACGTGTGTAGCGCGCGAGAGAGAGCGCTGATGTCGGCATCATACTCGGCAGTCTGCTCGCCCAAAGCTTCTGCCATCATCCGCATAATTTTGGCAGTGCGAATGACCTGCGCAGTACTGATCACGGGTGTGACCGATGGCTCCAATCCCTGGCGATGAATGTAAAACTGCGGGGGGTAATCATCCCAGCCACCAGAATTATAAAAGTAATCCCAGGTACGGATCAAGTTAGAACGTAAATTGCGCGTGGTCGAGCTGCCTAAACGGCCCGCCATAAAACGGTGGTACTGTTGCAGGCGCGGGTAGAAATAGGTCAACAATTCGCGGGATTGGGTGCGATTCCATAATTCCATGAAAACGTAAAACTGTGTGGGCACGGGACTGCCATGGTGGATAAAGGCTGCATCTTTCGTCCCCGGTGCGGTTGTATATGCATTGAGGTTATCCAACGCGCGCTCCAAATCAAGTTCCGCCAGACCCAGGCCGATAAAGCCAGAATCCCAGGTATAGAGGCTGTCCCACCACCGGCCCGGTGTGGAATGGCGAATCCACGTCCCCCGCGTTCGCACGGGATAGACAATATTGGTAAGGACTGTTGCCGCCATTCTTTCCTGACTAAAGCGGTAAGTCTTCCCGGCAGGATTGGGAGTAAGATCTACCGCGCGGGCGCGAGCCTCGGCATGAACGGTGTCCCAATGGGGTGATGTGGAATCAAAGTCCGCCAGCCGTGCAGTGACAGACTTGACATTTCCCGTACAGAGCAAGGCATAAAAAACACGCATCTCTCCCGGTTCCAGGAAGATAGGGCGCAAGAAGACATTGGTAAAATGTCCCTTTCCCGGTCCAGAGAGGGTAGTCTGGACGTGTTCGTGGACTTTGTAGCGCAGTGTGGTATCCAAGTCATCACATAAGAATTCGCGTACCTGGAAAGGCACAGGATTTCCATCACGCGCGCCCCAGGCAAGACCATAGGGTTGCCGTATGTGGGCATATTGAAGCAATAAGTTACTTTCCGTGGATGGTTCCTCATGAGGATCGGGATGGAGCGTAGGATAAGGATTCCATTCTATGGGCGTAAACCGCAGTTTGTCCATATCCGCCTGTTCCACCAGGGCAAAGCCATCCAATTGCAAAGATACCTGTTGTTGCGGCGCGAGTGTTACCGTATAGGTCCCTGCTGGCAATGTCCCTACCGGGAGCGCGTGTACGGTTGCGGTCTCACTGTCTTGCAAGATAATGACATCTTCTACCATCCCCGAAAGATGCAGAGGTAATCTGTCGTTGGAGGCTATTATATAACGTAGCACCAACACTGCGTTCTCAAGAGGGCGAGGTAAAGTGATCGTGTAAGTTACCACATCACCTTCAGTCAGCCCAAAACCTTGATTCAACCCCAAGCCATTGACAAAGCCAGGAATACGAGCTTCACCGCGCAGTAGACCATCATAGACAAGATTGGCGCGCTGGGGTTCAAAACCGAGCGAAAGATGAGAGTAATCCAGTCCTTCAATCCAGACGCCACCTTCCGGTAGTATGACCTGGCACATCTGTAAGGGCAGTGAAGCGTTCGGTTTAAGGGGAGGAAAATGCAGCGAGGCTATCATGTGCAACGCGAGATTTTGAAGCATAGAAGTATGGTTCAAACATTCAGCGCGGATTAGCACGCTTTCCTCATCCAAACGGCAGAAGTCAATATCACTGTAGATCTGATCCTTCCATATCACCTCATAGCGATGGCGAATGTACGATAGGTCGGGAGCAGCCTCCCATGGGTGATAGCCTGATTCCCACAGCACATTGGGCAGTTGGATGCCACGCCGGTAGAGGCCGGGAAACACGCTTAGATCGAAGCGCAATCCTGCATTCACATCGGGGATATGGGAGATGCCCATATAGCGTTTGGTATATGGCCCCCACGCCGAGAGGCGCAGATCGTGGGAATGGCGCAAGGTATTCAACGTATCAGTATCCATTGTAACTCCCCCCTTGTAAATCGCAAATTGATAAATCGCAAATTGACAAATTGTGAAAACCCTTGAAAACTTGGTTTCGTCTTAAATTTTCATCCAACTTATTTGAAACGCACCCAAATAAATTCTTGTGCAGCTCTGTATGACTCATTTCGTCTATTAAGGAATCCCGCTAATCCGCCGGTTTCTTTTTGAACGTATCACTCATGCGGACTTCTTCGTTGTTACGGATGCGCTGAATATTTTCGGCGTGCTTGATGAAGGCGATCACTGTGAGCACGAGTGCAGTAAGTTTGCACAACCACGGCAATTCCAGGACAAAAGTGAGAATTGCAGATACGGTGAAGACCGTGAGAGAGCCAACCACAATGAAGTCAAATGTAAACGGCAACACGATCATTAAGCCGACGAGCAACAGGCCAAATGGCCAGTGGTATCCCAGGAACATGCCAACCAACGTTGCCACGCCCTTTCCTCCACGAAAGTTAAGATAAAAGGGGAAAATATGGCCCAATATAGCAGCTTGCCCTGCAAAATATGCCAGCGCGGGAGTATCTAAATAGAGCGTTTTTACAATGAGCACCGGCACTATCCCCTTAAGTATATCCAGTATACCGGTTATAATGCCGTATTTCCAACCCATTATCACCGTTACATTGGACGCACCCGCGTTGCCAGACCCCATTTGGCGGATGTCAAACCTTCCAACGAACTTGCCGAGCAAGTAGGCGGTTTGGATGCAACCAAAGAGATACCCGATGAGGGCAGCGATTAATATCTGCGTTATGGTCATAGTTTTTCCCCTTAATCAGTAGGACAGACTTTCTCGTCTGTCAGACAGACGAGAAAGTCTGTCCTACGGTTTACTTCAACTCCAATTCGATAACGGGCACGACGACGTCCGGTTTTTTCACAGGGAGTTCTAGAATCAGCGTATCACCGCCAGTCTGTAACTGGTGAGTGGCCCAATCGGAAGACTTGAGGGTGATCTCGCTGCCATCGTGAAGGAAACACACATAAGCAACTTTGTCCGCCAGTCCTTTGAGAAGCAAGTGCTTGAAGGGCCAGGCGTAAACGTGGACGAAGAGTCGCTTGCCGTTTTGTGTGAGGCGGCAATCCTGTGGCGCTTCATAAGCACTCTGCGTACAGCCATAGATGGCTTCGCCATGCAAGGCCATCCAATCGCGGTAGACCGCCAGGGAATCCAGAGCGCGCCGGTCGAAAGTGCCCCGCGAAGTCGGCCCAACATTCATCAACAGATTACCACCGCACGCGACGGTGTTGATGAGCATCCGGATGAGCTGCCCCGGACTTTTCCAGGTTTCTTCGTCCCGGTGATAGCCCCATGAGCCGCTGAAGGTCTGGCATGCTTCCCAAACCACCGGTTCCCCATTCACTTTGACCCACTCAATAGGCTGGACCTGCTCTGGAGTATAAATGTCGGCAGCCACGGGCAGATCAAGCCGGTTGTTGAGAATAATGCGGGGCTTGAGGTCACGGATCAGAGCGTAGAGTTTCTCACTTTCCCAGTCATTGTGGCCTTTGCCGGGCAGTCCGTTGTAATGGCGGCCTGGATACGAGAAATCACACCATAAGATGTCAATGTCGAATTGCGTGAGTAGCTCTTGTACCTGATTGCGCATATACTCAGCATAGCGCGGCATCTCGCGGCCCTTGTTAAGTTTTGCAACGTCAGGGTGGTTGCGCAGGGGGTGAAAAATATCAATGGGGAAGTGAGGATGATGCCAGTCAATGAGCGAGTAGTAAAACCCCACGCGCAACCCCTCAGCTTTGAATGCCTCCACAAAGGGTTTAAGCAGATCCTTGCCATAGGGTGTGTTGGTCACTTTGTAATCGGTATAAGCGGAATCCCACAAACAGAAACCCTCGTGATGCTTAGATGTGATGACCGCGTACTTCATACCCGCTTCGCGAGCAGCTTTAGCCCACTGTTGAGGATCGTAGAGCGTGGGATTGAAACGCTCAAAGTATTGGCGGTAGACCTCTGGCGCGATCTCCTCCCGCGATTGAACCCACTCGTGCCGTGAAGGCAGGGCATACAGCCCCCAGTGAATAAACATCCCGAAACGGTCATGGACAAACCATTCCGTATCACCCTGTGTCGGTTTTGGTGTAAGCATACGTTTAATCTCCTTAAAATTAAGTGTGTGTTTGGGCTTCGTCTCGGTTAGAGAATGGACTTACGTAAAACGTAAAACGTGAGGACAAGTTATATGGTTTTGCACATTACATTTTGCTGCTCGTATACTCAATCGAGACGCTCCCGTTAAATTTTAGCGCGCGTAAATTACCACGTGCCGTTTTTAAGCAACAACATTGTACTCCGAAATGTATTACTTTGACAATCGGTAATATTGCTGCGTCGCCATCGTGGAAGTTTCGTTCATTTGGCTTCTTAATCTGCAACGTGATGTTAATGGAAATTATACCAGCTAATAGCGGAGCGATTGTCAGAGCGAAAAACAATCCCAGGAAGGCGGTAAGTCAATTCTAATCAAAATTACCCCACCCAAGAGGAACGTTGTTTTTTCAATCGAAAAGAGATATTGTTCATTTGCGTGTCCTGGCGCGTGAGGCTATAATGAGGGTGTGTAAGGTGTACTCACTACATCCCCACAATAGCATATCGAAGAAGGGAGGCAATGATGGACGAGGAAAAGATCATTGAAATTTTAAGCAAGGTTTCTTTATTTCAAGGGCTTAAAAAGCGGCAGCTTCAAGGGCTTGCCGATCGTTTTATTGACCGCAGTTATGAAACGGGAGTACATATTGTAAAGCAAGGCGATGTGGGCTATGGTTTTTGTATTGTAGTCTCAGGCGCGGCAGAAGCCGTCCGTGAGCGTGCAGACGGGACTCAAGTACAAGTGAATGTTTTTGGCCCGAGTGATTTTTTCGGCGAATTGGCCCTGTTGGATGATGGCCCACGCACAGCTTCGGTTATAGCGACAGAGCCGACCGAGTGTTTGATTTTGCCCCGCTGGAATTTTCTAAGTGCCCTCAAGAAGGATACGGATACGGCTATTTCGATTATGCAGGAACTTGCGAAACGTTTTAGGACGACACTAGATGCGCTTACATAGGTATGAAGTGCCCTAATTGTGATTTTGAGAATCTTCCCGATGCGCGGTATTGTGGTTCATGTGGCACGCGCGTGGTGCAAGTGTGTATCAGTTGTGGTCGTGCCAATCCACTAAACTACCGTTATTGTGTGCAGTGTGGCACGCTTCTCTATAGTCCCCGAGAAGCTGATTTCTCGGGGACCCTACATCTCTTACCGGAAATTTCTTCTCCCGCACAGCTAGAGCGTGCAGCCGGTACATCGGCAGCGCGGGTCACGGAAAACATTTCTTCTCTCACCCATCTGGAACGTGTACCTGATAACTCCAACGAATCTTCTTCCTTTCCACAATCTATAGCAGAGGTATTACCTATCGGGTCAGAGACAAAAGTTAGCCCTGCCACGATCCAATTGCAGGGAGAACGACGAGTAGCAACTATTATCCTCGCCGATGTCAAAGGCTCTACCGACCTGCTTGAATTCCTGGGTACCGAATCTTGGGTAGAGATTATGAACCGCCTTTTTTATATCCTGGAAGCGGAAATTTATCGCTTCGGAGGTGAAGTTGACCAGTTTCGAGGAGATGGATTGGTTGCGTTCTTTGGCACCAGTGTGGCGCATGAAGATGACCCGGAGCGGGCAGTTATGGCGGCGATGGCAATGCAACAAGCAATTCAGCCGTATGCCGCGGAGTTACAGCATGAGGGGATTGACTTACGCCTGCGAGTTGGTGTAAATACCGGGCAAGTTATTGTGACCCACGTTGGAGACCGGCAGTGTTATAGTGAAGATACGGCGATGGGAGAAGCGATAGCCCTTGCGGCACGGATGGAATCCGCTGCAGAGCCGGGAACCGTTCTGGTTAGCGAGAACACGTATCCATTGGTGCAATCTCAGTTTGAGTGGCTTCCCCTGGGTGAGATTCGGGTAAAGGGAGTGAGTCATCCCATTGCCGTTTACCGGCCACTGTCCTTGAGTACAGAAAGCACGTCATTGCCGCCCTATGGGCTATCCAACCCCCTGCGCGAAGTTGAATACCAGGTTCTACAAGCGTGTGTAGAGGATTTGTATGATGGTCTGGGGGGCATTGTAATGCTTATGGGCGAAAAGGGGATGGGTAAGTCATTGTTGGTCTCCAGGATACGGCATTACTTTAACCGACAGGAAGCGTTGCTGGCGGAAGCGCGTACTCACGAATTACCGGGGGTATGGGCGGAGGTTGGACTTCAATTGCGCGGACGGTGCCGATCTTATGCCCAATCACATCCTTATGCAATGTGGATCGATCTGTTACACGATTGGCTAGGGGTACGTGAAGATGAGTTTAAAGAAGTCATCCTTGATATATTGTATCACAAAGTGCAAGCTCTGTGGGGGGATGATTTAGAACAATATTACCCTTATCTGGCGGTTTTTCTGGGATTGCCGCTTGAAGATCCTTTTTTGGTTACAGTCGAGCATTTAGATGCTGAAAAAATGCGGCAGCAGATTTTTAGGGTAATTGGGGATTGGATAGAAACCTTGACCTGGAATGGGCCATTGCTGTTGACCTTTACCGATATGCATTGGGCAGATGCTTCTTCCCTAGAATTACTGCGCTATTGTCTGCCATTTTGTGATCGGGAAATGATATTGTGGATCTTTATGTTTCGTCCCGAACGCGATGCCCCCATTTGGAAATTTCGCTATGATGTTGAGACGGAATATCCCCATCGCTTGACGACGTTAGAATTAGCCCCCTTAACCCCTGAACAGAGTGACGAATTCTTCACCCGTCTCTTTGGGGGAGCAGTGTTGCCGGAACAGGTGCGAGATTTTATTATCGAGAAAGCGGAAGGAAATCCCTATTATATTCAAGAGCTTTCTACCTCGTTAATGACACAAGGCATCCTGATACAGCATCCGCAATCCGGACTGTGGCAAGTCACACGAGATCTGGATTCATTGGATGTTCCAGATAGTTTGCAAAGCTTGTTATTGGCGCGGATTGATCGCCTGTCAGCAGACGAACAACGTATACTCCAAATAGCCTCAGTCATCGGTAGCGCGTTTTGGTCCAATATCTTACGTGTTTTGGCCGGGGGAACTCCTTCCTTAGAAAAAAAGCCCCTGAAGATGCATTTGACCGCACTGCAACGTGCAGAGTTGATCCGTGAGCGCGGACGTATTCCCGATCTGGGTATGGAGTATATATTCAAATCCACCTTGATTCGGGATGCAGTCTACGATAGTCTGTTGAGTGGGCAGCGCGCGGATTATCATTTAAAACTGGCCGAGTATCTTGAGAATTGGACAGATCGAGAAGCTGTTACCCAATATTATGGCGCGTTGGCTTATCATTATCGCTGCGCTAAACGGCTAGGGAAAGATCTCTTTTATACGCTGCAAGCAGCGGCACAGGCGCAAAAAATCTATGCCAATACAGAAGCCCTGGAATACTATTCACACGCACTGGCCGTCATAGATGAATTGCTATCTCAAAATCTGGATGAAAAGCAGCGTTACCAACTGTGGACACAGCAATTTTTCGCACTCAACGGACGGCGGGAAGTCTATCGTCTGTTGGGGAATTTTGATGCTCAATGGGAAGATGCTCGCGCCTTGTTGCCGTTAGCCCGCAAATTAGAAGATGATCCGGCGTGGTTAATCGATGCGCTTTTGGAACAGCCAGGAGTGTTGAATGCCTACAACCGTGGGGAGGTTGCGACGGGATTGCCACTGGTACAGGAGGCCTTATCTTTGGCGCAGCAAATTGGTGATAAACACCGGGAGATGCAGAGTATGATAGCGCTTGTGAACCTGTATCTCACGAATGGGGATGCGGAGTGGGAACAAATGGCCGATCGGGCACTTGAATTAACGCGTGAGATAGGTGACCTGCAATATGAGGCCCGTTTGTTAATTAGCATGGGGCGTGTGTTTGCCTTCAGCGATCAATTTGCACGCAGTACAGCGTGTCTAGAAGCAGTTACTTCGTTGTCTTTCAGTCCTATCCCAGAGGAAAAGTTATTGCGGATTTCTTTGCTGGATTTGCAGGGGTTGCAGCTTGAACGCAGCGGAGATTATCACCGGCTGCTCACCGAATATCAACAAGAACGTCTTTATCTTAGCCGCGAGATCGGACATCGCCCATTAGAGGCAAATGCACTGGCCCGGTGTGGTGAGATTGAAGCGCTCTACCTGGGCGATTACGATCACGGCTTGATGCAACTTGAAGCAGCGCGGCGTATCTGGGAGGGTACGGCAGATGAGCCAGATGCTCTATTGCGTATCGTCCAGATACAATTACAGCAAGGGCAATTTGATGAAGCCCAAAAAATCCTTGAATATTTACAACATCTGGACGAATCGGTACCGGATTTCGGACGGGCGCGGCTGCGATTGATTACAGCTATGTTATACAATGCATGGGCGGAGCCAGCTTACTTACAGCAGGTGTTTGATGTAACAGCAGAGGCTAAAATTTTGGTGCAAGCTAATTCGCTGCGTTTAGTTGCTTCTCAGCTTGAAATGGTGGCAGCGTGCCAGGCTGCGATTGCACATCTTAAACTGGCCCGGTTTTGTTCTGAGACATCCGAACAAATGCAACACCGATATGGGGCTTTGCAAGAGGCACAAGTCGCTCTGGATATCTACCAACGCTATGGTTTTGTGCAGGTTATTGAAAGTGTCAGTGAAGAAATTCTCTTCCGTTATGGACAGGCATTGGCTGCCAATCAGCGCTCGAGTGAAGCGGATATATATCTGCACCGGGCTTATGAAGAACTGCTACGTAAGGCTGCATTTATTCCCCTTGATTGTGCCTTCTATCACACCTACATGGAAAACATCCTCTTACATTGTGAGATTCAGGCCGCTTATGCTGTTGGTATGATGGGCTACGAAAACTGTGCAATATGAGACTAAAGAACTATCCAAATTTCAACTTTTTTGATATATAATAAATAATGTAGCTATAAAAAAGTAGACTTTATCTTTATTCACATGGGGGAGGATCATAATGAAATCTAACTTGCTATATCAAAGAGCATGTAAAGCATTCGTGTTTGTGATCGTGACACTCTTATGGACAATGTTAAGCCTGAGCATACGTCCAACAAAGATAGTTTTAGCCGGAAGCGGACCGGGAGGCGTCGGTGACACACAAGGTACGTCCAGTTTGCGTTTGTGGTTGCGCGCAGACAAGGGGGTGTATACAGATGAGGCTTGTTCCACTGTTATATTAAAGAACGCGCCGGTCGCTTGTTGGGCCGATCAAAGTGGAAATGGGAGCCATGTGCTACAGTTCAATGCGATGTGGCAGCCTACTTATCGTGATTCGCGCGCCGGGAATGGCTATAAACCGGCACTGGAATTTATTACCGACACATTGACCACAACCCACGGTGTTCAGCTTTTTTCAGCTCCTGATTCCGGGTTTACCATGATGGTGGTTTTTGATAGTGATGATGTTGAGGCCCGTAAACAATTGCTTGGCTACGGCTCTGCTCATACCACGGCCGAAAATCACAATTTGGAATTGGGGTATGACATGGGAAGTGTAGGGTTGCATCGTGGTGATGATAATGCCACGCTTACGTCTGGTCAGGTCATCACAAACCATACATATACCATTCTTAGTACTTTAGTTTTAACAAGTGGGAACGCGCCGGATAACATCCGTATTTTTAAAAATGGAACGGCACAAACTCTGGCCCTTGAAGGATCGGGATGGTTGTCGGCAACTCATTACCCTGTGACCAGTGTTCCCTTGGATATTGGCGCGCGCCGGGATGGGAATGACCCAAACTACCCTGATATTGCTCCTGGTGAATTTCACATGGGCGATATTGCGGAAATGATTGCCTACACCACGACGCTCAACACGGCGCAGCGCACCATTGTAGAGAATTATCTCAATGCTAAATATAATAGAATTGTTATTAGTAATGATAAATATAGCGGCCCCTATGTTAAAGATCTCGTTGGCATTGGTAAGGAAGCGGACGGGATACACACAGCATCAAGTTCTGCGGGATTGATACTTGAAGATGCGGGATATTTAGAAAAGAATGGCGATTATATTTTTGCAGGGCACAGTGCAGATACCAACAGTACAACGGCGGCCAATTTACCTACTGGAATAGCTTCTCGCTGGACGCGCGAGTGGTATATCGCAAAGGTCTATCCTATAGGGGAGCAGCGTCACGGAGATGTTGTTCTCAAGTTTGATTTTAGTGAGGGGGGGATCGCGGGAACTCCGAATGGACTGTACGTGTTACTGTGGCGCAACAGAACATGGGACACATTTGAAGTTCTACAAACGACCTCCTACATTGTCGGAGATCAGGTCATTTTTGTGACACCGGCCTTACTGGACAATGGGTATTATACTCTGGGTAAAGTCGCTTTCTCGGATTACACGGTAGAAGATAGCCAGCAACCTGCAGGGCCAGTCTACGGTTTTGAGGATATTTCGGGAGGGGCTTCTGTGGTATTTACGGACTCTGACCAGATCACCGGGTCTGTTTCTCTGGGTTTTACTTTTAATTTCTATGATGTGGATTATGAAGAGGTTTACATCGGCACGGATGGTTTTATCACTTTTATCCCTGATCAACCTGATGACAGTACGCTGCAAACCTTGCCTAATGCCGGTGACCCTAACGGCATAATTGCCGGCTGGTGGGGAGATCTTGATCCGTACGATCCTCCGCTGGGAAATGGAAATGTCTATGCGAGGATGGAAGGATCTGCGCCGGAGCGGTATTTCATTGTGCAGTATGAGCAAGTAGAGTATGAAGATAATACTTCAACGCCTTACTCTGTGACTTTTCAAATCAAACTTTTTGAAAGCTCAAACATTATTGAGATCCATTATAAAAATATCGATATCCGTTATCAACCACTTGTAGGTATTGAAAACCAGGCAGGAACCCAGGGCTTACAGTATTATTATTCTAAGAGTCCGTTTATCGAACGCGCGGTGCGGTTTGCGCGCAGCCCCCTCATTCTTGATAAAACCGTCACCGATAGTACACCCAGAGTTGGGGATAAAATTACATACACGTTGGTCCTCCGCAGCAATCTTACCGAGACCACACACACCGCCGCGCTATCTGAGACGTTAGATAATGGGCTGACATATTTTGAAACGGTGTTGTATGATCCGGCGCAATCAGGGGCGGTTGCGACCTTTGCAGGCCAAACCTTGCGGATTCACAGTTTAGAGATAGCTGCCGGACAACGGATCACGCTCACTATACCAGTTATGGTGGAGAATACCGTGTTGCCAGCAACGCAGCTCATGAATACTTCCCAGATCACCAGTGTGGAAGCGCCTAAATATACGGAAAATGCGTTAGCTATAGTTGCCGATACTTGCTGGGCGCGGGTGGCAGGGGCGGCTAAAATTTATGATAATGTGCAAGATGCAATAGAAGCTGCAAGTGCAGACGATATAGTACAGATCGCCGGATATTGTCTGGATGTTGAGACACGCGGCAGTGCCGCTTTGACATTACAACAAGTGGCCTATCTCACTAAATCTTTAACTTTGCGCGGGGGGTATACGCCGGATTTTTCAGGGGAGGCGGATCCCGATACTAACGCTACCATCCTTGACGCGCGTGACCTGGGGCGTGTGGTCTATATAAGCGGCTCTGACCCCCCCGTTACCGCGACCGTTGAAGGATTGCAACTCGAAGGTGGCAATGCGGGGTTGGGAGGCGGCGTGCTTAATGGGGGTGGAGGTGTTTATGCTTTGACGTCAACATTGACTTTAAGCCGCACCTATATCTCCCGTAGTTCTGCACAACAGGGAGGGGGCATGTATGCCGATAATAGTATCCTCACTCTCACCGATAATCATATTTTTTCTAATACCGCTTCCGAGGAGGGCGGGGGTGTGTATATAGTGAATGCTTCGGCGGTTACCCTAACTGGCAATCTCATTATGACCAATACGGCTTCTGAAGAAGGTGGTGGGGGGAGATTGCTGCATAGTCGTGGCATGATACTCAATGAAAATTATATTTTTGATAATGCTGCAGACCTTGGGGGTGGGATTTATCTGGAAGATTGCGCCATAGTTGCTATAGAAGATGCCGTTGAAAATAATTATGCAAGTACTTCCGGTGGCGGGGTCTACATGAAAGTTGTAACGGCTACAGTGCAAGGTATAACGGTTACCCATAATCAGGCGATCGACGATGGCGCTGGATTTTATCTATCGAATAGTCACGCTGTAGCCATCGCAGACGCGCGTATTGCATTGAATACGGCGCTCAAGTACGGCGGGGGAGTCTATCTAGATCAGAGCGATGCAGGATTAAGTAATACCCAAGTTTTAACCAACGTTGCTATGCGCGGTGGAGGTGTGTATTTTGAAGATAGTGATGCTCATCTCGAAAATAATGAGATCGTCGCCAATACTGCAACGTCTGGGGATGGGGGGGGAGTGTATGTATTCAGTAGTATGTGTACGCTTATGACCAACACACTTAATAGTAATGTGACGCCGGGATATGGCGGTGCATTATATGTCACGAACAGCGATGGTATGATCGCGGAGCGCAACACAATTATGTTCAACACCGGCTATATAGGGGGTGGGGTTGCCGTGATGAATAGTCAAGCGACGTTTACCGGAAATGTTGTTTTTTCTAATACTGCTAGTTTTCAGGGAGGCGGTATTTACGTCGACAAAAATGCCCCGCAATTTATTGATAATGATGTTACCCTTAATGCTGTATCCGGAACTAGGTCAACTACAGGGGGGGGGGGATTTTATCTTCGCGATACCAGTGCCCAACTTACGACTAATACCATCGCGACAAACACGGTTAATATACAAGGAGGGGGCCTATTTGTGTTTGGAACCGGGGGGACGCCTAATCTAATCAGTAATACGATCAGGGCAAATACATCCGGTCTGCGAGGCGGAGGCGTTTACTTAAATGCCAGCAATGCACACCTTATCGCCAACACTATCGCTGAAAATATTGCCGAGGGAACCTCCACTGTCTGGGCTTTGGGAGGTGGTGTATGTATTGACGGTAGTAACCCGCAACTCACTGGCAATCAGATTCGGGAGAACATATCAGGTAAACGGGGCGGGGGTATCTTTACTCAGAATAGCGGCGCCCAAATTACCGGTAATACGATTATCGGCAACTCAACATTACGAGGTCGTGGGGGAGGGGTCTATATATATTCGGGAAATCCCACGTTAACGGATAACCTTATTAAGGGGAACCTATCGGTTGATGCGAGTTATGGAGAGGGAGGGGGTATATATGTAAATAACAATAATGCCACTATCAATCAAAATACGTTTAAGGATAATTTTGCAAACAACAACGGCGGCGGGATGTATATCATATATAGCAATAACCATCCCCCTTTAAATGGGAATGTTTTTCTCAATAACAAGGCTACCAATAATGGGGGGGGAATTTATTTGGATCGTCATAATGGCACGCTGCGCAATTTGGTTGTCGCGGGAAATAGTATTACTAATGGAATGGGCAGCGGGTTATATATTGCCGGCGCGTCCCCGAAATTGCTGCACACGACGGTAGCCCAGAATAGTGGCGGAGATCAAACGGGGATCTCTATTGCTGAGTTTGGCGGTACGCTGAGTACTGTATTTTTAACGAATACCATCATTGCCGATCAACCGGTGGGCGTTTTTGTGAACTCTGGTAGTACTGCCCATTTAGAAGGAACGTTGTGGTGGCAGAATACACAAGACACAGGGGGGATGGGCCACATCTATACGCACACGGTCAATGTATATGCCGATCCTGATTTTATAGCTCCCACTGCCGGGGATTATCACATCGGTGTGAACTCTTTTGCATTGGATGCGGGTGTAGATGGCGGTGTTACGACCGATTTGGACGGTGAAAGTCGCCCACACTTTTTGGGTTATGATATAGGCGCGGATGAATATGCAGGTACCTGCTTCGTGCGTCTCAATAACGCGCCACTGCGTTATGCTACTATCCAGGAGGCGGTGGACGCCGCCAGTGCTGGAGATACGGTCAAAGTTGCCGGCACGTGCCGTGGGGTTGAATCGCACGCTGGAATGTCACAGACCGTTTACCTGAATAAATCCATTACTATCCAGGGGGGATACGCGCTTACCAATTGGGATTATCCTGACCCTGTTGTTTATCCAACGATTGTGGATGCGGCAGGGCAAGGACGTGTCTTTTACATTACCGGTGCGGTACAGCCCACGCTTGCCGGGATGCGACTTATCGGCGGTGATGCAAGCGCGGCGGGTGACACGCGGGGTGGCGGCCTATATGTAACAACTGCGCAGGTCACACTGCGCGCGGTTGAGGTGATGAGCAATACGGCGCAAGATGGCGGTGGTCTTTATGTGCAGGGAGGCGCTGCGCAATTGGTCAACACCCTGATCGCGCATAACGATGCCGACCAACACGGAAGTGGTATCTATTTCCAGGGTGCAACGCACGATCTTAAACATCTGACACTGGCCCGGAATACTGGCAGTGAGGGTGTATACCTTGCCGGGAATAGCACGGCACGATTTACGAATACGATTCTTGTCAGCCATACCTTAGGTATCAATGTCACAGCAGGTAGTACTGCCGATATGGTGGCGACGTTGTGGGGAAGTGGTGACTGGGCTAACCAGACTAATTGGACTGCCGCTGGTACTTTCAATTCCGAGTCTGATATTGACGCCGATCCGGCTTTTGTTGCTCCTGACGCCGGAGATTACCATATTGAGGTCACTTCAGGAGCCAGGGATCGCGGGGTGGATGCGGGTGTCACGACCGACATTGATGGTGAGGCGCGGGATCTGAATCCCGATCTGGGTATAGATGAGTATCGCACTTGCTGGATACGACTCAATGATGATGCCATTACCGAATACGCCGACATTCAAACCGCTATAGATGCCAGCACTGCTCCTGATGACGTGATCAAAGTGGCCGGGTATTGCGCCGGTGTTAATCAACGACCACGCCAGGATATTATAACTTCTGGAACAGTGACCCAGGCAATCTACCTTAGCAAAACGCTCACCATCCAGGGTGGGTATACTATGACAAACTGGACGACCCCTGATCCGCGAAACTATCCGACTACAATAGATGCGGTTGGGCAAGGGCGCGTCCTTTATATCACCGGGAATCTCGCAGGAGACATCCGGCCCACGTTGATGAATTTACGTTTGGTGAACGGCGAGGCCACGGGATTGAGTGGTTCCGGGTCTGGGGATGCTGGCGGCGGTCTCTATAGCATCTCGGCGAACCCCATCATCAGCAGTTGCCAGGTTCTCTCCAATGCCGGGGATTACGGTGGAGGTATATACATTGTAGATGGCGGGGTGCAGCTTTATAACACCATCATTGCCGGTAATGAAGCAACACAACAGGGCGGTGCTATCCAGGGAGAGAGTGCAGCGTTGCACTTTATATATACCACCTTCGCCAATAATACGGGTAATACTGGGCTTTATCTCAATACAAATAGTACTGCGTTGTTGACCAACACCATTTTGGCCGGCCATACGGTCGGAGTACAGACGGCTGGCGGCAGCAGTGCCGCCCTGGATGGGGTACTTTGGTGGGCAAACGGTACCAATTGGAGTGGCTCTGTCACTCGCAATCATGAACGTGTTGGAGATCCCGCGTTTGTATCTCCTGCATCGCAAGATTACCACATCCTTGCCAGATCCGCAGCTATTGACGCGGTGGTCAATGCTGCCGGCATAGCGGCGGATGTGGACCTGGAACCACGCCCGGTGGGAGATGGATATGACTTAGGCGCGGATGAGTTTTCTGTTGGCGTGCGCGTTAGTAAAACGGCGGCTCCCGATCCTGTGTTAGCAGGTGATACCCTGATGTTCACCATTATGGTCACCAATACCGGCAATGTCGCTTTTGATGCGGTCATTACCGATACTTTGCCGGACCATGTCACACCTGGTGGGGAGATGGTGTGGACGGCATCCATTCCCGCATCAGGTGGCGTTTGGAGCCAATCGTTTAATGTTACCGTTTCCCCTTCCTATGTTGGGCCGATTACCAACACCGGTGTTGTGACAACCATCGTAAAAGGTACGGCAACGGAATCGACGCTCATCGGTCCCACGCGTTATTTCACCCGCGCCGTTGGGGTGCGGCTGGGAGCTGATCTCAGTATTTCTAAGGTTACTATGGCGGATACTGCGACTCCGGGCGATTGGGTGACCTATACCCTCACCTATGAAAATCTTGGTCCAAGCGTGGTTTCCGATGTCATCATTTCCGATCTGGTCCCTGTGTCTCTGATCAGTGTGACCTACACGAGCAGCGGCGCTATCGTTACTTCAACCGGCGGCACGAGTTATACCTGGGCCGTAGCGCCTTTGTCGCCAGGCAATGGGGGCACTATCACGGTTATCGGCACGTTAGATTCAGGGTACGCGGGGGGGTATGCCTTTACCAATACAGCCCACATTACCAATACTACAGAAGTGGGGGATCCTCCTGCTAACAATACGAGTATGCCGGTTACGATAATTGTGCTTAATGTAGCACCTATTGCCGGAGATGATACTGCCATCACCGATGAGGACATCCCGGTTATCATCCCGGTGCGTGAAAACGATGAAGATCTGAATGGGGATGCGCTTTCTGTTATGGATGTTGGCTCTCCTATCACTGGGTCTACTACTACGAATGGTGCTACTATAACATATATACCAGCACAGGATTTCTTCGGTACCGATATTTTTACGTACACGGTAAGCGATGGAAGTCTCACAGACGTGGGCGCCGTGACGGTCACCGTAAACTCCGTTAACGATCCGCCGCTTGGTGTGAGCGATAGTGTGACCACGGATGAGGATACGCCTATTGTATTCGATGTGTTGGCAAATGATATAGACGTGGATGGCGACTCGTTGATGATTGGAAGTGTTGGAATACCCGGTCACGGGAATGTGACTGCCGACGGTAACATGCTCACTTATACTCCCACACTTGATTTTAATGGGGTTGATGTATTCACTTACACGGTCAGCGACGGGGTTTTCGCGGATACAGCAACGGTGATGATGACAATCAATGCCGTGAACGACGCTCCCGTAGCTCACGATGATACTGCAAATACTCCCGTGAATACGCCAAGAACGGTCGTTGTTCTGGGAAATGATACTGATGTGGAGGAAGATCCCCTTACTGTGGTAGCGGTGGGAAATCCCGCTGATGGCGCGGCTACTACGAATGGAACAACCGTGACGTATACACCTACGCCAAGTTTCACCGGTTACGAAGTTTTTACTTACACAATTAGTGACAGTGGACTGGAAGCAACCGGTACGATTACGATTCATGTGGGGGCCGCCAATCACGCGCCTATTGCCATAGATGATACAGCGATCACAGTTGAGGATACGTCAGTAGCGGTCAAACCGTTAAGCAATGACACGGACCCTGATGGAGATACACTTGCGGTGGATGCTATCATACAACCCGCGCATGGCAGCGCCGTGTATAGCGCGAATCGTGTTGTTTATACCCCCAATCCAGATTTTAACGGCTCTGACGTGATTACCTACACAGTAAGTGATGGTCAATTGACTGATATGGCTCTCATTTACATTACAGTGACCCCGGTTAATGACCGTCCGGTGGCTGTTCATGATGATTTCACTGTGACAGAGGATACACCTATCAGTTTAGATGTATTGGCAAATGACAGGGATGTTGACGTAGAGGATATATTGGGTATCAGCGCGGTTAGCATACCGCTTCACGGTAATATTCATATAAGCGGTACCACCGCGTTGATCTATACACCTACATTGAACTACAACGGTATAGATGTTTTCACTTATACGGTAAGCGACAATGTGCTTGCGCCAGATGGCCCGCTGACCGACACGGCCATTGTTACTTTAACTATTACACCGGTCAATGATCCACCTGTTGCCACTGATGTTACTGTTAATACTGACGAAAAGACTGTTATCACCGGTATGCTCTTCGTGATCGATCCAGACGTAGGGGATACCCTCTCGTATTCACTTGGCGCTGCGCCATCTTATGGCAGTGCTGCCGTAACGACGACCACAGGCGTGTGGCATTACATTCCGGCAGATCTCAGCGCCGATTATACGGTGACTTTCACGATTCACGTTACTGATGGTGCGTTGATGGATACTGCGACTATCACTGTAAATGTAACTGCGGTTAATGATCCTCCGCAGCCTACTCCTGATACTGTAGAAATCAATGAAGATCAATCGATTGCGATATTCCCCTTGAATAACGATCACGATGATGGCTTGGATGCCGGTGGTTCACTTTTCCTCACTGCTGTAGGACTTCCTCAGCACGGTGCGGTAACCTACATTTCTACATCGGCTACTCTCTTCTATACCCCGTCAACTAATTTTAATGGCATAGATACATTCACCTATACTGTCAGTGATGGACAATTGATGGCTCATAGTGCAGTTAATATAACCGTGCTTGCTGTTAATGATGCTCCCAGCTTCACACCAGGTATTGATCCTGTAGTCGTGGCTGAAGATGTAGGAGTACAGACACTGAGTTGGGCCTCGGCTATCTCTCCCGGCCCAGCTGATGAAACAGAGCAAGGATTAGATTTCACCCTGGTGAATGACAGTCCTACATTCTTTACGGTGCAGCCGGATTTACAGGAGACGAGTGGGGAACTTACCTTCACTCCTGCTCCTGATGTTTATGGCAGCGTCCAAGTTACGGCAACACTGCAGGATAATGGCGGGACGGCGAATGGGGGTGTGGATACATTCACGATGACCTTTACCATTGAGATCTCACCTGTAAATGATCCTCCTTATGATATCAACTTAAGCAATGCTGAGATAGCCGAAGACCTGCCTATCAGTACTACCGTGGGGACGTTTACCAGTAGCGATGTGGATATAGACGATGTATATACTTATACTTTGGTTTCTGGATCGGGCGATAGTGATAATGGCGACTTCGCTATTGTTGGTGATGTACTTAAAACTCGTTCCACTTTTGATTATGAAACTCGCAACTCCTACAGCATCCGGGTGCGCAGTATGGATAGCGGCGGGAGTAGTTTTGAAAAAGTGTGCATGATTCTTATCACCGATAGCAATGAAGCCCCATTCTTCACCAGTATGCCAGTGACGACAGCAATGGAAGATACTGTGTATACTTATACCATCACAGCGGATGATGTGGATGCAGGAGACGTATTGACGATTACTGCGCCTACACTCCCCACCTGGCTATCGCTAACTGGCAATCGAAGTGGCGCGACCTTATCCGGCACGCCTACCTTCACGGAAATGGGAGAGCATCCAATTGTACTCCAGGTACAGGATACCGGTGGATTGATCACTTCCCAGTCGTTCACCGTCACGGTGACATTTACACCGCTGGATATTCTTGCTACATACCCTATCAGCGAAGCGATGGATGTGACGATCGGTACATCGGTTATGATTACCTTCAGCAAGGTAATAAACACGAGCACCCTGACCTTCTCAGTGATTCCTGATCCAGGTGGATGGCAATTCGTGTGGAGTGCGGGAGATAGGGTTGTCACGTTGCAGCATAATGACTTTGCTTCTGATACACGTTATACGTTTACTGTCACCGCGGCTTCTGACTTGGCCGGTAACCCACTATCACACCCTTATGTCTGGTCGTTTACAACTGAAATAACCGGATATTCTATTTACCTGCCAACTGTGGTGCGAAATACATATTGACTTAGGATAATCATTCAATAAATAATACTCTCTGTTAAATCCATCGGTATGTGTTTAGTTTTGTGAGCAAACGGTGCCGTTGATGGCAGCAAAGCGGCTAAAGCCGCAGGAAAGAGAGTTTTTTCGTTGGCGGGCGTAGCCCGCCAACGAAAAAACATCCCCCATCCCTCGTTTCTGTCTGGAGCAGGTAACAGAAAACGGTAATCGCTCACAAAACTAAACGGTTACAGTATCTTATCAATAATCCGGGGGAGACCTCCTTGCGTGACCAGCCCTTGCCGAAAATGCCAAATACA
>JAFGFI010000060.1 GCA_016931185.1 Anaerolineae bacterium
CCGACTGCCCGGCGGTGGATCAGCGCGATGGCGTGCGCCCACGGGATGGCAACGGCGACGGAATTGCTATCTGTGACATAGGGGCCTACGAAGTGCAGAGTCCTATGCCACCACATCTCACCATCAACAAGGAGGTTTCACCTGAGGGCGAAGTTCAATATGGAGATGAACTGACCTACACGTTAGTTATCACCGGCGCGCCGGGTGCCGCAGTGAGCATCTATGATCCTCTGACAAATACTACGTTTGTCCGGTTTGTTGAACGGCCGGATGGCATTGAATATGCCGATCACGCCGTCATTGGAACAATGATAGTTACGCCGACCCATTCAATGACCATCTCTTTTGTAGTCCAAGTCGGTGTACCGGAGACAATAGGCATTCACGTTGATGTCAATAATACTGCGTGCGTTTATCCAGCGGGGCAAACTCTCAATATGTGTGAATGGTCGAATACGGTAACCAATCAGGCATACCGACCTCATACTGTTTTCCTTCCGTTAGTCATCCGTGGTCAATAGATTTTAGTTCGCCGGGGCAAGGTAGGCTAACATCCATACAGAATCATTATGACAGAAATAGCTTTAGAACAATTCAAACAGGCAATACTAGCGCATTATCCAGACTTGTGCATAGTGTCCATTTCCTTCTTGGGAGAAGGTTGGGCAAATCGATTATGTTTGGTGAACAAGACATTAATCTTCCGCTTCCCTCTGGACTCTAATAGTGAACAGCAATTATTACGTGAAATTCGCTTGTTGCCGGTTCTCAGTCCCGAATTGCCATTGCCAATCCCGGAATATAAATACATTACCCTCAATAGCGAGAAGTATCCATTTGCTTTTGTTGGCTACGAGCAAATTCCAGGTGTATCTATCCCCCAACCGAGTGATACTTTGCGCCAAGCCACATGGTGGCGACTCCAAGCGGGGGCATTTTTGACAGCTTTACATCGTATTCCAATAGGTAAAGTAAGGGCAGTGGGTTTGGAAGGCTATCCCACTGCGCAAGCGTGGCGCGAGGCTCTGACGGCGAAACACGCACCCTACGAACGTTATGTGTGTCCTTTGTTGCCGACGGCTCAATGTAAAGCCATATTATCTTATCTTGAAAAGTCCTTAAACGACGAACGGATGGTAGCATTTTCGCCGGTGGTTTTACATCAAGATTTTGATTTTCATAATTTCTTGGTTGACCTAGAGAGACAGCAAATCACCGGTGTACTGGATTTCGGGTCAATCTCTATTGGCGACCCAGCCGTGGATATTTCGCCAGAAATACAACCGTATTACAGGGGAAGGATAGATACTGGTTGGGACTTTCGTCGAGATTATTACAAACGGACAGGGGCGCTGGAAGATCTTTTGTATATTCGGACATGTGGGCATGAGATACCCAATCAAGAAGCCGTCCAGGGCAGAAAGCTAAAAGAGATCGCTAGAATTTGGTCGTAATTTCACAGCCCATTCAAATCCAGCGAACCTGGTGTGGGGGGTTAGGAATCGGTATGCATTTAGTTTTGTGAGCAAACGACGCCATTGACGGTAGCAAAGCGGCTAAAGCCGTAGGAAAGAGGTGTTTTTTCGTTGGCGGGCTACGCCCGTCAACGAAAAAACACACCCAAACCCGCGTTTCTGTCTGGAGCAGGCCACAGAAAACGGTAATCGCGCACAAAACTAAACGGTTACAGGAATCGTTCAAATGAATCATAATCTCAATAGATCACAATTTGGTCACACCAAGACTACAAAAGTCTTACGAGGAGCCTGAGCAAGAAAGAAATTGCGTTAAAATAGCTACTTTGTCGTGCCGATCCCGGCCGAGACTTTTGTAGTCTCCGGCTAGCGCTGGTCATTTGTGATCTACTGAGACTTCACATACCCACAAAGGAACTGGGGGATAATCCTTGGATATTAAAGTACTGGAAAAATCAGATGTCAATACTGAGAGATTAGCAGAGTTGACTTATATCGTCATGAAGAGAAATAATCTTCTTGCAGAAGGCACTACTGAAAAGAAAATTCTAAGTAACATTTCTGAGAGAATATCAAGTCATTGCTATGATTTAGTATTTGTTGCTGAGAACAATGGGAAGATTGTAGGTTGGCTGGCACTTTACGAAATGTCCGATTCTGGAATAGCTTCAATATGGGATTGGCATCCGGTAGTATGGCCGAGTGAGAATGAGAATGAAATCGCTAACACATTGATTCAAGAAACATTTTCACATCTTAGAGAGAGAGGTTTACAAAAAGTCGCGATTGATTTTCAAGTGAACGAGAACACCCAATCTTATTTCGCCAGATATTTAGACTGGTATGCACGGGCCGGCATAACTGAAATCATTGAAGAGAAATTCTACAAAAGGGATCTTACTAAGGAAGGTTTGGAAGCAGTTATCCCTGATAAGTATTCACTGGGGTATATTTCAGAAACCGATTTGGATGATTTGTTCAATTGTTGGATAGCAGTATTCTCTGCTTGTGATGACCAATTTCTCCTTAATCTGGACGCTGAAGGCAGAAGAGATCTTTTCTTTGACAGTTGGAGCAGAGCAAAGCCGCTAATACATGAGGCATCGTTGACATTATTCCATAAGGACAAGTTGATCGGCTTCAGCCGTCTGTTACCGCTCTATGAATCTACGGATGGCTATTTAGCCCCCATAGGCATCCTACCTGAATATAGAAGAAAAGGATTAGCACAGGAACTGCTAAAGATGAGTATGCTAAAATTAAGGGGGTTAAATTATCAAACAATGAGTTGTTATATAAGTACCCGTAATTTTGCTGCGATTTCTTTCTATGAAAAGATGGGGGTTGTGTCCAGACATAAGATAACCTCTCTGTTTGGTGAGATAGTCTCAGTAGATCACCGGATGCAACGGCTGACGCTAGACCATTAGGCGCACCTATCGTTGGCCGGCAGCCCAGCGCTTCAAGGGGATGTAAAAAGGAATAGAACGTGAAAGTTGCATTGGCTGTCAACCGCGTTACACCGGATTCTCATAGAAATCTGGTTGAGATTCTGAATATGATTGACGAAGCGGCACGTAGGAATGCCGATCTGATACTCTTTCCTGAAGCTGCCGTAACAGGATTGATCAACAACGATAATCCGGCCCACGATCTGCCACTTGGTCAGGAAATCCCCGGAGCCATAACAGACCAGATTGCCCTTCATAGTCGAAGCAAAGATATCTGGACGGCCATAGGTTTGTTGGAGCGTGATAGAAACGAATTGTATGACACAGCGGTCCTGATCGCTCCTGATGGCGAGGTTAAGCTGAAGTACCGGCGGATTCAACCCCAGTGGCACGGCAGGAATGCCGATCCGCTAGTCTATCGTCAAGGCACCGAGATGGCAAAGGTCGACACGCCATTAGGGACATTTGCCTTCCTGATCTGTGGCGATCTGTTTGATGATGAGATCATTGAACGGGCGCGGGATCTTCAACCCGATTGGATACTATTCCCTTTCGCACGCTGCTTTGCTGATGGTTCTTATGATCAAGGGCGATGGGATAGAGAAGAGCAAGCGGAATACCTGAGGCATGTGAGGCTCATCGGGGTCACCACACTCATGACGAACTACCTTGCTGAGCGGGACCTGTTAGGAGGAGCTTTCGGGGGGGCTATGATCGTGGCCGGTTATGGGACAATACAGGCATCGCTTTCTCTGGGTAGGCGTGGGGTACTTATAGTCGAGCAAAAAAGAAAGGAGTTAGACCAATGATGTTGTTATTATTGGGTGTAGCCTTAGTGATCACAAGTATAGGTTTTTACCGTCTGTTGTACTTTATCAATATTGGTTATGCATTTGCTATTGTAGGGATGGTGATTGTTACACTCATCAGATATGTTGGAAATCTTTCCTTAGTTTCTGTGTTGCAGAATGTATTTCTCATACTGTGGGGTTTAAGACTGGGTATCTACGTCACCAAAAGAGAATTTCAAGCCGCTTACAGCAAACAAAAAAGAGAAATCCATGAGGGTCTCGCAGGCGTTCCCTGGGGAATTAAAATTGTTATCTGGGTCAGTGTATCCATACTGTATGTGCTGATGTTTTTACCAAGCCTGTTTCGGTTGATAGAGCTGCCAGAAACCACATCGTGGATTTTGCACTTTTCACAGGGTGCAGGTCTATTTCTGATGGGGAGCGGTTTGATTTTAGAGGCGATAGCCGATAAACAGAAATCCGATTTTAAAGCAGTGCATCCGAAGCAATATTGTGATGTGGGTTTGTATCGTTGGATAAGGTGTCCGAACTATTTTGGAGAGATCTTATTTTGGGTGGGGAACTGGGTAGTGGGAATAATGTTTTATACCACATCCATACAATGGATTGCCAGCTTAATAGGCGTGATCTGCATTGTATGGATTATGATGGGATCAACCAAGCGTTTGGAAAAAGCTCAGGACGGAAGATATGGAGATCGGCCTGAGTATCAGCAATATATTCGATCAGTGCCTGTTCTTTTTCCATTTGTGCCTGTGTATAGTTTGAAAGAAATCCGTGTCTTACTGTAAAATGCAGCCCATACTGACGCTCTCAAGGCCCGTAAAAGTATAGGTTCCCGCATTCGTTTGAGCAACGAAGTCCATGTGGAACGGTTTCACATTTAAGCGTTATTTTACGGGCCTAAGCTTTTGGCCTTCTGGCTACCGGATATATATGATGGCTATCGTTTTCCTCATGAATGCTGGGCTATCCGGTGCGTCAAGCGGAGGAAGACCTCCCATTTTTCATGAAATTCACTAAATATCTCTGGCCTGCTGCACTTTTTATCTTGCTATTATGTGGTTGCCAAGCTGACCAGCCACCGAACTATAGTGATTTCAACCCTGACGATACTGAGAGTTGGGAAGTTAATCCCTTCTATGGAGAACTCCGCTTTTTGATACTCCATCAGGATACTGGCGAACCCATCCCTGATATGTCGCCTTGCGGGTTTCTACCTTGCGTATTGAGGAACAAATAGCAGGGAAACATATAAGTAGTGGGCCAGATGGCCTGATTATAATTCACCAACTCATCCGTGGTATAACATACTGGGGTGAAGGTCCTCCACAACCCCCCTTTACATTCAGTGCGCCAAATTATTATACGCAGACCTATTCAGTGGATGAATTAGTTGTGGGTACATCCTATAATCCATACAGCACCGTTGACTTGCCCACAGCTACCTTCCGGTACGAAACAGATGCCGAGGAGATTCAATTACCAGTATATGAATTCACCATTCATCTTACTCCAAGTGACTGATGCGAACCGGAAGCGGAACTGCTGGTGATAAATACGGTAAGCAAGTATAATGCAACTGGATAGCCCAGTGTGTAGTAGAATCGACGTTTAAACCGCAGTCCGCTTAACGCGCGGCTGTTCTGTTGGGCAAGGCAGCGGGTTGATAACTTTAATAAATACCATTATAGAGAGTGGTATGGTTGCGGGCGGAGTACCGCCCGCAACCATACCCTCTTTTACCTACCGCGTTAGCGGTCTATTTCCAAAGGAGAGTAAAATGCAAACACGCGTTGTCGTGATCACAGGGGCGAGTACTGGCATCGGAGCTGCTACGGCTGAGCTTTTTGGTCGCAAGGGATGGGCCGTGGTTCTAGCGGCGCGTTCCCAAGATAAGCTGCAAAAGCTGGTGACGGAAATGACCGCTGCAGGAAGCAAAGCGCTGGCGGTCCCCACCGATGTAACTGTCAAAAGCGATATTGAAAATCTTGTTCAGAAAACCGTCGCGGAGTTTGGACGTATCGATGTTTTGGTCAATAATGCGGGTGTCGGCATCTCCGGTACATTGGAGACGGTTGATTTAGAGAAGTTGGAATACGTCTTCGCATTGAATGTGTTTGCGCCGCTTGCCCTTTTGCAGGCCGTTGTGCCCGTAATGAAGGCACAGGGCGACGGCGTGATCGTCAATGTTTCCTCTATCGACGAAGCGCTCCCTGCCGTTTATACGGCAGGCTATGGCGCGACCAAGGCTGCATTGGGGTATCTCTCGAATTCGGCCGCCATTGAACTCGCCGCCTATGGGATTGATGTGATAAAAGTTCTGCCGGGCAACACGGAGAGCGAATTTGAACACAATAAGCTTCCGGCTGGACAAAGTATGTCCAAGGATGCAATTCTGGCAAAGGTCGGCCTTTTCAAGCCTGTCGAATCCGAGGCTGCCGCGCAAAGTATCTGGGATGCCGTTATGAAACGTCGTTTACAGACCTATGTAACGGCGCAAGATGAGTTGTTGTGCAAAGCCCTGCGCCTCAGTCCCGTAGCGAGCGTAAAATTGTCGAAAATGGTGATGCGGCGGTATATGTCTCCGGATAATACTCCGGCGCAGGCTTCTGTTCAACAGGACCTGGCGAAATTTGGTTCCATCCTCGCGGGGTTGGGTGTGCTGCTGTGCGGGGGACTCGGTTGGTTGGTATTTAGAAGATTAAGCGGTAATGGGCGTCATTGCGCGTGACTTGTCTAGTGGTGCCCCCTATGCCCCTCCCTTTCCCCCAGTGGGGGAAGAGGAGCTTAAAAAGGAGGATTTTGGCACAGGCGGCAGGCCGCCTGTGCCAAAATCCTCTTCCTAGAGGCCCCCTCCCCAGCGCTGCACACTGAGGAGGGGGGTTGGGGGAGGGGCAATTCGCCTGCAAACCCAAATTATGATCTACTGATTCTGAGTTTATGAACGAAAAGCGTGTAGAGTCTGCTAAAGATGCGAAATATTGAAAAACTCGCTAAAATTATAGACCATCCAGTTACTCTGCACCGTATTTCGGCGCTAGAGAGGGATGTTATTTCCTGGCAAGATGACCATTTGATTGAAATTGAGGAACATGAAGTTGCAGTTAGTGGTGAAAAGATGGCCTGGCTTGAGCGACACTATCCATCCTCAGCATCGCACATTGAAATAGATTTTAAGATAAAGGCTTTGAGTGGTCAGAATATAATCATAGACTGGGATGTCTTCTGTTACAACCCGGCTTTTGGATGTTTTGTACATTTACTACGCTGGTTTGAGGATATCCTGGTGTTCATCTATCGAGAAAAACATGATATCTATGCTTGCAACTTCACTGACAAAGGGCTGGTCAAGAAAGTATGTGTTTCCCATGAAATCTCGATCTTGCAGGATGAACTCATCTACCGTCATTGGAGTGAACCGGCGCAAGTACATATTTTGAGCCTACCCAACCTAAGTTTGTTGAAAACACTCCCTTATGAAGAAGTCCTATCCGAAGGCATCAAGCCCGACGAACTAGGATCACAAAATTGGTATAATAACAACTAATGTTGCATCTTCATCATCTTGATCACGAAAGGAGTTTCTATGTCTGCTTTTCGCTATACCCGTTACAGTCCAGTTTCACTGTCCCAGATCCGGCCGGCAGGTTGGATTATGGAACTTTTAAAACGCCAATGTTCTAGCATCACCGGGCATCCGCAGGCCAGCGGGTATCCCTTTGACCATACGTTCTGGGGTAACCCGACCCAATTACCGGATGTTCCAGATCCCAATATGCTCTGGTGGCCCTATGAACAGACGGCGTACCGGATCGATGGTGCTATCAAGGTTGGCTTTCTGACCGGTGATGATACGGTCTACCGCATGGCACTGGCAGAGATTGATCAGGCTATCGAACAGGCTGCCCCAGATGATTTCATTGGCCCGGAAATGTTTCGCACCCATGACCGCTGGCCGTATGCCGTCTTTTTCCGCGCGGTGCTGGCTCAATATGCCATCTCTAGCGACAAGCGTTACCTGGATGCATTGGTGCGTCACTACCACAGCACCCCCCACCCTATGAACTTTGGGCGAGATGTGACCGGTGTCGAAATTCTACTGGCCCTCTATGCCGAAACCGGCCAGGCGGATCTGCTGGAGACAGCTCAAGATCTCTACGCGCGTTTCAACCGCCAGGCGGGGGAATTCGACCTTGATTACTCGCTGGCCGGTATGCGCTCGGATAAACCGGTTACCACACATGGCGTATCCTTTAACGAGATCGCCAAGCTGGGGGCGATACTCTATGCCGCTACCGGCGATCAAGACAGTCTGGCAGCCACCCTGAACGCTTATGCCAAGGTTGAGCGAGACCACGTCCTGGCCGACGGGCTGCACTCAAGTGCCGAAGGGATGTGCGGGCATGACCCGCTCGCATCACACGAAACCTGTAATATCACGGATTATACCTGGTCGCTGGGACATCTTGTACAGATCACAGGTGATGCCCATTTTGCAGACCAGATCGAGCGCGTCATTTTCAACGCCCTCCCCGGCGTCATCATCAAAGATTTCAAAGCCCTGCAATATTTTTCCTGCCCCAACCAATTAGTCGCTACCAACGTCAGCAACCATAACGCAATGTCCCGTGGGGATAACCGTATGTCTTATCGTCCGGGCCACCCGGTGCAGTGTTGCACGGGCAACGCGCAACGCGCCTTGCCGAATTTCGTCGAACGCATGTGGATGCGCGGCCAGGGGGATCGGGACGATGAGATTGTCGCGGCCCTGTTCGGACCGGGCCAGCTTGATACGCAGGTGGCGGGCACGCAATTGACGATCCAGGAAAACACACGCTATCCATTCGAGCAAAACGTCAGTTTTAGCCTCCACCCCGAGCACCCTGTGCGCTTTACGTTCACTGTGCGGGTCCCAGGTTGGTGCCACCAGCCGGCCATTACGCTCAATGACCAGCCTTTGACTGAGCGCCCTACCCCGGGCAGCTTTTACCGTATCGAGCGTGAGTGGCAGCCCGGGGACCAGGTTGTCCTGACGCTGCCTTTCGAACTTGCCCTGAAGCGCTGGCCAGAAGGGGGCATAAGCCTGGAATTTGGCCCGTTGACGCTCAGCCTACCGGTGGCAGCCCCACTTGAGATCGAAATCGAGGATGCTTGGGTACAAACTCCAGAAGAGTTCCGGCTATCGGGTCCGCAGCAAAGGTTGCCCGGCTTCCCGGCTTATCGTCTCACCCCCGCCAGCCAATGGGCCTACGCGCTGGCGGTAGATGAACAGTCCCTGGCACAGGTGGCAAAAGTGACCTGGAACGATCCTTCTGGGTTCCCCCTGGATTTGGACAACCCGGCGCTGCGCGTTTCCGTCCCCGCCAGGCGGGTAAAAGATTGGACCTTAGTGGAAACCGACCGGGTGATCAGATCCATACCCTCATTTGAAGATGGAAAATTTTGCATGGTCGATCGCCCGGTAGAAGGCCACTTTACGCTTACCCCCCCCCTACCCGACCTGGAAAGCTTGCCCGAACGCCTGTCAGATGAAGTGGAATGGATCGACTTGGTTCCTTATGGGAATACGCTCCTGCGCATGACCGTCTTCCCGGATGGGATGAAAAAGTAAAGAAACTGCTCTTAGTGAATCGACGCTTAACTCGCGACTGTTAGACGAACCCTATGGGCACAGATATAACAAGGAGAATAAATATGGAAAACAGCAAAATAGAACTTAAAGGAGTACAAGAAACATTATTGCTTCCATTGTGGGGAAGGGCCGTAGAAACAAGGAAAGAAAAACCATTACTTAGAGATATTGAAGCAGTAAGAATAATAGATAGTATAGACTGTAACTTTGATCAGATTTCTTCAAAAGTGAATCCATTAAGTAGAGCATCATGGATTGCCAGAAGTATTTATTTTGATGACAAAATTAAAAATTATCTAGAGAAAAATCCAGAAGGAACCATTATAAATATTGGCTGTGGATTAGATACTACATACGAAAGAGTAAATAACGGCAAAGCTATGTGGTATGAAGTTGATTTTCCAGAAGTAATAGAAATAAGAAGGCAATTAATAAACGAAACATCACAAAGGAAATTTCTTGCATATTCAGTCTTCAATGAAGAATGGTATTCAGAAATAAGTGACACAGACAATATATTAATAATGATAGCAGGTGTTATATATTATTTCACAGAAAATCAAGCACAAGATTTGTTTAGAACATTTGAAAATAAGTTCAAGAAATGCACTATTATTTTTGATTATAGCTCGTTAAGAGGCATAAAAATCGCAAACAGGAAAGTAATAGAAGATAGTGGAATGGATGAGGATGCGTATTTAAAATGGGGAATAGATAATATCAAAGAAATAGAAAAATGGAGTCACAGAATAAAAGTTGTGGATAACATGAAAATGTTTACGGAACATAGAAAAAAGTATCCTGTATCAAAAAGATTAGGTATGTGGATATCAGATGCTTTATCAGTTATGTCGTTGGCTCAAATCACAATAGGATAAGCGCCTAAAAGAATCAAATAGGCCAACATTCATTGGAACCGAGTTAGCACATACAAAAGATATATTACTTTAGCAACAAGTAAAACATCTTGTGATAGAAAAGGAGATAATAAATGGGAAAGGTAAAGACAGGAGCGTATAATCCATTGCCGGTAGTGCCGATAGTTCTGGTAGGCGCCAATGTAAAAGGAAAACCTAATTACATGGCTGCAGGCTTCGTAAATGGAGTGAATGTCAAGCCAGCCATCGTCTATATCAGCCTGAATAAAAAGCACTATACACCACAAGGGATCATCGAAAACAGCACCTTCAGCATCAATGTACCTTCTGCTAATTATGTTATAGAAACTGACTACTGCGGGTTGGTCAGTGGCAAAAATATCGATAAGTCCAATATTTTCACCACGTTTTATGGCGAACTAGAGACTGCGCCTATGATTGAGGAATGTCCCATTACCTGCGAATGCCGGTATACCGGGCAAAAAGTGGAATTCGATATGGATACTATCTATTTCGGTGAGGTCATACAGGTGTACATAAACGAAGAGATTTTGGGCGAGGATAGAAGAATGGACATACTGAAGGCCAATCCTATTTATTATTCCAGTATTGAGAACCGATACCGCACTCTGGGGAAAGATATGGGGCCGGCATGGCACGTCGGCAAGCAATATATACCAAAACAGACCACCACAAAACAAGCGGCCACAGAATCCAAATACCATTGCGACATTATCGAACGCCCCGCCCAGCCAGCACTGACCATCCGATCCCGTGTATCCTCCATAGCACTGGCCCGAATGATCGGTGAATCCATATTTGCTGTCTCACAATATGCTAAGGATAAAGGGTATGCCCCCGCCGGTCTACCGTTTGTTGCCTATTATGATTTTGATGGGCGGGAGCAGGATATCGAAATAGGGATTCCCTTCAAGCCCGGCATAGAGGGAGGGAATAATATCAAGGTAAGCGAAATTCCCGGGGGAAAATCAGCTACCTACCATTATATAGGTTCCTACGAAAAACTGCCGGAAGTCCGTGCTGCGCTGAAACAGTGGCTGGATACAAATGGATATACGATATCAGGGGCGATCTATGAAATCTACCTGAATGACCCCCAGACCACGGCTCCCGAAAATCTTGAGACAGAGATCGTGTATCCACTGTTATCATAATAGAGCCGAAAGGCTTAGCCGGCGCTGCGGGGAAAGCATAACCTGTTAAGTGAGTAGTATCCTAGATTACGCAGCATGCCTTTGTAAGGAAGACGCATGTCTGGGCTTTATATGGTTTATCCTACAGAGCGCGTTTCAGTCTTTTGTGAACGGCTGTGGCGCTCCATCAAATACGAGTATGTGTACTTGCACGACTATGCCACGGGGTTGGATTTAGCGCGCGGTATGACTCACGGCTTCAACTTCTACAACTATGAACGCCCCCATCAAAGTCTGGACTACGCTATGCCTGCGGCGGTGCATTTTCAGGAGGAGGTACGGCTGAACAAAGGTGCACTCGGTTGACGCGTGCCGTCTTGCGAGTAGAATGACTGTACCCCACATAGATGGATTGGACGGTTTTGATATACCTAAATAGCATAATGACTATAAAAACCACAACATTAACGCCGCATCAAATTATCACTTTAAATGACTATCCGATATACAATGCAGAGATGTTGCGTTTGTATTTTTATAGATGCCTAAGTGGACAAGCATTACCCCTTGTTCCAGTTATCCGCAAAGCCATTGTGCGCCAATATTTCACCCCTGAGCTTGCTAGGGAGTTAGAAGCATTTGAGCGGATCAATCCTTTAGCTACATATTTTATGTTGGACGGAAGCCATAGAACGACCGCCTTAACACTTACGGGGCATAAGATTAACGTCATCGTCTATGCTACAGATGCCAACATTGCCGAAGCTCGTAGGTTAGTCGTAACGGGCCAAGTGCTTGACAATGGTACACTGGCACACTCGCTAGCAGAAAACTGTGTGATCCTAAGACAACATTTCCAAGAAAGGACCTATTTTATGACGGTACAACACAAGACTGAAAAACTGATACGTGATAACTATATCGCGCAATATGGGTTACCGAATCAAGGTGTAGAGGATGCGTCACTCTGAATCAACGGATTGCTCAAAGAGGCATGGGCGAATAGAGCACGCCAAGTTTCAGACGGCACTCGATCGCCTGGAGTTGGGGGCCGAGATTTCCATACCTCGGCTTGGAGACGACTACAGGCAATGCGCTATGGAAAGCGCGGCTACATCCAGAAACAGAATATCTGACAACAACATCTTTATTTAGAGGATGGGATTTGGGCACTTACCGGACACAATACTGTAGATTCCAACAGTAGATAACGTAATCACATTGTAGTATTCTAAGAGCGAAATTCAAGCTGGAGTAGGATTATATGGGGTAATTAAAGCTGTATCGGCTTTAGATTAGCCCCAAAAGGAAAGCTAATCGACCAGAAAGGAATACAACAATGGAAATTAAACCCATCAAAGAGAAATCTGCTTACGTTATCGGCGTCAGTATTTTGCTGTTGTTCCTTACCATCTCAATAGCCTGGAACACTTCCAAATCAAAAACGACACGAGAGCTTAACGAAGAAACAGTTGTGGTATCTGCCCATTCTGACCCTTATTTCAGTCTCGCCCAACAAATTTCTCAAGAAGAAAATTTGAGAATCGTCGAAGAATTTACTGATATATTGCAATTCAGTCCAAAATATATTATCTGGGTTGCATCACCCAGCAATCTCACCATAGAAAAGCTGGCGAATATTGGAAATACTTTTAAAAGCCAAGACTATTACCCGGCTTTAGGCATTATTAGCGGTTCTACACTAGACATAGCAGAACGCCTTTGGGAAAGAAGAAATTCAGCGCAAGCCGGAAATAACTTTATAGGCGGTGATGTTGAGATACTCCAGTTGATCTATGAACCCACTATATTTAATATTAGCGATGGTGCCAACACAAAAATTGCATTAAACAAAATTTCATTAATTGAATCGTTAAAACAGGCTGACTATTTTTACTGGACACGACATAGTGGGGCAAGTACTTGGTATTGGAACGATGGATCAGAAAATTGGAGTGAAAATGATGAATTGTCATCTGAAGAGATTCCCCAATTAAAACCCGTTGTTATTTATTCCCCAACCTGTAGCAGTTTTCGCCCGTGGTCGAAGGACTCTATGGCCCTGGGCTTTATAGATAAAGGTGCTGTAGCCTTTCTTGGATTTACCAATAGTCCTCACACCACCGCTTTTTCAAAATACGGTTTGTCAGTCCCTGGGTTAACTTCTTGGAAAGAATTTCCCTTGGGATTAGTCGCCCAAATTCAAAATAAAACAACCACAAGCATTATCTATAATTCTCCTCAATTCTTTATGTTAGGAGATCCACGAATCTATTTATCCAAAACCCAACCCTATCAAATTGTCTCTGACCAAATTGTCAAAAACGGAAAAAGAGTGATTGTGGGACATTCAGATAAGAATGATGTCCTGGCAGTAAAAATTGACAATGCGGCGGGTTACCACTTCTTGTCCATTAAAGAATTAACTTCGCTAAGCGAAAATGATATTTTCTATAACAATAAGGTCCAGACTCTAGATTTGGGAGCAGATAAATATATACTTATGCTGCACAAAGGAGGTGATTTCCAGATCGAATTATCTCCTAACACTCCTTTTGGATGGGTCCTCGTGGACGCAATTGTTGACGCCCTTGATTATTCCTGGGTTGCTCTTTGGGTGAATGTTTATGCAGACAGCAACCCTTATATTTATATCGTATCCATCCCCATATTTATGAGTATTCTGTTATTCAAAATCTTCAAACAAAGAAAATCTATTAAAGAATATCAAAAGATACTTGTGATTGCTTTTTTTCTCGCTCTTTTTCGATTGACATATTGCTTATTACGCTCAGATGAATATACTGTAAGTGCCAATTTAGTAGATTACACTTTTAAGGATATGGTCATCGGTTTTGCAGGTGTCTTTTCCAGTGGGGCTGGTGGTTTGATGTTACTAAGAGATAGTCGAAAAATCGTGGTTAAATCTCTGGGATTATTATTTGCCGTAGCGCGCCAGTTCTGGATGGCAGGGTTCTATCTTGGTTTCTTGACCTTATTGAATAATGTTCCCCAAGTCACGAAAATGACGGTAGCGGGTGTTTGGAATTACACTGTTTTCTGGCTGTCATTTATTCCATTGATGGTTGAGGTTTTAATCATTCTGTCTACCCATCAATATATAACTTCTGATTTCCGGCTGAACAACCGCGAATTAAATGCGTGATGGAACTTGGCACTGGCACCAGTAAAGCTATAATATTTCTGTAGACTATGACTTCAATTTATTTGTATGGCTGATTATGATTGTCTCTATTACGCGGTCAGCCGTTCAATATGTGAATCACGAGTTTGATCGGACTGTAATAAGGTTAATATTAGGCGAACTGACAGGGTCTTCTGTCTTGACAAAACACCGCATAGTAATTACAATATAATTACTATGCGTGATGTGAGCTGTTAAGGAGAGAAACTATGAATACGATAGTCAAAACACGGATTGTGAGGATTGGCAACTCACAAGGAGTACGTATCCCCAAGTTTTTGCTAGATCAAACAGACTTAGATGAAGACGTTGAGTTGGCCCTGGAAGAGAATCAGATCGTGATTCGTTCGGCATCACCTGTCCGGTCCGGGTGGGAAGCGGCATTTCAAAGGATGGCGGAGGAGAGCGATGACGTGTTACTGGATGGTGATAGCCTGCTGCCAATGGCGTGGGATAAAGAAGAGTGGGAATGGTAATCAAACGCTTTGAAGTGTACCTGGTTAACCTAGATCCCACAGTAGGGCATGAGATCAAGAAGACACGACCGTGTTTGATTATCTCGCCAGATGAAATGAACCGGCATATTCGAACCGTGATTGTAGCGCCAATGACAACAAAGGGTAGACCATATCCAACACGAGTCGAATACCGGTTTGAGGAGAAAGAAGGACAGGTTGTGTTGGATCAGATACGGACGATAGACAAAAAACGGTTGATAAAGAAACTGGGACATCTTAGTAAGGCAGAGCGGGTAGAGGTGCTGAATACCCTGGCCGAGATGTTTGCTGAATAGTTATGAACTTATCTACAACTGAACTCACTCTCGCTGCTGATGCGGCGATTGATCTCCACTTGCATACCACTTACAGTGATGGTCGCTGGACACCGGAGTCGTTGCTCGACTATCTGCGCCGTGAGCAGTTTAGTCTGGTGGCGATTACCGATCATGATCGCGTGGACACTGTCACTGCCGTTCAACAACTGGCACTGGACCAACACCTGCCCGTGCTCGTGGGTGTTGAAATGACCACCACATGGAAGGGCGAGATGACCGATCTGCTCTGCTTTGGCTTTGATCCCAGCCACAGCGCTTTAAACGAACTAACCCAAGACCTGTTGCGCCGTCAACAGGAGAATACCCGGGGAGTCTACGAAAACTTACAGCGACAAGGCTACGTTTTCTCTCCTGATGCATTGTCATCCCTCTTAGCCCAACCCAGTTCGCAGCAACCGCACGCCTTCGTCGCCCTCCTCAAAGCACACGGCTATGGTCTCGGCGAACCTTCGGCGGGGGAAATTTTATGGGAGGAAGGCATCACTTTTGCAACGAACGAGCCGGCGGCAGTCGTGGAGGCCGCTCACCAGAGTGGGGCCTTGTGCCTGCTCGCTCACCCCGGTCACAAAGATGGATTTGTGACCTACGATGTTGAATTATTAGACCAATTCCGCCAGAAGGCGCCGATCGACGGCCTGGAGGTCTATCATCCGGTGCATACGCCCGCCCAAACAGCGATGTATCAGGAGTATGCCCGGCGACATCACTTATTGGTCAGTGCGGGTTCCGACTCCCATGGGCCGGATAAGCCCCCCATCAAGTACCGTGCCGAATTGAGTCGCGACCTACTGGAACGGGTAGGCATCCAGATAAAGTGAGGAAATGATCTAACTTAAGTTGTCACCTATATATGAGTCTCAGGGTAGCTCGAAATATAACCGTTTAGTTTTGTGAGCGATTACCGTTTTCTGTCACCCGCGCCAGACAGAAACGAGGGTTTAGGGGTGTTTTTTCGTTGGCGGGCTACGCTCACCAACGAAAAAACACCTCTTTCCGGCGGCTAATGAACTTTAAAAAAATAAATCGGTAATTGTGGTAGAATAGGAGCGGAGGTGAAGAAATGGCCCCACGACGTAC
>JAFGFI010000061.1 GCA_016931185.1 Anaerolineae bacterium
AAAAAAGTTTTCTTAAAATTGAGATCGTGCTGCTTTGTTTTTTCATTTTCCAATGGGCACTATTATAGAACAAAGTTGTTAAGAAGTCCAGTCATTTGACGATAGGCTTCTCTCACATATCAAATTATAATATATAAATAAAATAAAGGGGGAAAATTATGCGTAATACTAAAAATATCCTGGGTTTTGTTTTATTGTGCTGGCTATTGTTTGGAATTGTAAAACCGACTTTAGGAACTGTCAATATTTCCCCACAACCGCCAGAACAATTGTACCTGTTATCCCAAGGGTCTGTTTCTATCGAGCCAGACTTATTGCGCGCGCTTGCTACACCAACAGATGGTCCCCTACATATTATTATAAGGCTACATGCTTTAGAAAACAATGCGCTACCCAAGCTGTCTTCTTATCAAATTGGATCAGATACCCGAATGCAGATGGTGACAGCTTTACAAGCTAATTTTGACCAGGCCATAGCTCCATTTATACCGATATTAGAAGAAGCACAGGCACATGGTGAAGTATTAGCGCAACGCGAGTTATGGATAGTCAATAGTTTGGCCCTAACGGTTTATCCGGAAGCGATAGTGAGGTTTGCTAATTCTGCTTCAGTAGCCGAAATCCGTTTGGATCATTATCGTCAGTATGTAATGGAGCCTGCGGCTCTGCCGGATACGATCTCAACCGTAGTGGAATCGTCCCCGTGGGGCGTAACGCAGATACGTGCTCCCGGAGTCTGGAATACATTACAGATTTCTGGTACAGGCGCAGTGGTAGCAATAATAGACACGGGGGTTGACCTGCAACATTTTGATTTGATGGGTAATTATCGAGGTAATCGGGGATTGGGATTGATTACCCATAGCGATTCATGGTTTGATGCTGTGAGCGAGGGACTCTATCCCTACGATGATCATGGGCATGGGACACACGTAGCCGGCACAGCCGTGGGGCGCGGCGGTATAGGTGTAGCTCCCGGAGCGCGTTGGATAGGCGTTAAAGTCTTTGATGGTGATGGTCGCGCGTATGATTCCTGGATTCATGCCGGTTTACAATGGCTACTTGCCCCTGATGGAAATCCGGCATTGGCTCCCGATGTAGTTAATGCTTCTTGGGGAAATTCTAATAGTTCAAATGTAGAATTTAGAGAAGATATCGCGGTTCTGAATAACGCTGGCATCTTTACTTCATTTTCTGCCGGTAATAATGGCCCACAGTCTGCGACTTTGGATTCTCCTGGCAGCTTACCAGGAGTCTTTGCCGTCGGCGCAAGTGACCGCGATGACGAAACGGCATATTTCTCTAGTCGCGGTCCTTCTCCATGGCAAGAAATAAAACCCTATATCGTCGCGCCAGGTGTAGGTGTACTTTCTTCAATGCCCGGTGGCATTTACGCTTACAAAGACGGGACTTCAATGGCTGCGCCGCACGTTGCCGGCCTGGTGGCATTGATGCGCTCTGCGAATCCGCTCTTATCATTAACCGAGATTTCACAAATTATAACGCAGACGGCTATCCCGCTGGCTGATGTGATTCCTAATAACGATAGCGGTTGGGGGCGCATTGATGCTTTTAACGCATTGGTTATGTTGACGCGGCCAGGATTGATCACGGGAACAGTTACAGAATCTCATAATGGAATCATTCCCTGGGCTGTTGTGCGGGCAGTGCCACATCATAGTACAGGATTACCCTATGACAATAGTGTGCAGGTTAAAGTCGATTCCACAGGACGTTATACATTGGCGCTTTTAGACGGGCGCTATGACCTCACCGCCACCGCATTTGGGTATGCAGCGCAAACTCAATGGAATGTCAAAACAATAACCGATAGCCGACTACAACTAGACTTTACACTTAACCCGCTGCCGGCCAGTACTGTGCAAGGTCAAATGCGTATTGCTGAAACAGGTGAAGTACCTACAACCCCCGTTGTCCTGCAGGTATTAGAAACTCCTATCTCAGCAACGTTAAATGCAGCCGGATATTATCAACTATCTTTGCCGGTGGGTACGTACACATTTGAAGTGCGTGGATTGGGATTCCGTGTACAACAGAAGCAGATCACTGTTCCACCAGCACAAAGTGTTACACAAGATTTTATTCTGATCCCCGTGCCCAAATTATTGCTGGTGGATGAGGGTGCCTGGTATTATGGCAGTCAAATTCACTATTGGCAAGAGGCTTTGGATGCGTTATCATATCCTTATGATACCCTACATATTAAGTACCCTGCGAGCGATACGCCTGTCAGTCGCACGTTGCTGGCTTATGATCATGTGTTCTGGTCTTCTCCTCTAGGATCACCTGGGTTAGTCCAGGGGGCGGCGGCTCTACGAGATTATTTGAAATATGGGGGAAGGTTATTTCTTAGTGGCCAGCATATCGCTTATTACGATGCCGGGGGCACAATTGCTTATCCTGTACAGGATTATTTACGTAAGCAAATTGGGGCATTTTACGACGGGTCCACATGGGCACAAACTTTAACCGGTCATGGCCCTTACACAGGACTGTCTCTAACGATTGCTGGCAAAGGGGGAGCTAATAACCAACAACAATCAGATATCATAACTGCCATCCATCCTGATACAACTAAGTTTCTTTGGCAATATGAAGATGGTGGTTATGGTGGAATAGGGACCTCAATCTGTGTCCCTTACCGGGCTGTTTATTTTTCCTTCGGTTATGAGGCTATTGCGGATTTTGAATTACGGCAGGAAGTGATGTCTCGCACGTTGGCGTGGCTTGCAACTCCACCTTTAACACGCGGGCTTGTCTTACAATCGCCGTCGGAACCTATGGTTGCCCTACCGGGGACAACAGTGACGCATACGGTGTCATTGCAACACATTGGTCTCGCAGGCACGCCGGACACAGTAACTATCACACTACAGGGACAACAATGGCCTACCCATCTCGTCTCTGATGTGATAACCCTTACTCCATGTGAACCTGTAGCATTTCAGGTCTCGGTGGATATTCCGGCAGGAATGGGAATCCATGAGTCCGATACTGTCATTGTGTACGTGACCTCCGCACAAGTGACGGAAACGATAACGGCAGTCTTAACAACGAAAACGCCCGCGCCAATATTGTTGGTGGATGATGACCGTTGGTATCAGATGGAAGCCTATTACAAAGATGCCTTGAACGCTAAAGGAATTCCCTATGATGTGTGGGATATGAAACATAGTGAAGGAGGTGTGGTGGGAGCTACATCACCTTCAACTGAGGTATTGCTACGATACCCAACGTTGGTATGGTTTACCGGTTACGATTGGTATCGCCCTATCTTGCCGGAGGAAGTATCTCGCTTGGCTACCTATTTGTCCGCTGATGGGAGACTATTGCTCTCCTCGCAGGATTTCTTATCTTTACACTATCAAGATGAGATTCCTTTAAGTGAATATTTCGGCATTTTCCACTGGTGGGAACGTGAGGCCTGGGGAACTGAAAAAGCAGCAAGTGTTCCCGACCATCCGGCAAGTGGGCTGTGGGATACCGTAAACCTGGAATTTCCCTTTATCAATTGGTCCGATGTTATTGAACCGGCACAGAATGTGGCGGTCACGATGCGTGGGGATCGGGGGCAACCTATTGGTATTGCTGCTACATCGGGGCTTGGGGATGGGCGGTCACGCACATTGTTTTATAGTTTCCCATTGGAGACCCTGCCAATCACGACTAGGGCAACCGTCTTGGAACGCGGAATAGGGTGGTTATCACCATTGGGGCAAAGCACCTGGCAAGTGCATCCCCCAACACCTGATGCAGGAGAATTTGTATTTGCTAACCTTGTCCTCTATAACGATATAACCATGCCCCTAACGGCAATAATCTCGCATACGCTCTCTCCTTCTATGTCGCTGGTGTTGGATACGCTTCCCCCGGCTATGTCGTATGATCCTACGCTACGTATTCTTTCATGGCAAGGCATATTAATACCCGATACACCGGTAACTTTCACCTGGACGATGCAGGTATCCTCTCAAGCTAAAGTCAATCAACCGTTATCGCCTACAGTACACATTGCATTACCAGACTGGAAACTAGGGTTTGACCGCGAAGTACCGCTACGCGTATCGGGAGGGGATTTAACTTTCAGCCATTGGATCACAGAAACGGGAACTTTACAGTGGTCGGTAGTACCGACACTTGTGGTTAATCATCCACATACTTTGAGCTTTGTGTTGCAGAATACGGGAAGCGGCACTATTCTCAATGGGCGCGCGGACTTGTGGTTGATGAAGGGACTGACCCCAATCACGGTGACGTTACCCCCAACCCATGGATACCAGGTCGCACTTTGGACCGGAAATCTATCTCCAGGGGCAACCCATTATCTCACCGTGCCTATACGCGCGTGGAGTCAGAAGACCCCCCTACGCATCGATGCGATTCTGCAAGATGGCATCGGGCAACGATGGGAACGACGACAATGGTTGGATATTGTGCCGTGGCAGATATACTTGCCCATTTTAATAAAACAGTGAGCAGATTTATCAGAGATGAAACATATCCGATTGATTATTCCAAACGGCGGATGACCATAACAACTTTTCCCTGGACGCGCACGGCTTCTGCGGGAACATAAATAGGGGTCATTGTGGGATTGGCCGGTTGGAGCCGTACTTTGGATCCCTCATAATAGACATTTTTCAACGTGGTCTCACCCACATTGTTATCAATCCACACGGCTGCCATCTCGCCATTTTCGACACGCTCTTGCTGGCGCAGGATGACGAGGTCTCCGTCATTGATTAACGCATCGATCATTGAATCCCCTTGGACCTGTAGAGCGAACAGATTTGACATTTCACGCCCAAACAACGCGCGGTTGATTTCGATGGTTTCATCACCGGCCAAAGCTTCTACCGGGATAGGAGCACTTGCAACGATGTAGCCTAGATAGGGAATAGATAACGTTTGCATATCCTCTATTGGCGATAATTCATAGGCTTCACCCAACCGAATACCGCGAGAGACAGATGGCTCACGCACTATTAGACCATGTTCTACAAGGCGATCAAGATAGTATGAGACCAAAGATGTGGATTTGACACTAATTGCTTCCCCAATCTCTCGCACCGTAGGTGGGTACCCATTTTCGTCGATATAATCTTTAAGAAATTCGAGCACGTTCCGTTGTCGTTCAGAAAGTTTCCTCGCCATCATTCACCTCCGCGTTAGAATGGAATATCTCCTATCCCAAACTTATCCCAAACTTATCCCAATTATACTCGCACATTTGTTCTATGTCAAGGGGGAAATAGAACAAATTTACGACTTTTTCACTGTACAACTGGTTAAGACCCGTCTTGGGGATCAAGATCAGTGAGGGAAGACGGCGAGTACGGCAGGCACAGGGCTGAGGGAATTGATCTGCACAGATGCGGCACTATCTGTTACCCAAAAACCAGATGAAGGGCCTCCATCAAGATTGAGAGCCACGTCCACATCCAAATCTGATTCAGTAAGCCACACGGCGAGGGCGTGCAAGCTGAAATACCCTCGTGGCGCAATCAAGAACAGGATATGTTCATTACGATCTTGCGCGACGACGGTACGTCGCGCCGGGCGTCCATCATCTGCGTCGGCGGGAAAACCCATCACATTGCCGGGTTTGACGACCACCGGGAAACATTGCACAGCTTCCTGTAAGGGTTCGGTGGGATCATAGGGCCATGACCGCAGCCAGCGCACACTGACTACGCCGGTTTTCGTCACGGTAAACATCCCGGCGAAATCATCATAAGAACTTCCATACTGCTCGCCATTGCTAACCAATAACCCCGTTGCCAGATATTCTTCCGTGAAATACCCCGCGTTTAACACGAGCAACGCGCCTGACTGTGCGGCCCATGCTTGCACAAGTTGTGGCGTGCCAGGGGAATACAGCACGCGAAAAAAGACAGATGCTGGATTCAAACGCGCCAGGGTGACGCGCTCGGTACGCTCCTCCAACTCAACATTGAGGCTGCGCACTTCAACTCCGGTTGTTACAAATTGCCAACCGGTGTCGGGTGGTTCCAGCGTAGCGGTGGGAGGTAAAGTTGGAGTAGGAGGAACTGTGGGGGTGGAGGTCGCTGTTGGCGTTGCTGTGGACATAAAGAAAGGGATCGCGGGATTACAAGCTAATATCATCCCTATTGTAAAAATCCATAGCACTATTTTCCATTTCATACGCGCTATCATACCCGGCTAAGGGTGCGCGTCAAACACCTAGTACTCTTTCAAATTATAAATGACGGGTGGTGACCACGCAACCATTGTCTTCTAACTGGATAGGGCGGCTAAAGGCCGCTACGCTACCAAGCCGCCAGGA
>JAFGFI010000062.1 GCA_016931185.1 Anaerolineae bacterium
AAGTGGTGGTGGATTTGTTTGAACCGATGCCGCTGGCCCAGGGGGATGTGGTGTTGCTCTGTTCTGATGGACTGACGGATATGTTGGACGACCCGGACATTTTGCGCCAGGTAGGGGGGAACGCGCCACAGAAAGCCGCCAAACGCTTGATTGATGCCGCCAACAAGGCCGGGGGTATTGACAACATCTCCGTGGTACTGGCCCAGGTGGGGGGCAAGCCCGCGCCCGCCGTTAAAGGGCCGCAGGGACCGGGAGTATTTGACCGTTTAGGAAAATTATCCGGCAAACAGTGGGGCTTGATATTGGGATTATTGGCCCTGGTGTTGTTGGTAGTGGGCGGTGTAGCGTGGGCTATATCACGGACACCTCAATCTTCGCTCCCCTCGTCCACGCGACAGCCGTCGGTCAATGATCCGACTGTTACCCTTTCCTCTCCGGGATCACAGGCAACGCCAGACCCTGACACACAGACTTCATCAGGGGGGAAAGCGACGTCTACGCCGCTGCCTTCGCCCACACCTTTGCCGCCGACGGCTACTCGAGATCCCAACCGCCCAACGCCTAAACCAGGGGAGACCTTGCCATCTACTAGCAATCGTCTTATTACAATGAATTCACCTACTTTGGGTGAAATATATGAAAACCCCATCGGTTTTAGCTGGACTGCGGAGCTGCGCACAGGCGAAGCATATCAGGTGACGGTCAGACACACGGAAACCGGGCATGTGATTTATTCGGGTACTCAGCAGGAGGAAAATTGGCTTCAGACGTTACCGTTGGATAAAACAGGCGAGTGGTGGTGGAAGGTGGATATTGTCAAGGGTCAGGATACGGTAGCCAGTTCGCAGGAGATCCGCTTTATCTTGACGACGGATATTGGTAGTGGAGACAACGGCGGTGGTGGCGGCGGTGGTGGCGGTTCCGATTGCCATACAGAGGAGTATGAGTGTAATTGCAGTACGGATTTATCAGGAAAGAAAACTTGTGAGACTTGTACGCGGGAAGTATGTGAGTGACATGTGGTGATGCATGACATGATATGTTGTTTTTGGGATGATGTTGTATGTGATTATGATTATGGAGGGAGCTGAACAATGATGAGAAGATTATGGACGGGTATGTTTGTGCTGGTTGTGTTGGTTGGATTTCCAGTAGTGACATTGGGGAAGGCATGGATTCTTGATGTGCTTGGGTGGTTGGAAGTAGAGAAGTTGCCGACGGCTTGGGGGGATGGAGTGGCGTTTATTTTAGATAATACAATGTATTACGCAGGGGGCTGGACAGGCGATTTAAACCAACATAATGGTGTTGTTTATGGTCTCATATTGCCATCAAGTACGTCTAATTCTGGATGGACACAGATAAGTACATTGCCCGGTGTTACTCGTTTTGGAGCGGCTGCGGTTACTTATAGGGAATATGCCTATATTTTGGGAGGATATGGGGGGGGAAGTATTTTGGATCGTGTGGATATCATTAATGATACGACACAATGGGTGACAGGACCGGCTTTGTTAGAACCCTTACACTTTCCTGCTGCTGTAGTTGCAAACGGATATCTGTATGTGGCGGGAGGTTTGCAATTATCAGGGAATTCAATTGTTTCCTCGAATAAGGTCTGGCGTGCTGAGATCGACGGTAGTGGCATGCTGGTCGAGTGGAAAAGTGACAATGTATTGCCTTTGGGATTAACGACCCGTTTAGCTGCGAATGGGTTGTGCCTCTATGCAGTTGGAGGGCGAGATGGTGCAGGGAACCCGCGTGATGAAATCTACGCGGCTGCGATAGACCCGGTGACTGGTGCTTTGTCATGGAGTTCCGATGCGGTGGGTCAATTGCCCTTCTCGCTTGCGCTACATGCGGTGACGGTGCAGCGTGGCCAATTGTATGTATTTGGAGGTGAAAAATCTGGAGGTGGGTATAGTAATCAAGTTTATTATATTGAGTTGCAAGATACGACACCATGTGACGTAATTGGAAACTGGGGTAGTTTTTCGATGCCGAACGATGGTGGAAGACAACGTGTCGCAGTGGCCTCTCGTTGGGGTGAGATCTATATGATCGGCGGACAACTGGCAAACGATTCCTACACTAACCAGGTATGGCGTTTGTCTCTGGATGCGCCGGAAGCAGAACTAGAATTGACCAAGTCGAACACTCCCGATGGCCCGGTGGGATATGGGGAGATGATAGCCTACACACTCAATTATTATAACCCATGGGAGAATCCAGAACCACAGACAGAGGTGTATATTACTGATGTCGTTCCAGAGGACACAGAGTTGGTCTCGGCGACGACGTCGGGATTCTCGCAGGATGGCCAGATATTGCGTTGGGACATAGGTTCGTTGGCATCGGAAGCGAGTGGAGCGGTGACGTTTACTGTGCGGACTAAAACGCCCGCCTATAGTTGGACATTGACATCGGCACAGCACTCCAACTACGATATTAGCACGATGCAGGGGGGTGTCTATGTTAGTTATACTGTAGCTTATACACCTACGGGTGACCTGCGCTCCGGCTTGTTATTTACACATACTTTGCCTGCACCTTTGGTTCCCTTGACGATCCAGGCGGATGCTCGGTATATTCAATTTGCCGTGCGGGGACAGGATGTGATCTGGCGAGTACTGGACGATATAAAGGGAGCGGGGCATCTTACCGTCACGGCATGCATTTCTGGATCATTACAAAGTACGACGCCGCTGACCACGACCACTGTGCTTTATGATGCGATGAATACCACCGTAATTTCCAGCGCGGTTCCCATCAGTACTGGAGCAGATGTTACGCTTGGACACAGTTGTCACCTACCCCATAGCCACATTGTTCAATATAAGAATACGGTTGCGTCACTCTACCCAGATGTAAGTGTGAGTAACCAGGCATGGATTTATAGTAAGCAGTTGTCGATGGGACAAGCTAGCAATGTGGTGACAAATATATGGCCAGGGGCATGGCAGATTTATCTGCCATTGGTGACGCGAAGGAATTGAGTAATGGCGAGATCCATGGATACTGGAAGTGAACGATGAGGAGAATGGCCTATCGTGTTCTGGTATCTGCAATACTCCAGGTTGGTGAAGAAGCGGAACGTAGGGGGCAAAGGTGATAAGGCAACAGGGTGATGGGGTGAATCGAGGTCCTGTTCTCCCTATCTTTTGATACTACCAATCACACTTCACGAATTCCGCATAACGTATGACGCATGACGTTTCACGTATCGCGTTTCACAAATTACGAATAACATTTATTGATGGTTACAAATTCTTGGCATGGACACATTATAATTGCGAACCGCTACCATCTTTTGCATCCGCTGGGGCGCGGGGGGATGGGATCGGTGATGTTGGCGCGCGACACGCGCTTTAACCAACGGTTTGTCGCGCTGAAAGAGAATCTGAATCCCTCGCGAGAGGCGCGGGAGCAATTCCGCTGGGAGGCGGAGGTGCTGGCGACGTTATCTTACCCTCATTTACCGGCGGTGACCGATCACTTCATCACGACAGATGGGCAGCAATTCCTGGTCATGAACTATGTTGAGGGCGAGTCGTTGGAGGAACGAGTAGCGCGCGCGGGGCCGTTGAGTGAGGTAGACGCACTGCTGTGGCTGGGACAGGTATTGGACGCGCTGCATTATCTGCACACCCAGCCGCAGCCCATTATCCACCGGGACGTTAAGCCTGCCAACATCCGCATTACGCCGGAGGGGCGGGCGGTGTTGGTGGATTTTGGTATCTCCAAGATTATGGTTCCAGGGCAGCAAACGGCGACGGTAGCGCGGGCGGGATCGCCCGGCTACGCGCCGTTGGAACAGTATACCGGGGGCACAGACGCCCGCAGCGACGTGTATGGCGTGGGGGCGACGCTCTATTTCGCATTGACGGGACAGGAACCGCCGGAATCATTGCAACTGGCCTCGGGTTACGCTCTGCCACGGCCACGGGATCTGAACGGCGCGATTTCTGGGCGGACCGAGAAGATAGTGCTGCGCGCAATGCAGCAGAACATGGGGCAGCGCTACCAGAGTGTGTCCGATATGCGCGCGGCGTTGGGGGCGTCTACCGATCGCCTGCGCACCAATGACCCGATCACGGGGGTGCTAAAACAGGGAAGACGTTTCTCAGGACGGCAGTGGGCGATCCTGGGGGGTGTGGTATCGCTGGTGCTGTTGGTGATCGTGGGGATGGTGTGGGTTTTGTCGCTTGGCGAAGATGGGAGGGCATCTACCGTAGCCCCGAGGCCAACCCTGGTGCATGATCCCACCGTCACGCGACAAATGCCAAAGATGACTTCGCCGCCCTCTTCCTCTGGGGGGAAAGCAACCTCTACCCCAATGCCTTCCCCGAGTCCTGAACCGGCGAACACTCCAGGCGTTGCCCGTCCGACATCCACGCTCGGGGCGACTTCTGCCTCTGCCGGTTATCGTGGTATTACGTTGCTTTCTCCTACCCTGGGTGAGATATATGAAAACCCCATTGCTTTTAGCTGGTCGGCGGACCTGCGCGCGGGTGAGGCGTACCGGGGGATGGCCAGGCATACGGAAACCGGGTATGTGATGTATTCAGACGCACTGCAGGATGCGAACTGGCTGCAGGATTTGCCACTCGACAAAACGGGAGAATGGTGGTGGAAGGTGGATATCGTCAGTGGCGGGAACCTAGTCGCCAGCTCGCAGGAAATTCGCTTTATCCTGACGACGGATATCGGCAGTGGAGATACCGGTGGTGGTGGCGGCGGCGGCGGCGGTTCCAATTGTCACACCGAGGAATACGAGTGCAATTGTAGTACGGACCCAGTTTCGGGCAGTAAGACCTGTGAGACGTGTACGCGGGAAGTGTGCGAATGAAGCACGAAGGGGAAATGACGTTTTATACATCACGCATCACGTTTGATTTATAAAGGTATAAAAATGACAGCATTACCCAAATTACCTATCGGTATTTCCTCTTTTGAGGTGCTGCGCCAGGGCGGCTATGTCTATGTTGACAAAACCAAGACTATCTATCGTTTAGTGAGCGAGGGAATGTATTATTTTCTTTCTCGCCCGCGTCGCTTTGGCAAGTCGTTGTTGGTCTCGACGTTGCGCTGCTTATTTGAGGGTAAAAAGTCGTTGTTCGAAGGATTGTGGTTGGCTGAAAACGTCGAATGGGTATGGGATGTGTATCCGGTAGTATTGTTGGATTTTAACGAGATCAGCCACGACACGCCGCAGAATTTGGAGCATGGACTTGGAGCGAGTTTGGCCAATATAGCACAGGCTTATGGGGTGGGGCTTGAAGCAGACTTGCTCAAGGAACGTTTTAAGGAACTGTTATTAAAGTTGTGGCAGACAACAGGCAAACCGGTGGTTGTGTTGGTGGATGAATATGATAAACCCATTATTGAACACTTGGGCCAGGGGGAGGAACGGTCGCGCATTGCCGAGGCCAACCGCGATATTTTGCGGTATTTCTTTGGCGTACTCAAGGGGGGGGGGGGATGGATGCGCTGCGGCTGGTGTTCATCACCGGTGTTTCGCGCTTTAGCCGCGTTTCGCTCTTTTCAGAGCTAAATAATCTAAACGATCTGACGCTGCACCAACGGTACGCGGCCTTACTAGGATACACGCAGGAAGAGCTAGAGCGGTACTTTACGCCACACCTGGCGCATTTTGCCGGCGGCCTGGGTTTTGCTCCGGCGGAACTGGTGGCGCGTATGCGGACCTATTACGATGGCTACCGTTTCACCAAAAAGGAAATCACGGTTTACAATCCTTTTTCGACATTGAAGGCCCTGGACGCGCTGGACTTTGGGCAATATTGGTTTGAGACCGGTACACCCACGTTTTTGATCAATTTGCTGCGTGATAGTGCGTATCCCTTGCCGGCTATTGAGGATATGGCAATCGATGAATTGACTTTTGTTAATTACGATATCCATAACTTGAAGCCCGAAGCGTTACTCTTCCAAACTGGATATGTGACTATTCGGGCTGTAGCGGCTGGATTCTATCGTCTGGGGTATCCGAACCAGGAGGTTAAAACGGCTTTCTTAAAGCAGCTTTACTTTTCTTTTATGACCGGGGTAGAGGCTGCGCGCAGTTCCCAGTTTTTGCGGTTGGCTGTGTATTTACAACAAGAGAGTTTTGATGCTTTTTTTGAGACGATAAAGGCAATCTTTGCTTCTATCCCGTATGATATCCAGACGAAGCGCGATGAAGCCTACTATCATACCTTGTTTTATTTGATGGTGGCGGCTTCGGGTGTACCGGCGGAGAGCAGCACGCTAACCAGTCGAGGACGTATTGACCTGGCGGTAGTGTTCCCGGATAAGGTGTATATTATCGAATTTAAGTGCAACCAAAGCGCGCAGGTCGCGATTCAGCAAATACGGGACAAGGGTTATGCTGATAAATACCGGCAGCAGGGGGCGCGGGTTATTCTAGTGGGCGTGAACTTTAGTGCCGAGGCGCGCGATGTAGAGGCGTGGCAGATCGAAGAGGTGTAATGGTTACAAATTCTTGGCATGGACATGTAATAATTGCGAACCGTTATCATCTTCTCCGTCCTCTAGGACACGGGGGAATGGGGTCGGTGGTGTTGGCGCGCGACACGCGCTTTAACCAACGGTTTGTCGCGTTGAAGGAAAACCTGGAACGGTCGCCGGGGGCGCGCGAGCAGTTTCAATGGGAGGCGGAGGTGTTGGCGACGTTGACGCACCCCCATCTGCCGGCGGTGACGGATCACTTCACCACAGCGGATGGACGGCAGTTCCTGGTGATGAATTACATTGAGGGCGAGACGCTGGAGGAACGGGTAGGGCGTGTGGGGATGTTGGGCGAGTTGGACGCGCTGTTGTGGTTGGGTCAGGTGTTGGACGCATTGCATTACTTGCACACACAGCCGCAGCCCATCATTCACCGGGATGTGAAACCCGCCAATATCCGCATTACGCCGGAAGGTCGAGCAGTGTTGGTGGACTTTGGCATTTCCAAGATTATGGTCCCCGGGCAGCAGACGGTCACGGTGGCGCGGGCAGGGTCGCCCGGTTATGCCCCGCCGGAGCAATACACGGGGGGAACGGATGCGCGCAGCGACGTCTACGCTGCGGGAGCGACACTCTATTTTGCATTGACCGGACAGGAACCGCCGGAATCGCCCGCGTTGGCTTCGGGCTACGCGTTGGCACGTCCACGCGAGATTAACAATGCGATTTCAGGGCGGACGGAGAAAGCAATCTTGGGCGCGATGCATCCAGAGATGGCCCGCCGGTATCAGAGCGCGCGCGCGTTTCACACGGCACTGGGGGATCCTACGATGCGTCTGGCGCAGAACGGTGCGCCGACAGGCGGCCTGGCGCGTGTGACCGGGAGGTTAAGTGAGCAATTGCCCGGTCATTTGTGGGCCTGGATAGGGGGGGCAGTGGCCTTGTTAGTGCTGATCGTGGCAGGTAGTGTGCTGCTAAGCGGGGGAGGAGGTCGCGCGGCCCAACCTGGAACTTCGCCCACCTCCGTGCCCACAGTGACGGCGGCGACGTATACACCGGTTGCTACCGCGACGCGCCCACCGGCGATGACCCCAACGCCGACTGTGGTGAGGAAGGCCACCTCAACGCCGTTAG
>JAFGFI010000005.1 GCA_016931185.1 Anaerolineae bacterium
CGGATCAATCGGCGTGATGTCCAACAGGTAGGCCACCAACGAGTTCGCCGCGCTGCCCCGGCCCTGGCAGCGGATGCCGTGTTCCCGCGCGAAGCGCACGATGTCCCACACGATGAGGAAGTAGTCGTCGAGGCCCATTGTGTGGATGACGGACAATTCGTGTTCCAGTTGGGACAAGGCACACGCGGTGTCCACGTAGCGGTCACGGAGTGCAACTATGCACAAACGGCGTAGATAAACGCTGGCAGCGCTGACGTCCGGCGTGGGGAACGCCGGCAACACCTGTGCACCGTGTGGCAGAAAGGTCACGGCGGACACGCACCGTTCGGCGATGACGGGCGTGTTCGTGATCGCTGCCGGCACGTTGGCAAACAAAGCCGCCATTTCGTCGGGCGTGCGGAAGCGGTATTCGTCGTTGGGGCGCAGCAGGTCGCCCGCGTCCTCCAGGGTGACGTGGTGGCGGATACAGGTGAGCACGTCGTGCACTTCGCGCTGTTCCGGGTACAGGTAGTGAACGTCACCTGTGGCGACCACCGGCAGATCCAAGCGGTCGGCCAGCCCTACCAGGTGACCAAGCAGGCGCATCTCGCCGGGGTGGTAATGGCGCTGGACTTCGATGAAGAAGTTCTCCGGTCCGAATAGCCGCGCGCAGCCTTGCGCTACATCTAGCGCCGCCTCGTAAGCTCCGGCGATGATGCGTTTGGCGATAGCGCCTTGGCGACACCCCGACAGTGCGATGAGGCCCGCCGTGTGCTCAGCCAGATCAGACAGCGCCAGCCGTGCCGTGCCCTTGGGCTGTCCGCGGTGTGCCAGGGTGAGGAGTTGGCAGAGGTTGGCGTAGCCGCGCAAGGTCTCGGCCAGCAGCGTCAAGTGCGCTGTGCCATCGCCGTCGGCCAGCGTGACCTCCGCGCCCAACAACGGCTTGATCCCCGCCGCTTCCGCCGCGCAGATGAAGGGCACAGCCCCGTACAGTCCGTCGTGATCGGTGAGGGCCAGCGCGGGCATACCCAGGGACGCCGCGTGTTCGACCAGGCTCTGCGGAGATACCACGCCGTCCAGCAAGCTGTGACTGGAATGGGTGTGCAGTTCGATGTAAGTGGGGTGCGTATTCGCACACACCATCAGCGCCACCGCCGTTCCAAGAACCAACCGTCACTCGCCAGGTCGCGGAACACGATCTTGACTTGATGATCACGCAGTTCGACGCGGTAGTAATCGCGCAGTACGGGCTGTGTCCACCAGCGCCGCCGCTCGCGCCAGTGCTCGTAGATGCGGGCCACGGGGTGAAAGCGTTGATCCCACACCAGGGCCAGCGGTTGCCCGGCAGCGTCGAGCGTGGTCTGGATCGCGCGCGGGCCGGGTGGGGCCAGCAGTGACGCCACGATGACGATCAGTTCGCCGAAGCGTTGACGCAGCCGCCGCAAGGTCTCCTGCAGGGCACGACCGCGCGCGTCGATGGGTGCGGAGAACGCTGCCGACAAAACCGGCAAGGCCAGTTGCGTTGCCGCCAGATAGGCCGGACGCAGGGGATACAGCGTTAGGGTGATGCGAGTCACAGCGCGGGTGAGGGTAGCGCGCGTTGCCAGTCCCACCGCCTGGCGTTTGAGCTGATCCACCTCCGCCGAGGGCGGCTCAATGGCCGTGCTAACGATGTGTGTTTTCCCGGTCTCGTCTTCGAGCGTCAGGGTTATCCCTTGTGCCTGATGTTTGCGCTGTGCCAGGTCGGTCGCCGCGCTTTCGCCCAGCCGCGCCACACGCACGATCAGAGGGCCAGCATCGCGCAACGGGGGTTCACAGAGCGTACTACGTTCTACCACCAGGGGCGGGGCATCGGGGTAGACGCCGCGCGGATCGCGCCCGGCAGCCAGGTCGTGGAATAGCCCCGCGTCTGCACCGAACTGCCGCACGATGGCAGCACGCGGCAAGGCCGCCAGTGTGCCCAAGGTGGTGATACCCAAGAGGTGCAGGCGGCGGTGCATTTCGGAATCGAGGGGCAGGCTTTCCAGGGGCAGCGGCGAGAGAAATGTGCGTTCCTGGCCCGGCTGCACCGGACACCAGCCGTGGGGCCGGGTGGCGCGCGCGGCTTGTTCAGCGGTGAAGCGTTGGGGGGCCAGGCCAATGCGGGCATCCAGGGGACTGACCTGTTGCACTTCCCGCGCCAATGACCGCGCCAGTTCTAAGTCCGCTTGTGCGGGATCGCGTCCGGCAGGCACACGCAGATCGGACATATCGGCGAACAGGTAGCCCAACCCCGCCGTCTCGACGCGGTCGGTATGCTGGTGTAGCACGGCTTCCAGGGCAGCGTGCGCTTCGCGGTAGACGGCTTCTCGCGCCGGAACGAAGGTTGCACCGGGGCATAACTGTGCCGCGCGCGCCAGGCGCATCCCCAGGCGCACCCCGGCAGATGCCGCAGCCGGAGAGCAGTCCAGCACCGCGCCGGGGTCCCACGGGCGACCTCCCACGATGAGCGAGGTGGCGGTCGGCGTGCCAGCCTGGCGTTCGATTTGCACCGGCAGATGGGCAGCGAGCAGGCAGATGATTTTCATTGTACGACTTGGCTCTAGCGATATAGAACTATTGTTCTATTTCATTATAGCGAGCCGGATGGTGACGGTCAAGTGTTTTCACATTTTGGGGTGAGGGGCACATATTTTGGGTGTAGATGCGATGAGGGGATGCCGGGAGTGCGTGGCTAAGGAACCGAGCGGGGTTGGATTTGGCGTTTGGACGTTTTGCACTAGACTATGGGCAGACATTCAAACTGAAATGCCTTTTTGCGTGCAAGGGGAAGGGGCAAAGGGATAACCTCTAAAGATGCCCATCCCCCTCTGCCTAGCCCCCGCCGCCAGCGGGAAGCCTCCCCTACCTGGTCGCCCAGGCCCGTGTCCTGAGCGCCAAAAAGATACAATTTCGACAGAAATTTGCATTGATACGGTCACAGTGTATACTTTTCATCATGAAGTATCGTCCATCAAAAGCGATTTGATGGCCATCTTGATGACATGCATTTTCTCATGCTTATAAAGTCAACAGGGCAACTGCTTATTTGCTATTCTAAAAAGCTATAGAGAGAGGCAGCCCCGTCACGTCCAGGAACAAAATCAAACTATTTAGGAGGGGAGATGGATAAGGAAGAGGAAAGCAGCTTGGTGGAAGGTGACTTGATGGACATTTATTTGCACGAATACGACAGGCTCAAGGAAGAGCAGATCCAGCGAATTGGATTCCGGGATAACATGATCTATGTAAATCTGACAGCAGTGGGGGCGGCAGCGGCTTTTGCAGTTAGTGATGTAAACCATTTGTATGTTCTGTTAGTCATTCCCTGGATATGCTTTGTGCTGGGATGGACATACCTGGTGAATGATGAGAAAATTTCGGCAATCGGGAGATATGTTCGTCTTACGCTAGTTGATTCATTGAGTAGCAAACTGGCTATCTCGGAAAATCAGCTGTTTGGCTGGGAAGTAGCGCATCGGGACGACAAGCATCGTAAACAGCGCAAGCTATTTCAATTGTTCGTTGATGAGATTGCCTTTTGCCTTTCTGGTCTGGTGGCCATAGGTCTCTTCTGGCTCCGGCTGCCATCGGCCGGGACGATGTGGCTCATTGTTAGTATTTTCGAATCGGTTCTCCTCATTGTATTAGCTTACCAAATGATTTTATACGCCGATTTTCGCCGTGGGCGATGAGTATACTTGTTTTCAATTTCTCGAAACGCACGGTTTCAAGTAGCGAGGCCGTAATTCGCTACTATCTATGGATCTGAATCACATTCGCCAAAAGAGGCTACTGAAGTGACCGCAAACTACCCGGTTGATTTCCTAATAGTCACTCCCCTAGATGTGGAGTTAAATGCTGTACTAGAGAAATTGCCTGGAATAAAGCAACTGCCTCCAACCAGTGAGGACAGGCAAGTCTATTATCAGACTGACTTGCCTGTCACCTTTCCAGATAATACGACTGGTGCATATCGAGTCATTGTCAGCTGTATTGGGAAGGGGCGGATACAAGCTGGAATCACAACAGCAAAAGCAATTCAACGCTGGCGTCCCCGTCGTATCGTTTTGGTTGGGATAGCTGGTGGAATATCACATAGAAATGTCCAGCTCGGCGATATACTCATCGCCGAGCAAATTGTGGATTACGAGTCACAGAAGGAAATGCCGGAGGGGCCACAGCTTGACTGGAATGTTTTTCGACCAGGCAAAGCATTCGTGGATGCGTGTAAAGGATTTATGACAACACCCTGGTACAGGCATATATCTGCAAAAAGACCTGGTCAAGGCAGTCCAAATATCCACTTTGGTCCAGTAGCTTCCGGAGATAAGGTATTCGCTTCCAAAGATGCTCTAGCCGAACTCACAAAACATTGGTCGAAATTGCTTGGAGTGGAAATGGAAGCCGGTGCCGTTGCAGCAATAGCGGATGATTTGAGTATACCCTTTCTGATGGTGCGCGCTGTATCTGATCACGGTGACGAAAACAAAAACACTAGCGAAGTGGAACGATGGCGCTTGTATGTATGTGATGTGGCCGCGACATTCGCAATCACATTACTAAAGAGCGATTTCATACCAGTATCAGAAGCATCCCATACGGCTAAATTTATCGATGCCCGACTAGAGCGTTATCTGCCAGAAAGACTTCTCAAGGAATACCGCTCACAACATCATGATCCTGCCACGATTTCTAGTGTAACCGAGCACTTGACCAAGCTGCTCGAAGCCGTCTGGACCTACCGTGCGCCCTCAATACTTGAAAGTGTAAAAGCGCCGCCAGGTCACGATCATGGGCAGTGGATGGAAGCCACCTTGTTATTCGCAGCCGTCTCTGGTTTCGGCGTCATGAGCGAGAGGTTGAGTGCCAAAGGACGCGCTGGCGCTGAAGAAATCGCCAGGGTGGTCGATAAATACTATAAGTTTATGGCGGAAATATTGCACAAATATGGCGGATTCGTCGTCAAGTTTGGCGGAGATACCCTACTCGCGGTGTTTGAAGGTCCAGCAGAAGATGCTGCACAGAATGCGGTGCAAGCCGGTTTCGATATGCAACGCGAGATGTCATTTCTCTGTAATTCCGCCCCGTTAGCCGGCAGATTACGAGTCAATGTGGGGATACATGCTGGACGGATTTTTACTGCCCACATCGGTAATGCAGAACAAATGGAGTACTGGATCATCGGCGAGGCTGTGAATTTGGCGGTAATAGCAAGCAATGCAGCCTCTGAAGAAGAGGGATTAGCGCATCAGAGAAAAGGGCAGGTAGTAATCACCGAGACGATCGCCCGGCATCTGCCCAGACAAACGAAATTTGACGCGCTGGTATCGAAACCTCCCCCAAAGGGCATCTCTCTTTTTTCGATCCCCATGCCACAGGGATTTCGACTATTATCCTCTCGGCCTCCACGCACTCTACCCCAACCCCCTCAGGACATTGCCTCACTCGTAAAACAACTAGACATGGTCACACCTTACCTTCCACCTGCCGTGTTGTCGCAGATCAATCATCTACCGGTGAGAGGCCGCAGCGAAGGAGAGCACCGGTTAGCAACAGCCGTTCTGTTCATCAATATTGAGGGGCTAGACCAGTTGACAGAAATGCAAGGTAAAGCGCACAGTGACCTGCTCCTGGATACTCTGCAAGATTACTTTGTGAAGATTCGCACTATCGTGGAATCTCATGGTGGTGTCATCAACAGAACTGACCTCCTGGCGTTAGGTCATAGAATATTGGCTGTCTTCGGCGTTCCCAAAGCGCACGAAGATGATGCCAACCAGGCGGCCAGCGCAGCGTTGAAGATTCAAGCAGCCCTGGTAGAACTCAATCAACACTTAGCGAAACGCTGCCCAGCAGATGTATCGGTGCGTCTGCAACAACGCATAGGCCTCTCTATAGGAGATGTGTTCTCAAGCAGTATAGGAATAGAGACATGCCAGCAATACACAATCGTGGGTGATGTGGTCAACGTAGCGACCTGGCTGATGGCGGCTGCACCCTGGGGCGAGATATGGGTGAATAAAGATGCTTATCTGTGGCTGCGAGCCTGTGGCGACTTCGAGTTGGCTGGCGAGCCCACGGTAGTGGGAAGATCCCAGGGTCCCGCTTACCGCCTTCTGCGTATCCACAAGCCTTTCCAATCACGACCTAGGTTTGTGGACCGTGAGAACCAGCTTCTGGGAGTCCAAGAACAGTTACTGGAGTTATCAGAAGCCGACTATCACGGGCGCATTGTTATGCTACACGGAGATCGAGGGATTGGCAAAACCCATCTATGGCAACAGGCAAGAGTGTGGGCGGATGGCCAAAGGTACCAATACCAATATCTTCAAGGACATTGCACCGAACATGGACCTACGTATCAAGTGTTCGCCGAAATTTTGAGGCAATATCTCGGACTGGAAAATACAGATGATTCGGATGTTCAGCGAGACAAATTGGCACAGAGAATCCGCGATTTGTTTGGCCCATCCGATATCCCGCGTAGAGCGCCCTATCTTTGTAACATCATGGGCTTGCCCTTAGAAAATGCTTGGAAAACCGAGATAAGCCTGCGGGAAGACTCCCAATTCCGCCGCCCAGAAAACTGCTCACCGGAACCTCTAGCAACACAGTTGGTGGAGTTTCTGAAAAAAATAATGGAAACTACTCCCCTATTCATTGTCTGTGAAGACCTACACTGGATCAATCCTGATGCTGCCACTATTTTGGAGCAGCTGTTGGACGAGGTTGCAAATATGCGCCAGCTGATGTTGGGATTGTCCTCATGTCCAAACATCAACTCGCAGTATGATGAGCTAGAAATGCGAGCCAAGCATAAGTACAAGTTGCTGACCAAAAGCATTGACTTGGACCCCCTCGAACCTGATCATTGTCACCAGATTGTGGAAGAAATTCTGGGAGACAAAATCCCGGAGGCGCGACGAACCCTGATCTGCCAGAATAGTCAAGGAAATCCTCTCTTCATTGTTGAAAGCAGTCGCAACCTGTTAGTCAATCCAGAGATAGAGATCCCCCCCAACCTTCAGAAAGTGATCGAGAGTCGGATTGATGCGCTGTCAGAGGACGAGCGCAAGATCCTGGGCGTCGCCGCTGTAATTGGCGACACATTCACTATTGAAGAGATTGAGCATGTGTTAGTCCGAAAGCCAGATCAATGCGAAGTCAGACAGGGTATACTCTCGCTGCGGAATGCCCATCTCATAACTCGTGCAGGAAGTAACTTTGGTTTCATGCATCAGTTAACCCGCGAAGTTATTCACCAGCGTCAGAGTAGTGAATTGCAGCGGAGATATTATCAGCACCTGGGAGAGTACTGGGCGATCAATGGACAGCCCACACGAGCAGCGGATCATTACTTTGCCGCAGAATTGTGGTATGAGGCGCTAGATTGGGGAAAAAAAGCCGGGGATGACTGCTATACATCTTATGCCAATGCAGAGGGCATCCGCCTCTGCCGCCAGGCGCTCCAGGCAGCGCAAATGTTGCAGGATACCGAGGCACAGATTGAGTTGTGCCAACGATTGGGCGATCTGCACTATCGTATGGGCAAGTATGCGGAAGCCTTAGATTATTACATACAGCAGCTTCAAGGCTTGCAGGCTACGCAAGCCTCTACCATCGAGCAGGCCACCGTTCATTGTGCCCTGGGCAATGTATATGAGCGGTGGGGGCGTTACGATCAGGCGTTGCGTGTATTGGAAGATGGGCTATCGCTGGCCGGCCCGGCTCCCAGCACCATCCGCGCGAGGCTATTGCGCGTGCGTTGCTCGTTAAGATGTACTTTGGAACAGCTTGAGGCGGCCGAAGACGACGGTAAACAGGCTGTCGCCGTCGCTGCCGAAGTTGGCCCGTCGGATGAACTAGCGTATGCCCACAACAACCTGGCCAAAGTCTATGCGCAGCAAGAACTGGAAGACGAGCACGAGCAACGAGGGCAATATGATCTGGCATTAATTCATCACGAGGAAGCATTAAGAATCCGTCAAAGCCTGGGTGCTGCGTACGACTATGAAGTTGCCCAGTCATTGGAAAACGTGGGGACACAATTGTGCCGTTTGGAGCGCCTGGAGGACGCCCGACCTTATTATACGCAGGCTCTTGAAATCCAGCAGCGCATTGGTGATCCGTTTGGAGAGGGCAGTGTCATGCAAAACTGGGCCTGGTTCCATTGGGATCTCGAAGAGTTGGATGACGCAGAGGAGAAATTCCTACGGGCTTTGGAGCTGTGGACATCCATTGAGTATCGCAAAGGTCAGGCTTACGCACAACAGGACTTAGGCTCACTCTATAAACAACAAAAGCAGTGGGAAAAAGCCCTATTATACCTGGAAAAAGCGACAGTATTATACAAGTCACTCGAGATCTATAACCATTTGTCCGAAACATGCCTTGAACAGGCCCGCGTGCTGAAGCAATTGGAACAACCCGCCAGAGCACGAGAAGCCGCCCAACGAGCCCTGGAGTTTGCGAAGAAGACCAGAAATGAAAAGAAAGCTCAGAAACTTGCACAAGCCGCCCAAACATGGTTGGCCCAAACGCAAGCTGAATAATGTATTCTATGGGACAAACAGGTTGATTAGTGTTAGGAGACGAATAGATGAAGACACATAGGAAACATAATATCATAGGCGCCATTACTCTTTTTGCACTACTACTCGGTGTAGTGCTATTGAGTCTCTTCCTTGCAATTGTTTATCGAGATAGCCAAGTAGCAGCAGCTACCGTGGATAACGGAATTAATTACTATCCAGCTTTTTCCTTCGACCTTCAAGAAAGTGCCCTGACTTCTGTGACTATTACTGGCCTAATGACAGGCACGGTTAACATCTCCTACACCTTCACCGCTACAGTCAGCCCAATGACAGAGACCCTGCCTATAACCTATACCTGGCAAGCTACAGGACAGTCCCCGGTGACACATACAAACAGAGCTAGCTACACTGACACAGTAGCTTTTACTTGGGGGATAACAGGCACACAGACTGTAACGGTAACGGTCACCAATGTCGGGGGCATAGTCACAGATACACATACCATCAATAGCATACCGCTTTTTGAAGACATTGGGGCTGTGTTGGGGGGGGTCACATCCAGTTCTGTAGCCTGGGGCGATTATGACAACGACGGCTATCTGGATATTCTGCTAACCGGCTATACAGGCTTGACCTCAATAGCCAAAATTTATCGGAATGATGGGAGTGGATCATTCACCGACATCGGCGCTGAATTGCCTGGAGTTACGCAGGGTTGCGTAGCATGGGGCGATTATGACAACGATAACGATCTGGATATCTTACTGACTGGCGATACGGGAACAACCTATATAGCTAATGTTTACCGGAATGACGGAGGTGGGACATTCACCGACATCGGTGCCGCGTTAACAGGGGTTCAGTACAGTTCTGTAGCATGGGGCGACTATGATAACGATGGCGACGTGGATATTCTGTTGACCGGTATTGCAGCAGGCTATTCTCGTATTGCCAGAGTCTACCGGAATGACGGAGGTGATAAGTTTACCGATACCGGTGTCGCGTTAACGGGAGTTGATGAAGGTTCCGTAGCGTGGGGTGATTATGACAACGATGGCGATTTGGACATCCTGATGACAGGAACGACAGGGTTAAGTGTTAATGGCGTCCTCGCCAAGATTTACCGGAATGATGGTGGCCGCGTTTTTACTGATATTAACGCCGCACTGACAAAGGTTTACTGCAGTTCCGTAGCGTGGGGGGATTATGACAACGACGGTGACCTGGATATCCTGCTGACAGGTCTTGCAGCAGGCCCAACTCGTGTTGCCAGAGTCTACCGAAACGATGGGGGAGGGACGTTCACTGACATAGGTGCTGCATTGACAGGGGTTATGAACAGCTCCGTAGCTTGGGGCGACTATGATAACGATGGCTATCTGGATATCCTGCTGACTGGAAACATATCGGGTTCAACTTCTCAGGCGGCCCAAGTTTACCGCAATAATGGTAATGGAGCTTTTAACGATATTGGTGCTGCATTGACGGGAGTTCAACACAGTTCAGTAACATGGGGTGATTATGATAATGACGGCGACCTGGATATCTTAATAACGGGCACGGACGGTTCGAGCAACATCGCTACAAAAATCTATAGTAATAATGTCATTGTGCCTAACACCATACCGTCTGTACCCACGGACCTCTCGGCTTTGGTAGAGGGCACAAACGTCTCGTTCAATTGGAGAACGTCCAGTGATGCTCAGACGGTATCACATACCCTGACCTACAATGTGCGTGTAGGTGTAACGTCTGGCGGTTCGCAGATTGTCTCTCCCATGGCCATTTCCAGTACGGGCTACCGCACGGTATCGCAACTTGGCAATGTCAACCACGGACTCACAGCTGACTATAAGTTTTTGCAGTCTGGTACATATCATTGGAGCGTGCAAGCGGTTGACACTGCCTGGGCCGGTTCGGCATTTGCTGATGAAGGCAGCTTTACAGTACCGATAATTCCACCTGGAAAGATAAGTCTTGGTAGCCCGCCGCCAATGACCGCGATCAACACCATCTATACGTTCACTGCTAACGTAACCTTTGCCACAACACCAATCACGTTCACTTGGCAAGCAACAGACCAACCGCCGGTTATCCACACGGTGCGTCAATTTCGCATGGATACAATGACCTATATGTGGAATACGCCAACAGCTAAAACTATCACTGTCACTGCGATGAATGCTGGCGGCATGGTTACAGCGACACAGGTTATCACCATTGCTCCCTTTGAGGACATCGGGGCTATGCTGTATGGAGTTTATCAGGGTTCGGTAGCATGGGGTGACTATGATAACGATGGAGATCTGGACATCCTGCTTGCAGGCTCGAATACCGCCAGGATCTACCGGAATGACGGAGATACTATCTTTGTCGACATCGGCGCTGAATTACCTGGGGTTACGCGGGGTTCCGTAGCCTGGGGTGACTATGACAACGACGGTGATCTAGATATTTTGCTGACAGGATTGTATATCGCCAGGGTCTACGAAAATGTGGGCGGCGATGTCTTCACTGACATCGGCGCTGAACTAACGGGGGTTCAATATGGTTCCGTAGCCTGGGGGGATTATGACAATGACGGCGATCTGGACATCCTGCTGGCAGGCCAGTCAGATTCGGGTGATATTGCCAAAATTTTCCGAAATGATGGAAGTGGGACTTTCACTGATATCAACGCTGCGTTGGTTGGACTCGCGCGAGGTTCCGCTGCATGGGGGGACTATGACAACGATGGCGACCTAGATATCTTGCTAACCGGTTATTCGGGCTCAAATCCTAGGGCTTTCGTCTACCGAAATGATGGAGATGGGATTTTCACCAACATCAGCGCTGGGTTAGCAGGTATTAATTATGGTGCTGCGGTATGGGGCGACTATGACAATGATGGAGATCTGGACATTTTGCTCGCCGGCTGCTCGGGTTGCGCTGTTGCCAGGATTTACCGAAACAGTGGTGGGACATTTCTCAATATCGACGCCAAATTGGCTGCGGTCGGTGGGGGAGCCGTCGCATGGGGCGACTATGACAACGATGGTGACTTAGATATCTTGCTGACCGGTATTACGGGTTCTACCAATTCAACCGCTATAGCTAAAGTCTATCGGAATGATGGAGGTGAAACGTTCACCGACATTGGTGCAGCATTAACAGGTGTATACTTTGGCTCTGTCGCGTGGGGTGACTGTGACAACGACGACGACCTGGATATTCTACTTGTGGGTCAGGATAGCTCAGGTAACAACTATGTTGCAAGAGTTTATCGCAATCACGCCGCAGCGACAAACACCACGCCATTTACGCCCACAGGTCTCTCGAGCCTAGTAGCCAGTACAAATGTTGTGCTCAATTGGAATCCATCTAGCGATGCTGAAACTCCAGATGCGGGCTTGACGTATAACCTGCGTGTCGGGACAACACCTGGTGGTGCTCAAATCGTCTCGCCCATGGCTGAAGGCAGCGGGTATCGCCTTGTACCCGTGTTGGGTAATGCCAACCACGGTGTAACGGCGATGCTTAGGGATCTTGCTCCTGGCACCTATTATTGGAGCGTACAGGCCATTGACACAGCTTTTGCCGGGTCAGAATTTGCGCCTGAGGAACGTTTCTTCACACCATGGTTTTTCGTCAAGTCAGTTCAGCCGGATGGTAATGTCGCCGCCGGTGGAGTGTTGCGCTATACCATCGCGTATGCCAACTATGAAAACGGCGCGGCTACCAATGCGGTCATCACCGGCACAATTCCTGCTAACACCACGCTCATCACCGATAGTATCCAAGGGGGCGGTGTAGTGGTCGGCGACAACGTCGTTTGGTCGCTAGGGGCCGTTCCTTATGGCGCTTCCGGTACGCTGTCATTCAAGGTACGAGTCAACAATGGCCTGGCGGTGGGCACCGCCATCACCAACACGGCTTTCCTATCCTCAACCCAAACAGCCCCCTTGCAGAGCAATGTCGTCACCAACACCATCGCCACCATGCCCGATTTCGGCCTCTCGACCCAGACGGTCACACCGCCGGCCCCCAACCCGTTCCTCCGCCCTAACGATCTACTCACCTACACCATCGCCTATACCAACGGCGGCACGATGATGGCCTTTGGCGTGACGATCACCGATACGGTGCCGTTGGGCACAGAGTATGTCTCCGGCGGCAGTTATAACTCTGGTTCTGGCGTGGTCAGTTTCTCCCCCGGCACCGTCGGGATAGGGGGGACAGGCTCGGTCCACTTTACCGTGAGGGTGAGTGAAGGCATGACGCCGGGGGCCGTCATCGAGAACGTGGCCTATGTGGATTCTCAACAGACCCTACCCTGGGTCACAGACCCGGTGACGATTGCCGTTACCTATCCCACGCTGGCCCTGAGCCAGGCGGTCACGCCCACCGGCCCGGTCTATCCGCTCACCGTGCTGACCTATACCCTGGATTACACCAATACCGGCAACGCCCCCGCTACGAACATCGTCATCACCGACCCGCTACCTGCGGGGCTGGATCACCTGTCCGGCGGCGCGTATGCGGACGGGACGCTAACCTGGGCGTTGGGAACGCTGCCGGCTGGCACATCAGGCGTGGTTACGTTCACCGCGCGCGTCAGCACGACCCTGACCGCCGGGAGCGTATTCAACAATGCAGCCACGATCGCTGCCGACGACGCGGCTCTCGTCGCAAGCAACGCCGTCAGCCACAGCGTCATCTGGCCGGAACTGCGGTTGAGCAAATCTGTGACCCCGGGCGGCGCTGTATTGCCCGGCACCCCGCTGACCTACACCCTGCATTACACCAATCCTAGCGGCATGGCCCTCACCGGCGTCGTCATTAGCGATGACCTCGACCAGGCCAGTTTCCGGCCGGCAGCGGCCCCCTCCTGGGAGATCGGTACTCTGACGCCCGGCGCGTCGGGCGCGGTGGGTTTCACCGTGGTCGTCAGCGACAGCCTGCCCGCCGGTCACGTCATCAGCAATACGGCTGTCATTCTCTCCGACCTGGTCGAACCG
>JAFGFI010000063.1 GCA_016931185.1 Anaerolineae bacterium
ATTCCTCCGAGGCGAAAACCAATGCCAACTCCAGTATCTTGCACGCCCACCCCACACTATGCTCCGATGGAGGGAACCGCCTACATCGTCGACTATGATTTCACAGTTCCATTGTTGGAGAACCCAGATCCGACTAGCCGATCAGCAGTTCGTGCGCCTCCTGGGGCGCCTGTGGAAATACTTGATTCAGTCTGGTATTATGTGCAAAATCGTTATGGCGATACATATTGCTATATCTACCATGTCCGTATACAAGGTATGCATATTGAGGGTTGGCTGGAGCAAGATGGTATTACTCAGGAAAAAGGAAAGCAAGTTCCGGTAGAACAGATGTGTTTCTCCGAGGGTATAATCCCTACCCCTTCGTATGCACCTTTGTCAGGAACAGTTTTTGTGAATGTAGGAGAGGAATACGGCGCTGCGGGGACAATACAACGTGATCCTCGTTTGATCATTCGTTACGTTTTAACGCATGGTACACGCGTCGAGATCGTAGAATCCTATTGGGCACATTACGCGGCGAATCAGAAGTTCGCTGAAATCCTATGCTATGTGTATAAAGTACAAATACCGGATTCGACTCTTACACTTTGGCTGCCAGAAGATGTTTTGAGTGCGACTGTCGAAAACGGTCCTCGCCGGGATTGTTTTCATTATCGAATCCCGCCTTCAGTTTTACAAATTTCTCCTGAGTTGCCTAAGGGATATGAGCTTGTTACAACTGAACCACAATCCGATTCTTGAGATAGGGGTCAGCTTATGCGCATCCTGAAACGTCACTTCGCCTATGTCCGGCCCTACTGGAAGCCGCTGCTGCTCACCGCCATCGCGCTATTGCTCGAAACTGCGGGTAGACCAAAGAAACGAAACTTTCTGTCATCCTATGCGTAGATAGAGTGAAAGTCTGAGCTTGACTTTCAACTTGAAACTTTTAACTTTCGACTGTTTTTATAGGAGGACATCATGAAACTGATCATTCGTTGGGCGATTGGCGCGTTTTCTCTGTTTGTGGCGGCCTGGGCGGTAACAGGCATCCACGTCGACGATGGCGGTGGCTGGATTGTTTACGCCGTGATGGCGGTGATCCTGGGGCTGGTCAACGCCTTTGTTCGCCCGCTGCTCAAACTGCTCACCTGCCCGCTGATCCTGCTCACGCTTGGCCTGTTCACGCTCGTGGTGAACGCGCTAACCCTGCTGCTGTCGGCGTGGGTGGCGAACAACCTCTTCAGCGTGGGCTTCTATATCGACGGCTTCTGGCCCGCGCTCTGGGGCGCGCTCATCGTCAGCATCGTCAGCGTCGTGCTGAACGTGTTTGTCAAGGACGACGACGACAAGAAAGACAAGCATCGTTAACGGCGGGGTAGATCGCAGTTTTATACAAAGAAAGCTCGCTCAGGTATGAGCGAGCTTTTTCGTATTTGAAACACGTCCGGGGCCCATGGCCCATGTTACATGTCAATTTTAAGGTGGGACGCACTTGGTTGGCCTGTAGTTGCACGTTTGATACATTTCCCGCTCATTTGCCAGGCGTAAGTGCATCCCACCTGGCAAGTCACCCCCATTCTGAAACACGCTCGAGATCCGATCCGTGCTATATTTTCATCCTCGGCGTTGTATGGTATAATCTCAGCGTCAACCCAGTTGATATGGTGTTGAATCGATCAGGCATTGTCGTTACACGCTATTGTACAACGACGATGTAACTAAAGACTATAGGACTACCAGACTGGTGACGACGTTCAGCTACGTTGGCGACTACTTTTAGGAGACGAAGATGATCGATGATCTGTTGGAATTGCTGCCACAAGTCGTAACGATTTTAACGCTGGTGACAGCGGTTTTTGTGACCAGTGTGTGGATTGGGATGGTACTCTGGGCCTTCCGCGACATTCGCTCGCGCACGCGTGACATTGTTGTGCAGTTACTGGCGACCATCATGGTGGGGATCCTGACACTGCCGGGGTTGATCATCTATTTCCTCATCCGCCCGCGGGAAACGCTGGCCGAAGCCTACGAGCACGCTCTGGAACAAGAGGCGCTGCTGCAAGCTATCGAGGAACCTGAAGCCTGCCCTTCATGTGGGGGCAAAGTGCGCAACGATTTTCTCTATTGTCCGTATTGCCATACGCAACTGCGGAAATCCTGCATTGTTTGTGATAAAGTCCTGCAATTGGACTGGAACCTCTGTCCGTACTGCGGCGCTCCACAGGGCAGTCACGTCATCGAGCCGGTAATGGATCGTGAAGTGGAGATGCCTGTTGCACCGGCCCCACAATTGTAACCCGGTAGAACAAAAAACCCCCGATTTCTAATAGAAATCGGGGGTTTTCTTTGCATCACACGCTTAAAAGGTGTATATCCTCTGCCCGTACAGTGTGAACTTTGACCATATTCGTGACGCCGTGGAATGTGAAGGGGATGCCTGCCGTCAACACTACGTGGCTGCCAATGGAGGCATACTTTTGGGTGACCGCGCCGTAGACCATCGTCTGGATCATCTCATCAGTATCGTTAAAGGGAATAACCACAGCAGGGATAACTCCCCAGACCAATTGCATCCGCCGGGCGGTAGTCTCGAAGGGGGTAATCCCCAACAACGCCATGTGCGGGCGATGGCGTGCCACCAGGCGCGCTGTGCGCCCGGATTCCGTCGAGGTGATGATGGCCGTCGCGTGGACCGCTTCCGCCAACGCCACCGTCGCCCGGCCAATCGCGCTGGAGATAATGACCGTGTCTGCACGGGCGCCCGTGCAGACACGGGCGACCGTATCGGGTGTGTTGGCGGCTTCTTTCTCCATGTTCAGTAGTTGATTGTAGGGGAAATACGGCGAACCTTCCGCACTCTCGGCGATATTCGCCATCATGCGTACGGCCTCCACGGGGTACTTACCCACCGAAGTCTCGCCGGAAAGCATCACTGCATCGCTGCCGTCGAAAATAGCGTTAGCGACGTCTGACGCCTCCGCGCGTGTGGGGCGTGGGTTGTCGATCATCGATTGTAGCATCTGCGTTGCCGTAATCACCGGCTTTCCCAGGCGGTTGCACAGATGGATGATTCTCTTTTGCGCCAGAGGAACTTGTTCGGGGCAGGTCTCCACACCCAGATCGCCGCGCGCGACCATAATGGCATCGGCAGCGCGGATAATGGCGTCCAGGTCTCCCAGAGCCTCAGGCTTTTCGATCTTGGCCACGATGCCAGGAACGTGGTGCGGATTTTCACCGGCGCGTCGTTCCCCAGGGATACAGGCGTGCGCGTTGAGATAGTCCTCCAACGCAAGCACATCATCTGCCCGCCGGACAAATGACAGTGCCAGGTAATCCAACCCCAGTTCCAGCGCCAGCAACGCATCTTGCTTATCCTTCTCTGTAAGCGCGGGGATCTTCAGTGGCGCGCCCGGCAAGTTGACCCCTTTGTTTGAGGTGAGCAAGCCACCCACACGCACACGGCAGTGCAAACGCGTCGGGGAAGCAGCATCCGTTGTCCCAACGGCGTCCGTTGTCCCAACGGCATCCGTTGTCCCAACGGCGTCCGTTGTCCCAACGGCAAGGACTTCCAATTCCAACGCGCCGTCGTCCAGCAAAATCTGCTTGCCGGGTCGCACGTCAGGGATGATGTCGGCATGCGGAAAGGGAATTTCCGTGAGCGGATCCTGTACCGGGTCTGCTGTCAGTGTGATTTCCGCGCCTTCCACAAGCCAGATGCCCTCCGGCGGCAACGTGCCCACGCGGATTTTGGGGCCTTGCAGGTCGCCCATCAACGCCACACAACGACCTTCTTCAGCAGCGATGCGGCGTACCAATGCAGCGGTTTGGCATTTGCTTTCGGCCGTCCCGTGCGAGAAGTTGAGCCGGGCCACCGTCATGCCCGCGCGGATCATCCCGCGCAGGATTTCGGGCGATTCGGTCGCCGGCCCTAGCGTGCAGACAATTTTGGTCAGGGGCATTGTGGTCTCCTTTCAAAACAGTCAACGGGTTGAACGGATGAAACGGAGTAGGATGTGATTTGTAAAAACAAACCCGGTACGTAGGAAGTACCGGGTTTGTGATGTATGCGGCAGCGATTATTTCGTTTCGCGGTAAATGACGTGCTTGCGCACAAAGGGATCATAGCGGCGCATTTCCAACCGCTGCGGATCATTGCGTCGGTTTTTCTCCGTGAGATACATGTGCCCGCTTTCGGTACTCTTCATCTTAATCAAAACCCGAACGCCCTTTTTCTTTGCCATAATGCCTCCTCCTGACTTTGTCCGACCTTGTTCTACAAACCTTATAGGGCTTGCCAGCATCGACTGTAAGATTTCTCAGGCATCATTATAACGTGCTTGCATACACTGTCAAGCCCTAGTTGCCCTAGTTGCGCATCCTTCTGCGTTGTGATACAATAACTTTATCGGATATAAACTACTATTGGTGAGTGGCGTCGGGCGCATCGCAAAGCAAAATGGAAGGAATACGCGATGGAAGATAAACGTGTCCCCTCAGCGCAGCTTGCGCGGTGGGTAACCGCGATCCGGGAATATGGCCTCGTTGACGTGGCGCTTCCGTTCCTGGATGTGCTTCAAGTGTGGGGATTTGTAGGTGGACAAGTATTGTGGATGTTGGCCCCCTTTTTCGGTGAGCGCCTCGCACCATTGGCCGAGGCGCTGGAGCAACCGGAGATACTACGCCAACTTGAAGACGATTTACGCGCGGGTGAGGTGCAGTAGATGATGAACCAGACCCTGATACAGTTGATGGCCCTGGGGGTTATCTTGGTGGCGGCGACCGCTTTTGCGATCTACGGAATACGCTATCGCAACCAATCGCCGTCGACGCGCTCTGTTCCTGTCTTTCACTCCCTGACCGACGAAGTCGGGCGCGTGGCCGAGGAAGGCGCATCCGTTCACGTCGCACTGGGTAACGGCAGCCTCATCGGCGACGATGCGATGACGTCTGTAGCGGCGTTACAAGGGTTGAGCGCGTTGTTCGA
>JAFGFI010000064.1 GCA_016931185.1 Anaerolineae bacterium
ACACGGATTTCACTATGTTGAAGGTGCAACGCACTTGGCTGATCTAGCCAGAAACTTAGCCGCAAAACTGGTTCACGGGTGCGAAATCCAGTGCGTTGCACCTGTGAGTAGTTTATCCCAATATGACCAAGCGGGCAAATGTGGGGGCGGTATTCGCTAATAGACAAACGGTTTAGAAGTGGCACAACCGGAGACCCTTCGCTCCGCCCCGGAAAAGCACCGGGACTGCCCTTCGACAAGCTCAGGGCAGGCTGCTCAGGGTGACGGGATGCTAGCGCATGGGCGGATTTTGCATATCCCTCTCGATAGAACGTCATTATGAAAATTAAACGCAGAAAATAGTTGCGGGCTTATCTCAATCTCGACTGGACCGCCGGCGCACTAACCCTATCGAGGCAAGCACAATGACTCCCACAGGAAGCATGGCAACAGCAAAAGAGAAAGGTGTGCCGTGTTGACCGGCTACAAATTTCTCTAGCGTGACCACAGTAGGAGCATCGTACTCGCGCACAGTGGCAGTATCCGCGACTGCGCCAGTGCTGTCAAGGGTCACAAACCTGATATTCACTGTTCCCAGACAGGCCGACCAATCTACGCTTCCATTGTTGACATCGGCCTGCCACTCATAGTTATTGGGAGTACCCAGAATTTCTTCCCCAGAGGTGATGCCGTTATTATCGTTTACGCTACAATCAGGCCAATTCGATCCCTGACATTCGTAGCTGGCATCATTATTCCCATAATAATACACAATAACATCTGAAGCGCCATAGTCATTGCCGTCTTGATCACAGTCAAGATGCGCTTCAATCGAACTCCAGTTATCCAAAGGGAGTTGCCCCGTTCCGATGAGACTGACCCTAAAGTAGAAGTAACTGTTGTTGGCTTCATTGGTGACCCACGCCTGGTCAATATCGTAGTTGTCGTCGGCCCAATCATCGCCATCGGCGCTGAAGAGGGTAACGCTGACCCAATTTGGATCGACCCAACCGTCGTTGGTGTCGATAGCGACATGCGCTGCATAGACAGAGAATGGCATGGCTAACGCGACTGCCAGCCCAATCCATACTTTCCAAGAGGCGAATCTGTGTTTGTTCATTGTTTTCCTCCGTATTGCATATTTTTAGCGACCAGCTATGTAATCTTTTGGGGCATTATGACGATACATCTATAAAGATAGTTTCCCTGTTAAGTGTTGATAGGAAACACGACAGCCATTAACAGTTCCTTATAGGCAGTACTCTGGAATTTGTCTGTCCGTTGTAACGCTCGGTGAGCAAGTAAAGTTTACTACAAAAGCTATATCCTGTGAAGCTGAGAAGTACGCAATTCTGTATGGGTAATGTCACTTATCCCAAAATGGTTAGGAAGTACCGGAGCTGTTAGTTTTTTGTGAGCGCTTCAATGCTTTTCGATTGAGAACACGTTTAGCTCCCGCCGGTTCAAAGGTCGCATAGAGCGCCGCCGGGGTGTGCATGTTGAGATTTATCAAACATGGCCATGAGCTGCGCCACTTCAGGAAAGAGGCCTCGTCTACTAAAATAGTGCATACACTGCACAAAATCAACCTTCACCGCAGCACCCTTCTCATCCAATTCCCTTTCCCCGCCAGGACGGTTTTTCTCATGCAATGCGTCTTCCAGATTGCTTTCTACAAACCGTTGCTGCGTGGCGCTCCCAGTACGCAAAGCTACAGCAATATGACTATCACTGTAGCCTTCGTCCCCGAGTAACAAAGCCTGCGTTCAAGTGAGCGTATGCACGACGCGCCTCCGACTCTTGATCAAGTCAGGCAATTGTTCTGAGTTGAAAAGGTACTAGTGTAGCAGATTGACAGCCAACTCACCCTACACCCACAGCAACATTATGACGCCGGTATTGGGGGTAGTCACGTTGTGCCGTGGTCGGCGCTACGATAATACCCTGTTCCCAAGTGGCAGCGTAGAGCACGGTGGGAGAGAGCGGCACAGCGACGAGGATTTCTGGGTTATGGGCAGGAAGGTTGGTGGGGTACCAGCGGACTGGCGGAAATGACACAGCGAAAGCTAATAACAAAGTCCATCCTAACAGCAAACCGCTGGCAATAAAGCCCATCAGTAAGAGTAACATCCTATGAAGTTTGTGGGCTACGCAGCCCACAGAGTCATTGAGACCAACATCTATACCGGTAAACACCCCTCGTCACATTAGTTTCCACGCCGCGACCTTCACCCATACATCCACAAGGCCGTCGCCAACCCTAAATAGCACTGATCCCCAAACTGTTGGCTTGATAGGCAAGCTCCCGTCGCACACGGGAGCTTTTTTCGTCACAGACTTCACCGTTGTCCAGGCATTATTCCATCCTTACAAACAGCCAAGATAGAGCCTGGTGTACTCGCTAGTTACCACAAAATTCTTTAAATATCGCCAAACCCTCAATAGTCGTAATATACTCATCTTTCCCCGCTGTAGCAATTTCTCCACCAAACTCATATCGCCTAGAGAAGTATGTCCAGCCAACATCAAAATAGATGGACCAATCTGCACCTGCTGACCATGTTACTCTTCCGCTACACAAGCTCAGACAAATCTCTGCTTCGCCTGACGCTTGGGCACCGGCCCATTGATGCTCGAATTTCCCGCTTATTATGTCCCGCCCAACTGGTCCCTTTATATACAAACCAGCATAAATCTTACCAAAGCCACAGATTTTCACATCACCACTTTTTTCACAGATATTGTATTCAATTTTCCCTGCAAGCCCTATTTGCGCTCCCAACTCGATTTCTAAGCCAATCATGTCAGCAATTTTGTTCGCAGCTTTTAATGCTGGATTAACCTCAAGCGGCTCCCATTCAAGGCCGCCAGCTAAGGATCCGATAACTGTATTATCTTCCATCTTTGCACTTAACTCAACGAATCCTCCAATCCCTAATGCCGTGAACTGCGGGATGACACCGAATTCCCACTGAAAATTCACTGAACCGAAATGGTAATGATTAGGGCAATCAACATTTGTATTCGAGGTCGGTCCGCATCCAATGCTAGTATCAGTAGAGCCTGGCTTGCTCCATCTAGCTTCATCTGCACCAGATCCCATTCGAATAGCTTCAGCTAATTTTCCAGCATTGACTGCATCTTGCGGTAACCACAAATACATCCCTAAATAGATTACATCAGGATGCTTGATTTGTGGATTCCAACTTACTATATCTTGTGTGCTCACACCAGCATCTTTGGCGATCCACGCAAGTGTATCACCCCACTCGACATGACCTGTGTTCCAGTCGAAGAAACCTAATGGATCAATACGATTAATAGGATTGTTACGCACGTAGAGATAACGATGCCGCGTCATTGGGCTATTGACACCACCACGGTACGGATCCTGCGTCAGCCACACCCCCGCCTCGGCATCATAGAAGCGCGCGCCGAAGTAGTAGAGGCGGCTTTCCTCGTCCCACTCTTTGCCGGTGAGCAGGTAATGGTTGTGGGGGTTGGTCCACGAACTGGAATCCTCCCAGTGGCCATTCTCGTCAATCAGTTGCCCATAAGGATCATAGAAGTATTCGTGCGCGCTCTGCCCGTTCTGCTTGGTCGTCGCGGCCATGCTGCTCAGGCCGTCGGTGGCAAACCAGTACTGGCTGCCGATGCCGCCGCCCTGAATTTCGTCCATGCTGACCAGTTGACCGTTCCACCCTCGGTAAAGTTGCGTGACGATGGGCTGCCCAATTTGCGGGTATTCGGCTAATTGGTCGTAGCTCAGGCCATCGAGCAGGTACTTGACCCACTTGGTGACGCCTGTGGATTCTTGTGTTCCCTTGTCCAGGCGGCGTCCCAGGCCATCATATTTGTTGTAGACGCGCTGCTCAATGTGACCACTTTGCACGCGGATGCGCGTGTAGACCGTCATCCGGTTCTCGGCATCGTATGTATACGTTTCAAGCTTGGTCTGCGCCGGCGGCTTGCCGGGCGTTAATTTGGTCAGGCGGTTGCCGTTGGCGTCGTAGGTGTAGAGCACGTTCCCCGCCGCGAGCATCCGGTTGGCTGCGTCATAAATGTAAGCCGTGGTATAAGGTTTCGGCTTTGGGCCGGTATCGCGGTCTGTCGTCATCGTGAGACGATTTCCCACCGGATCGTAGGTGTAGCTGGTGTTCACGGTGTAAGAGGGTGGACCCTCATAGTTCTCGATCGTCTGCAGGACCTCGTAGCGCACGTTGTAGGTATAGGTCGTAGTGATCTTACGCACCTGACCGCTGGTGTATGCTTCAATCGTGCGCAGGCGATTGCCCACCGCATCCAGGGTATACTCATAAGAGGTGATGACATCGGCATTGTAGGCGGTGCCGTTGAACTGGCGGATCAGTCGCCCTGCCTTGTCGTACTCCTGATCCGTCCATGTACCGTTGGGATAGTCGGTGCGGATCAGTAAGTAGTCAGGATCATAAACATAGGTTGTCGCGCCGTCGCGCGGGTCTGCCATCTCAACCAGCCAGTCGTTGGCATTGTAGGTGTATGTGACCGTGCCGGTGTAGGGATAGACAATGGAGAGCCGGTTGCCGACCGGGTCATAAGTATTCTGTAGCGCGCGCCCGTAGGGATCAACCTTACCCACTTCACGATCCAGGGGATCGTAGCGCAGCGTCGTTTCACCGGCGGCATCTTCCATACGGATCAGGTTGCCGTTGGGGTCGTATTCAAAGGTCACGTCCTGGCTGGCAACGGGGTAGTGAATGGCGATCATTTGGTCGACGGCATCAAAGGCATAGCGAATGGTCTGCCCATTGGCATCCACCGTCTGGATCAGATTGCCTTCTGGATCATAAGTGTACGTCCAGATGGCATTCAGCGGATTCGTTTCCGTGACCAGGCGGTTCAAGGGATCATAGGTATACGTGGTGACGTGTCCGTTGGCGTCGGCCTCGGTGAGCATGTTGCCGACCGGATCATAACTGTAAGTCGTGGCATACCCTAGCGCGTCGATGACCTTCACGAGTCGACCAAGTGGATCATACACAAAGCGATTAGCGTTGCCGTTAGCATCGATCTCACGCACGATCTGCCCAATCGCATCGTACTCGGTGCGGGA
>JAFGFI010000065.1 GCA_016931185.1 Anaerolineae bacterium
ACGCGCAGTCAACTGGCTGGCGACATCGCCGGCTTCGTGTCCCCCCATGCCGTCGGCTACCAGGAATATGCCAACCGGTCGATTCTGCGAGCGAAAGACAGACGCCATCTCCAGCGCGAGTAAGCTATCCTCATTAAGAGAACGCGTCCGGCCCACATCGGTCTGCTGGCCGATCAAGAAAGCTATGCTATCGGGTCTGCGCAATGTTTGCAAAGCTCTATCCAATCCTGTGGCGAATTCCGCCGCCGACATAGGATAGGATAAATCGAGTGCGTGGGCAAAAAGCATTCGAACGGTTTCGGGAAGCGCGCTATGATCGAAACTTTCACGCTGTCCGGTTGCCCAGTATAGCAATACCTGCGCCAATCCCTGCACATCACGTCGTGCTTGTTGCTCCCCATCTTTGCCCATTGCTTTTGCCAGATTGAGATCCAACCACTGCGCGCCGCCGCCGTTGACGGCAATGCGCTCAAGGCTGATTCTTTCTAGCACAAGTTTGTGTTGGTGCAGACAATCCAAGGCATCTGCCAAGACACTTCCCCACCTTAATACATCATTACATTCCTGGGGTATGGGTAATTCAGCGGCAATCGTCGGCATAAACTCTGAAAAAATGCGGTAATAGCGCGGGATCACGCTATAGGGCGTCTCTTCAAACGCGGCGACAGGCAAATAGATTCCCGGATGTTGCAAGCCCGTGTTAAGCCAGTGCGCCTCCATCGCAAATGCCCGCTCCTGATCGCTTTCCTGCATCAGATAACGCAAATGCACTGCCGGCACATTCGTCAGATCGGCGCCACATTCTGTACAGAAACGCGTCTGCACAGCAACGACATCTGCCGCGCAGTTGGGGCACCGGTGCGTGGGGACCAAATCTTCGACCAGATAGAAATTGTCACCCTCTTGACTCGGGCGTATTTCACACACAACATACCGATCTTGACACACCAACGCGCCGACCGGTAAGGGTTGAAATCGCGGCGGAAGCTCCGGTAACGGCGCAGTTCCCGGCAAGCCCAACATAACTGCCGAAGGTCTGGGAGAGGCAATCGACTTGGCTTGTGGCTCTGTTTGAGATAGCGAGGCTTCCGAAGTGACTGGTAATGGCGCACCACAACTCTGACAAAAGCGCGCCGCAGGCCGATTGGGATGATGACAGCGGGGACATTCCATGACTATGGCTTCGCTCCTTCAGTGTGGAAGATGAATTTCAGATCGCCAATGCTAATCTCCCAACCATCCCGCAACAAATTGCGCCCGGTACGTTGTCCATTCACATACACACCATTGTGGGAGTCCAAATCTTCGAGCCGCCAGGCATTATCCAGATAGAAGATACGCGCGTGGTAGGTGGACACCGTCTCCCAGGCAGGGAAGGTTGCATCAACAGCCAACACATTGTCCGCAGCCCGTCCAATTGTAGTCCCCTCAGGGGCCAGAATAAAACGTTGCGACATATCGCCTGGAAACATAAGATAGGCTGCTTGAATCTCAGTCTTTTCGAGAACAGGCTGTGGGGGAACGCCATCAGAAACTAAAGAAGGTGGCGGAAGTGCAACCGCAGCTCGGTGCGCGCTTTTAAGTTGACGCCGGCGTAAAGCGCGCGCAAGCAGAATGACTGTAATAACAGCCAGCACCGCTATCCCGCCGATCCATAGCCCCGGCCAGGGCAAAGCCTGCGGCCATAGCTCCCGCGCGTGGCGCACATTTTCCGGTGGTTGTGCCATGCTGTTGTTGTCAATTGTTGCACTTGGAGGCGTCGGTAAGGCTGTGGGCGTGGGGGATGGTGTAGGAGAAAGTGTTGGTTTTGAAAGTGTAGGCATCGCTGCAATCGATACGGCAATCTGTTGGATAGCAGTCTCGAAAGCGCCTACATGCATTGTCAATGTGAAGGGCAGTGTACCAGAAACATTTTCAGGTATAGAAACCGGAACGACCCACGAGGTAAATTCAGGCTTGATCACAGTCGTATAGGTTGGGAATTGTGAATTGATGACCGTGATGCCGGAGAATTGGACAGTTAAGGTGAGTGTTGTCGAGGGCACAAGCATTGTTTCGCTGATCACACCGGTGGTGGAGAAAACCCCGCTCGATGTGAGCGCCATAGCGACAAATGGCATGTCTCGATCATCCACAGCCGCGTGATGGATAGTAGAAGCCGCAGCGGCCTCATCGAAGGCAATCCACAGGCAACTAAGGCAAACAATAATCCTCAACCATAAACCAATACGATTACAATACATCATTCACCAATCCTGGTGTAAGACAAAGACGAAAAACAGCGTATTCCTCCCCCACAATGAATAAACTATACCCTCAATCACCGAAACTACAAACCAGAGAGACCTATTGTAATGACGCGATTTCAAAATTGAGATGCACATCCCCCAACCGAATGTGGTCGCCGTTTTTCAAGAGCTGCGACTGTCCCGGTTGCAGCCGTTGATCATTCACGTGGGTGAGACTAGAAGACGAAATAGCCATCAAAGCCCATTGCCCTTTCTGCATATCGAGTCGGGCATGGTCACGCGAGACTGTGCTGCCAGCGGGATCATCTGACAGTTCTATTTCGGGAGCAATACCGTTGAGCGCGTCATAACGTCCGACCCGTAGGCGTGTTAGCCCAAAGTTGTCCAGCACAATCACTTTACCGGCTTGAGTGCGAAGCAACGCGGTCGGTCCGGCATGCATAACAGCCAAGGCCTGCGGTCGCGCTCCGGCCTGCACCAGGGAAAGAAAATCCCCGGTGAGTACGTCTGCGTCCTGGAGCGTCTCGTTTGGCCCAAGCGGACGCTGCACGCCATTGCGTAGCAACACGAATTGGTAGGTCAAAGCGCGGCCGGCAGGTTGTGGCTGTGGCAGCTTCAGCGCCGTCGCCAACGCCGGAATAAGCTGCCACATTGGTACATCAGAGGAAAGCTCCAAATCAACCACACGGTTCAATGGCGCAATGCTGGTCGTCACAATCAGCGTATCCACGTTTGTGTATCCTCCTGATCAATCAGTGACAAAAATCTGCAGCGTAGGTGAATTACCAAATCCCTCGGAGAGGGACATACCCAAGTTCATCACAAGTAGTGCATCAGGCCAGAGTCTTTTCTACTAACGCTGTAATCGCACTGAGTACACTATCACCCGAAACTTTCTTCAGAATAGCCACTTCTTCTGTACTAGGATCTTGTTCAATTAGCCAGGTCTGGTCATCATATGTCGTGAACCATATAACAAGGCCGACATTCTGTGACTGTTCGCGTAAATTCGATACAGCTATCAGGATGCAACGCTCAAGTGGAGAAACCAAACCTTCTGAAAGCTGTTTGGCATCGCTTCCGGATAATCCAAATCGAGTTAATTGTGACGAATCAAACGATGAGAGTTTGTCGTCTTGGGCAATTGCATCTAAAATTTCAATAGGAACCGCATACTGAGTTGGGGACTCCGTTTCGCCCTGATCCCTGATACTGGAGAACTTCAGTATTTCTGAAGGTAATTCGTTTTCCGCCACCTGTTCAAAACAGAAAATACCTTCTCGTGTGAGCCAATTACTGATAATAAGCTTTTCTGTCCAACTAAAGAAAATACTTTGCGGATCTACGCCTTCTCCTGTGACTGTAAGCCACCAACCTTTTTCAGGACGTGTGGCAACACCAACAGCCGCCTTTACTATGGGATGCAGATCCAAAAACTCTTTGCCATCTTGCTCTTTTATCCGAACTAGCCCCCTTGCCATAAGGCTGTCACGCGCCGTCGTCAACATTATCTTCAATTCATCATTAGAATAAGGTTGACTCGATTGATCGAGATTAGGGAATGAAGCGATCTTCATTGATGATGTAATTAACAACATCTCAGCCGTGCTAAACTTGATTTCTAACTTACCCATGGTTATTCACTCCTTAAAGTAACATTTTGCCCTATGCCTGCGTGAATCGCGGCTCGCCCAAAATTTAAAATGGCCAAACGCAGAAAATGCCACGCTGCCCATATATGCATTATGCAAACGAAAAGTACAGTTATGGATTGGCCTGAAGCATCAGTGGAATTATTAATAACCATCATAACTGAAAAGGCGAGCATCCCTAAAAAGCTTAGGCTGGCGGTTCCACGTTGATTGATCTTCTGATAAGAATTATACAGTTTGTGAAGTTCTTGCTTAAAACGCAACAGTATGTACACTCCCTGAAAACACAACAATGCTCCATACACAAGCGTTAAAAACGGCTTCTGAAAGAACCAATGAATAGCGAGCAAACCACTAAAAGACACTCCAAATGTAAGACTACCCAAACAGAAATATTTATACACATAGTAGCTGGCACGATATGTAACAGCTTCAGAAGGGAACGCCGGACGATGGGCAAGACGATCAACAAATGTGAACACAATTAGGATCAGAACCCAAAGCCCCGCCAGGATAGCTATACCTCCTAATGCCAGGCGAATATATGGTATACGTGAACGCCAAAGGTCAAAAGTCGGATATAGAGCAGGTAACAATAGAAATAACCCCGCTAAAAAGGCTACACTGAGCGGGGATGATAGCCTGTCAGGAGGGTTGAAACGTTGGCGCATTTCTACGTTTGCTAAGTCGTTTCTGGCGTGATAGTCCATCACCACCCCC
>JAFGFI010000066.1 GCA_016931185.1 Anaerolineae bacterium
CAGCCGGCGCAGTGTGTCGGTGATAGCATCCACGTCAGTAGGCTCGAAAAGTAAGGCCGCGTCCTCTAACACTTCCGGCATCGGGGGGGCATTAGAACAGGCGACAGGAGTACCACATGCCATGGCTTCTAAGGGGGGGAGGCCAAATCCTTCATAGAGACTGGGGAATACAAAGGCCAGGGCTCCGGCATAGAGTATGGGTAAATCCTCTTCGGCCACGTAACCGGTGAAAAGAATTCCTTCACGGGCAGGACTACGCTCCACAGCCGTGAAGAAGTCCTCTATCAACCAGCCTCGTTTACCGCCAAAAACCAGCGGTGGGGCCTCTCCAGCTAGATAAAGTGGCTCCCAGGCGTGAAGTAGGCGGGTCAGATTTTTGCGTCCCTCAAGCGTCGCTAAGTAAAGTAGATAATGCTCTGGTAGTCCATACTTCGCACGTACTTTAGGTATTGTATTGGGGGACGGCGGCACAAAGTGAGGATCGGCAGCTTCTAAGATTACTGTGATCTTTTCCGGCGGTATATGATAAATCTGGATCAGATCTTGCCGTGTAGCTTCGGAGACGGTGATAATGTGCGTCGCCCTGCGACAGTAGAGAGGCAGCGTCCAGTTGAGATACCAGCGGTTGAGAGGTTTGTGATGCTCAGGTAAATGATAAAAGATAAGGTCATGGACCGTGAGCACTGTGGGAATATTCCGCAATGGCATCAGCAAATGCTCGGTCGCGTGGAACAACGTTGCACCGGGAATCAAGGAATTAAAGGGAACCCGCGCTAACTGTCCTAGCCAGATTAACATCCGCCAGGGTTTATAGCCTAACGCGATAGTGTGGGTAGGTAAATGACCCAACCCCGCTAACGGTTCGATACCCTGCTCGCGATTATAAAAAAGCGAGAGGTTACCAGAGAAGTGAGGAAGCAACGCGCGAGTTAGACTTTCGGCATAACGTCCTAGCCCGGCGCGGTGATGTACAGCAGCAGAAATATCCAGGTAGATAGACATAAATTATAAATTGTGAATTATGGATAAATAATGATGAGTTTTCATGTGTCATATATAGGGATTAGCGTTATTTATGCTCTTTTTTGCACGATGGCTTCAATAGCCTGATTCGCGGCTGGGGTTACTAATCGCCCATAGTGGGCAGCCTGCGCGGCCTTCTGAGCAAGCTGTTCCAGGGCTAACAACGCGCGGGTATCTTTAATCCGACCCAAAGCAAACGCGGCCTCTCGCACTACATGCGCATCTTCGTCCTGTAAAGCAGCAATCAGGGGAAGAACCGCCTTGCCATCCCCAAATGTACCTAACATTTGTGCGGCAGCCCACCGTACTTTATCACTTTCGTCTTTCAGTGCTATAATCAATGGCTCTACTGTCCCTGGAGATTGAAGCTCTCCTAGGGCATAAACTGCAATCCAGCGCACCCATGGATTTTCATCGCGCAACGCAGATATTAATTGTTCAACTGATGGATCTCCGGTAATATGCTCTAACTTTCTCAGCGCAGCCAACCGCACGGCAAATTCAGGATCATCCATTCCCAGATTCGGTAATCGCAAGAAAGCGCGGACCGCGGCGCGCCGCAACAAAGGGTTTAGCTCTTGCACGGCTGCCGGGTTAGGGGGGAGTGAAATACCCTTCTTGGCCAATACATCGGCTACCACCAATAACAACTCTTGAGGTTTAAAGGGTTTGATTAGGTATCCTGCAACTTGTAATCCTATCGCCTCTGCATGTTCCTGAGCATCTGCATCTGCCGTAATCATAATCACAGGAATATGACACAAAACGGGATCAGCCTGCATTCGCTTAAAAAATTGCCAACCATTCGTGCCAGGACGTTTCAAATCCTGTGTGAATAAATCAATGGGCACCGAATTTAAAAACTTCCAGGCCTCTTGATTGTTGCGTGCTGTAAAACACGTATACCCGGCACGCTCTAAAATGAGATTGATAAGACTGAGGATTTCGGGTTCATCGTCAAGGCTTAAAATGCGCGCCATGTATGTTGCCTCCGGTCCATTCATCGCCTGCTTATTGTTAAGATGTGAAGTTAAATTCAACATCTAGTTGTCCTCTCTCTGTTAGTATATCTCTTCTTGCTCTGCGATCCAGTTTCAGGTGTGTTGCAGAAATGATATCATGTCAATCCCACGCTTATCTCTAATTGTAATCGATTTTCAAAAAAATACCTCATTTGAAAAAAGTAAAGAAAATATTAATTCTATCTAAAACTCAAAATACAAGTAACGATAACCGCACTTAACCTTTTAGAGATTTATCGGTTCTCTTGCTAAATGCGTGATATAGTTCAACATTGTCCTGACGATTACATAATTCACCCTAAACCCGGCTTCCAGGTAGGGTGGAAAAAGGTGCGCAGTTTTATACAAAGATGCATAGAATACAAATCTGTGGTAAAGTAGTAGTTGAAAGGCATTATACTAGGTGAAATTTGAAAAAGGAGTATTACATATATTATGAAACTCTGTATGATTGGCAGCCGAGGACACAATAATTATGTTTGGGCCGGATTAGCACGTCTGCCCCAGGTTCAAGTAGCAGGTATCACCTCCGGTACGTCGGAGGATGATGTCGCCCCACTTAAAGTGTGGTGCGAGCAGAATGGACACACACCTGCGACTTTTGATGATTATTGTGAGATGTTGGATCAGGTTAACCCCGATATAGTGAGTATCTGTGGCCCATTTGAACAACGCGCGGAAATGTGCAGTGCAGCTTTTCAACGTGGTATTCATGTCTTTTGCGAGAAAACCGTCGCTATCACCATGGAAAGTTTGACTGTACTTAAGGAAGCGTATGCTAAGGCCAGAACACATTATCCTCACCTACATTTTGCAGCGATGATGGGATTGCGTTATGACCCTGCCTTCTATACTGCGTGGCGGGCAGTACAGGATGGCGCAATGGGTACAGTCCGGATCATCAATACACGTAAATCCTATAAGCTCGGCACACGTGCTGACTACTATAGGCAGCGTGCCACGTATGGTGGTACAATCTCTTGGGTAGGGAGCCATGCCATTGACTGGATTTACTGGTTCAGTGCGGCGACTTTTCAATCTGTGTATGCGACGCAGTCTACATTATACAACCGCGATAACGGTGAATTAGAAATCTCTGCTTTATGTCATTTTACATTAACAGATGAAATTTTTGCCTCTGCCAGTATTGACATGCTGCGTCCAGAAACCGCGCCTACACACGGCGATGATCGTGTTCGAGTTATAGGAACCAAGGGCACAATTGAAGTGCAAAGAGGCCGGGTATTTTTGATCAATTCTGCGCAGCATGGTGAGATAGAACTTACTCCTGCCAGCGACCGGCAAATTTTCTGCGACTTCGTCAATCACATTGAGGGTAAGACTGAGACGCTTCTCAGCGCAGCAGATACCTTTGCTGTCACTGAAGCCTGTCTCTTGGCTCAGCAGTCAGCGGACATCGGGCAACCGTTGCATTTTGGCACTCTATGAAACTTCTCAATGCTGTAGAACGTAAAAGAATAAAATTACGTTTCACGCCTTGCCTTTTTTTCAAATTGGGCCATACTGAAAACAGAAACTAACACGCAGAGGGAAATATGCACCACCGGATTCTTAACGAAAATCAGGAAGCTATCCTTGGCATCGAACGTCATTGGTTGACCCGTTTACAACTCGCGTTGGCGCGTTTCGATGCAGTGAGTGCGGATGATCGCGCGTCTCTTGAACAATCCATCCGCCAATTAGATGAGCTTTTTTTGCTAGTAATCGTAGGCGAATTCAACGCCGGGAAGAGCGCATTTATTAACGCTTTGTTAGGCAAAAAACTTCTCCAGGAAGGTGTTACCCCTACTACTACACGTGTTCACCTGCTCAAATACGGGCAGAAGTTTGAACGGGTTGCAGTGGAAGCGGAGGCTTCTGTGGATGTTTTTACCGCACCGGCACTGATGTTGGAGCAGATTAATATTGTGGACACGCCAGGGACTAATGCTATTTACCGTGAACATGAGGCGATTACTCAGGAATTCATTCCGCGTTCTGACATGGTTCTTTTTGTCACCTCCGTGGACCGTCCCTTCACAGAAAGTGAGCGGGCTTTTCTGGAAAGTATCCGCAACTGGGGTAAGAAGGTTGTCATCGTACTCAATAAAATTGATATTCTCGACGATCCACAGGACATCAACGATATTTTGGTGTTCATTGAGGAAAATGGCCGCGCGTTGCTTGGATTTACGCCAAAAATATTTCCTGTTTCAGCACGAATAGCATTGCAGGCTAAACAGGTTGAAGATATGAATCTGTTGGCTAAGAGCCGATTTGAAGTTTTAGAGCAATATATTCTCGCTACGTTGGATGAGAAGGAACGCATTCGGCTCAAGTTGAGCAATCCTATTGGAGTTAGTACACACTTAATTGATAAGTACACGACAATAATGAATGAGCGGCTTGAATTGTTGCGTGACGATTTTACCGTTATGGAGGATATTGAGCGGCAGGTAGCAATGTATCGCGAGGATATGGGGCGCGAGTTTGGTTATCGTCTCTCTGATGTGGAAAACGTACTGCACGAATTTGAGAATCGGGGAATAGCCTATTTTGACGATACGATGCGCTTGACTCGTATTTTTGATTTGCTGGACAAACATAAATTGCAACGGGATTTTGAGGACAAGGTAGTCAATGAGGTTCCTGAGATTATTGAATCGCGGGTGGATGATATTATTGACTGGTTAATTGCCAGTAATCTTAAGCAGTGGCAAGCGGTAATGGAGCACGTGCGTACTCGTAAAGAAGAGCACGCCGATCGGATTGTGGGACAGGTAGGGGGTACATTTGATTACGACCGTGTTCGTGTGTTGGAAACAGTCAGCCGGATCGCGCAACAGGCGCTTCAAAATTACGATGAGGTCGCAGAATCACGGCGTATCGCTTCTTCCCTACAAATGGCGGTCGCGGGGACGGCGCTGGTCGAGGTAGGTGCGATTGGTCTGGGAGCGATTATCACGGCTCTTGCCACTACTGCCGCTGCTGATCTAACCGGCATCCTGGCTGCGGGAACTGTTGCTGTTCTGGGATTGCTGGTCATTCCTACACAGCGACGGCAGGTTAAGCAGGAACTCCGCGAGAAGATCGAGTCGGTACGCGAAGAGTTAATTGGCGCGCTCTCCAAACAATTTGAGCGTGAACTGGAACGCAGTTTAGAAGAGATCGAAGGCGCGGTCGCACCCTATACACGCTTTATTCGTGCTGAACGCACGCATCTCAACAATGCGCTTCAGGAGTTTCTTACAATTCGCGGTTGGCTGGCGCGGCAATTGGGGGAGATTGAATTGCTATAAACTCAGTGTAAACCGCCACAGACACCCTCTTCGCACTGCTCGCCGCGCTGAACGACGGGCAGAACGTTGTGCCGCGTGGTTACGGATGACTCTACGGGCTATCCGCCGCCCGATTTCATATCCTTTGCGTTGCGCGCGCGCCAATCGGCGTATACTTCTTGCAGCTTGTCTTCCAGGAAACATAGTACCTCCTCTTTCAAGTTTATTGCGCTGCTAGTAGACGATATAATTTGCCGTGAGACCATGATCTCACAAGCTTCCAATCCTGTTCTGGTATGTGTTGATAGAAAGACGACAAGGGCTGCGGGTGATTTTTGTCCAGATAGAGCCAACATGCGCTATAGCGCCGTGCTACTTCGGTGACAGTGTAGGCATCTTCATTGGGCACGCTCAGCGACGAGATACGTGTGAGTAACCAGAAACGTGGTGCATCTCCTACCAAAATAGCACAGCCGTCTGGGTCCTCCATTGTCAACCATTGCCCCACTTCATGATAAGCTTTATTCTCAACCTGCCACTTCTGCAATTTGGGCACTGTTAAAGCTATACTCATGAACAGGCTAATAAGCACCAACCCTATAGTAAATACGAGTTGTGCCTGGGGAAGGTTCCATCTCCGCTGTTTCCCAACCCAGATGATAACACGATCCAGTCCTTCTAGAGCAGCCGCGACTACGAAAGGCAATACGGCTCCTCCGCTGTGAAAGAAACCGCCGCGTGGGCCGGGATACGTAAAGGCAAATGTCATTGCGGCAAAGAGCAGTGCTAAATAAAGCCATGCCAATGTAAAATTTGTCTGCCGGCGCAACCGCCATGCTCCTACGAGGGTAAAGGGGAAGAGTATTATCCCGCCAATGACGGCGAACAATGTCTTCAGATTCCATACCAGGGCATCTAATTTGGAATCAAGAATATTGGTCCACCCCCACGCTAGATAAGTGTTTGGAGAGAGCGCGCAATGGTAGCAAAAGATGTCATCATAGTTCGTGAGCCAGAGTGTAATAGTGCCACCGGTTGGGAGGGGGACTCCCCGGACGTTGAAGTTGTAGACGACCCACGGGGCAAGCATAACAGCGATGCTTAACCCCGTTGCCAGTAATCCTTTGATATCGCGGCGGAGAAGTGGAATTATACATACAAGTGCAATGAGCAGCAATCCATCGGAGCGTGCCAGGTAGGCAAATGTAGCTCCGACCGCTGCGATCACGATCCATGACACTTTACGAGTGTCCCAGTAGTGACCGGCCGCCCATAACATACTCGCGCCGCAAAGCGCAAAAGGGGCAAAAGTTTCGGGCAGTGTCCACACGGGGAAAAAGTAGCTGCTAAAAATGAGCAGCCCCCCTGCTCCCCAAAATGCACGTACCTTACTTGTTGCTTCCCACGCGATGTGACTCCCTAACACCACTACCAGCGACGATAGCACCGCGAACGGTATTTGGGCAGCGAAGAAACTGCGCCCCAATGCCCAAAATGGCGCAGTGATCAGCGCGGGGAGAGGCATCCAGTAACCAAACGCCGACACAGGTAACCCTTCAGGTTCTCCTAGATAATTCCAAATAAAAGGTTCCATTCCACCCTTTCCCTCTGCAATGCGTATGCCCCCCGCTGTATAGTAGGCGGTATCCATATAGCCCGCTTCAGGGATCGCGTATGCGGTTATCAGACGCACACCTAGGGCGATGAAAAATAGCCAGAAATACTTATGTCTCTGGATTCTGGATTCTGGATTCTGGATTCTTAAATCTTCTGACATGGAGATTCTTGTTTTAGCGTTTTCTGGCATATACTGTGAACAAGTCTCCCAAGTTTACGCGGACTGGCACTTTTCTCAGCTTCAGTGCAGTGATAAGATGTTCTAGTGGCCGTCCAATCGTAGGTATTAACGCGGTAACCCTGCTGGCAAGGTACCCGGCTCGCAGGTAACGCCCTTGCGTTCCCACCCACGCAACCTCGAAGCCAGCCTTTTCTAGCATCGCGGTTAAGGTGCGGCGCGAGAAATAGTAAAGGTGCATTTCCATTAGCCAGGGCCACCGTTTACCCATAAGGCGGGCAAATACACTTTCGATATCCATTGTATGTACAACCAGCCATCCTTGGGGTTCCAACACCCGCGCTGCCTCATGCAGTGTGCGCAGAGGATTAGGTAAATGTTCGATCACATCCCACATAGTAACTACGCTGAAACTGTTGGCAGGTAACTTGGTTTGTTCCAGGGTTCCCAAGTGCATTTGCAGCCCTTGTGCACGTGCTTGAGTCACGGCCCATTTGCTCGGTTCAACTCCCCATGCATCCCATCCGTGACGTGTGGCAACGTCAACGAAAACACCTAAATATGCCCCCACATCCAGTAATGCACGATGGTTTGGCGCCCCTGTAAACGATTCCAATTTACGCAAATGTGTGTTAAAGGTGAGAATCCGCCCTTCGCGTTCTTCTATATACAGTGCATCCTCAACCGTTTCATATAGTTCTAGTACGTCCTGTTCCCGCCGCCGGGGGGTGGCATAGACCAGTCCACATTGCTGGCATTGCATAATTGGACCATGGGTACCATATCCGCCACAGGTACAAGCATAAACCTGCCAATCGTTAGGTTCCCCAGATTTCAGTGTGGAAGAAACTCTTAGCCGCACATTGTCTGCGCCGCAGAGATTACAGCGTACATACTCGAAGCCGGTATCAACCAAACTGGAATGATCTGCTACATCTACTTTAGTTGTGTGTACTGATAATGTTACCTGTTCCTCGATCATACTGCTTTCCCCCACCACCGTTCTTTAGCCAGTCGCAACACCGTATACATCGCTTTGATAATTTCATTGCGCGAGATTTTGGATACTCCTTGGCGACGATTTTGGAAGATGATGGGTACCTCACCCACACGCCACCCATTTCGCTGCACTCTGTATAATATTTCCATCAAGAATGAATAGCCGCTGGAAAAGATCTGATCGAGTGCAATAGATTCTAAGACCTCGCGCCGATAACAACGAAAGCCGGCCGTGGTGTCGTGCGCTTGCAATCCCAATATGCTTCTGGCGAAAGCGTTAGCCCCCCAGCTTAAGAACTTGCGCGGCCAGGTACATTCCACTGCACCGCCCCCTGGCACGTAGCGGCTGCCAATAACTAGATCATACCCGGCTGCAATTTTCTCGACCATATCCGGGATATACCGTGGATGATGGGAGAAATCCGCATCCATCGTCACAATCAAATCACATTCTTGGGAGATCGCATATTTAAACCCTGCAATATAGGCTGTGCCCAATCCTAATTTCCCAGACCGGTGTATCACATGGACCCGGCCTATTGCCTCCGCCGCGAGGCGTTCTGCAATTTCTCCTGTTCCATCGGGTGAGTTGTCGTCTACGATAATGACTTCAGGATCTACCCGCAGTCCCAATAACAGCTTCACCAAAGATTCGATATTTTCTTTTTCATTATAAGTTGGTACAATAACATTAATTTTCACGCTTCTCCATCCTCAGCTAAATGATAACACTTAGTCTATTGTAACGTTTTAATGAAAGTGGACAAGGATGCAGAAATGCAAAAGAGTAAAGGAGCACGAGGGGGGATGGGCGTCAGATTTTAGCATCAGATTGTTTTTTTCCACTTTTCCTTTTACAATTGTGCTAAAGGGATATTGTTACAAAAGGAGTAAATTTATGGCAAAGAAAAAGAAAAATCGGGATACATCTCAAAAGAGGAAAAATGCTATACTTGCGCCCAAAGAAGAAGTTGCTACAACGCAACATACTGTGATCATTGGCGGACAGGAGATTGCGTATACGGTCACAGCGGGTACGCTAATTCTCAAAGCAGAGGATGAAAAGAAGGGGATGAAACCTAAAGCCTCTGTCTTCTATATCGCTTATACACGGGATGGGGTAGAGGATGTAAGTCGGCGACCGGTTACCTTCTCTTTTAACGGTGGCCCTGGATCGTCTTCAGTGTGGATGCATCTGGGTATGTTAGGGCCGCGCCGTGTGCTTTCTGATGAAGATGGTTATGCTCCGCCACCACCCTACAAGCTGGTGAATAATGAGTTCTCGCTGTTGGATAAAACTGATTTAGTCTTCATTGATCCGGTGAGTACCGGCTATAGCCGTCCTGTGCCGGGTGAGGAGGCAAAACAGTTTCACAGTATTGAGAAGGACGTTGAGTCGGTAGGCGAGTTCATTCGTCTCTATACAACGCGCTTTCAGCGTTGGGGATCGCCTAAGTTTCTTATCGGTGAAAGTTATGGCACTACGCGCGCTGCAGGACTTTCCGGCTATCTCCAGAATAAATACGGGATGTATCTTAACGGTATTATGCTCATTTCATCCATCCTCAATTTCCAAACTGCGCTCTTTGGGATAGGCAATGATCTGCCGTATATTCTTTTCTTACCCACCTATGCCGCTACTGCATGGTATCATCAACAGCTTCCAGATGATTTGCAACAACGCAATCTGCGCAATCTATTGGATGAGGTCGAAGTCTTTGCGTTGAGCGATTACACGTTGGCTCTGATGCAGGGTGCAACCCTTCCCATCGAGGAAAAGATGGCTATCGTGAGCAAGCTGGCGCGTTATACGGGACTTACCGAGAGCTATGTCGAGCAAACCAATATGCGTATTAACATCTTTCGTTTTGTCAAGGAACTGTTACGCGGTCAGCGCCGCACGGTAGGTCGTCTCGACAGTCGTTTTACAGGTATTGACCGTGATGCGGCAGGGGAGGAATTTGAGGTCGATCCCAGCTATACTAATATCCAGGGGATTTATACTGCCACGTTTAATGACTACGTGCGTACCGAACTGGCCTTTGAGAATGATCTTTCCTACGAGATTCTGACCGGCCTCCACGAAACCTGGGATTACAGTAAATATCAAAACCAATACGTTAATGTCGCCGAGACTCTGCGTGCTGCGATGGCCCAGAACCCCGCACTCAAAATCTTCGTCGCCAACGGCTATTACGACTTTGCTACCCCTTACTTCGCCACTGAGTATACTTTTAACCACCTGGAACTGGACGAAAGGTTGCAGGGCAATATCTCAATGGGGCATTATGAAGCGGGGCATATGATGTATATTCATTTACCCTCGTTGGCGCGGATTAAAGAGGATTTGGTGGAGTTTATCAATACAGCAATCTAGCAAGAAAATAAACACGGCATCATTTATGGTAGCAAAGCGGCTAAGTCGCAGGAAAGAGATGTTTTTTCGTTGACGGGCTATGCCCGTCAACGAAAAAACATACCCAAACCCGCGTTTCTGTCTGGAGCAGGTGACAGGAAATGGTAATCATTCACAAAACTAAACGGTTACCTAAGCAGACGAGTAATTTAGTTATTCCTGGACCGCAATTGTTACACTATTACTTTTAACTTCCATCCCATGAGTATCTATCCCCATTGCAGAAAAGCTGTGTGTCCCCGGTTTCAATTGCCATAAACTAGAACATGGCAATGATGGACACCATGCCAGGATTCCCTTATCTATCAACAGGGACACTTGCGTCACGGCTTCTCCTTCTGCCATCACCTCAATCTTTTGCACGCTGCGAGATAGTGCCGGATCAATACGAAATAACGCACCCTCGTCGGGACGAGTAAGTCGCAGCCGGGGAGCAGAGGAAGTGGGGAGCAAGGGGGCAGAGGTTTGTAGATTCTGGGTTCTGGATTCTGGATTTGTAGCTCGTAATTCGTAACTCGTAGGTTCTGTGCCAGCGATGAAGAGTTCCGTTACGGTATGTTGGCAGTCAGGACCAGGAAGTAGGCCTGAGGATGCACAGACTTCTACTTCGATCAGCCCCTCGGGACGGGAAAATGGTTCGACGGGTGTCCCCTTAAGTGCGGCTTCCATCACATCGTGCCAAATTGGCCCCGCTCCTGTGATACCGCTCACATTGTGCATCGCTTCGTTATCGGCATTGCCCACCCACACACCCACTACCAGCGCGGGCGTGTACCCCACCGTCCAGTTGTCGCGGAAGTCGGTGGTCGTGCCTGTTTTGACTGCTGCTGGACGGTCGCGCAGGTTCAGTACACTCCCCTCGCCAAAGGTAGGGATACGCGCCAGGTCATCGCTGAGGATATCGGTGATGAGATAGGCCACGCGCGCGTCCAATACAGCGGTTCCTATCCCAGGCTCCGCCGACCATAATACGATACCTTCCGTCGTCTCAACCCGCTGCACGACCACAGGGGACACACGCCGACCTTGATTGGCAAATGCTGCGTAAGCTGCCGTCAGTTCGAGCAACTGCACTTCTCCCCCACCGAGCGCGATTGCCAACCCGATCCGGTCGGGATCGTCGAATGTTGTCATACCCAATCGTCGCGCCATCTTGGGCAGTGCCTCCACACCAATGGTATCTAACACTTTGACCGCGATTACGTTGTATGACGATGCTAACGCTTCTCTAAGTTGCACCGGACCACGAAACTGTAAATCATAGTTCAAGGGGACATAGGGTACACCTTCCCGCGTGACAAAGGCAGTACGTTCGTCCACCAACATCGTCGCCGGTGTTAGCCCTGCTTCAAACGCCGCTACGTAAACGAGTGGCTTGATAGACGACCCCGGCTGCCGCAATGCCACCGTTCCATTAACTGCACCGTCATTATCTGTCGCAAAATAATCCGGGCTACCTACCATTGCCAGCACTTCTCCGGTGCGTGGATCTAGAGCTAGGATGGCGGCATTGCGCACGTTATGTCCACCCGGCGGACATTGTGTCTCGTAATTACACACTTCCAATCGCGCAAGATTCTGGCGCATGATGTCGCGGGCCGTCTCGTTCAAATCCAGATCCAATGTTGTGTAAATATTCAATCCCCCGGCCATTAACCGCTCCAGACCCAACATACGTTCCAGGAAGCCGCGCACGTACATGACAAAGTGAGGAGCATGGATAGGAAAGGGCGTGGCAGCAAACGACAATTTCTCGACCTTCGCCAACTGCGCATCTTCTGGCGTGATATAACCCTGTTTGGTCATCAGATCTAGCACTACTGCCTGGCGTTTTTGGGCCGCGTCCAGATTTTCCAGAGGATTGTAGATTGCCGGCAACTGTGGCAATCCTGCCAGCATTGCGCACTCTGCCAAGTCTAGCTCGTGGATGTGCTTATTGTAATACGCTTGCGCCGCGGCTTCTACTCCGTAGGCTAGATTACCATAGTAAATTTCGTTGAGATACAGTAGTAGGATTTCATCCTTGGTATACGCGCGTGTAATGTGTACTGCTAACACCATTTCGCGCAGCTTGCGACGCAATGTGCGTTCTGCACGTTCCTCTGGATCGAGGAGGACATTGCGTGCTAATTGTTGTGTGATGGTACTACCCCCCGCTAATACTTCTCCACCCTGAATGTTAATCCAGATCGAACGCAAAATAGCGCGAGCGTCCATCCCCGGATTATCGTAGAAGGTCGCATCCTCGGTGGCAATCGTTGCCCAGCGCATTGCATCGGGAATATCCGCCAGTATGACTGGTGTGTGACTGCCGGTGTAGGGTGGGGGCATCTCAAACAATAATCTCCCGTAGCGGTCATAGATCTTGCTACTGGGCGCGCTGGTATAGGCTCGCAAATCGTCAGGCGCGGGCAAATCACGAAATAGCCACAGATAAATAGCCACCACACCGATAACCAATCCCACTAACACCCATCTTCCTATTTTATAAACCGTCTTCATATCCCGTATCCTAACCTAAGTTGCCACCTATATATCGAAATTGTTATAGGACACGGATGACCACGGATTTCATGGATCAAAACAGAAAAAAAACCATGTTTATCCGGGGACGGTTCAAGTTACTTTTACACTTTATGCCCTATCAAGCGTAAAAGTGTAAAGGTACAAAGCAAGATTTCTGAACCTTGTCTTTATCCGTGTCCGAAATTCTTAAAGCTGTCCAAGTAGCAACTTGAGTTATCCTATATAAAACCTGTTGCCCTTGAAAACCCTCTGTTTTGCTGGTAGAATACATAAGAATCACAATTTTACCAATTGGGTGTTTTTTGACGGGATTCACTGTGGGATGGTAAAAGTTACCTTATTTATGCTAAGGAGGTTATGATGGTTTCCGTAGGTGATATGGCTCCAGAATTTACACTTGTCTCTGATGAGGGCAAAGAAGTCAGTCTTGTAGACTTCCGCGGCAAGAAGGTCATCGTTTACTTCTATCCTAAAGCCGATACTCCTGGTTGTACCAAGCAGGCCTGCGCGGTGCGGGATGTCTATCCCAAAATTGAGACTCAAGATACTATCGTCATTGGTATCAGTCCCGACAAGCCGGAAAAACTTGTGCAGTTCCGCGAAAAGTACGAATTACCCTTTATTTTACTCTCCGATCCCGATCACGAGGTTGCCGCGCGCTATGGTGCGTGGGGTGAAAAGAGTATGTACGGCAAAACTTACGAGGGTATTATCCGTAGTCACTTCGCCGTGGACACGGAAGGCAAGTTGGTTGACGCAGAGCTTGAGGTTCAGCCTCTTACCACTGCTGATCTTGTGCTTAAGCTGATTGATATTTGATATGAAATGTGAGGTGAGCTATGCACATTGTCGTGCCTATTAAACAAGTCCCTGAAACGAGTAACGTGAAGATGGACCCGGAGACGGGGACGATGATCCGTACCGGTGTTGAGGCGATTATCAATCCTCTCGACTTGTATGCGATTGAAGCTGCATTGCGACTGCGCGAGCAGGTTGGCGGAAAAATTACCGCGCTTTCGATGGGACCGGCCAAGGCTGCCGTTGCTATTAAAGAGGCGATGGCGATGGGCTGTGATGATGGGGTGTTGCTCAGCCATCGCGGTTTTGCCGGCTCTGATACATGGGCTACAGCCTACGCGCTATCGCAGGCGATCCGGAAGTTGCCGGACACAGATCTGGTTATCTGCGGGGAACGCGCTACCGACGGAGATACAGGACAGGTGGGACCGGGTATCGCGGCTTTCCTGGATTTTCCCCTGGCGACCTATATCCGCCGCCTCTATGATGTGACTTCCGAAGGTCTGCGTGTAGAACGGTTGGTGGAGGGTGGCATCCAAAAATTGTGGCTTCCCCTGCCTGCTGTGCTAACAGTCGTCAAGGAGATTGCTTACCCGCGCCTACCGACTTTGCGTGGCAAACAGCGGGCTAAACAGGCGGAATTGCCTGTCTGGGGACCTGAGGAGATTGAGGCTGTCCCGGAGTGGCTTGGACTCAAAGGCTCTCCTACTCGCGTAGTGAAGATCAACAGTCCTAAAATCGCCCGCCACGGTGAACTTATCTACGTTAAAAACGCCGAGGATGTCGAGCGCGCGGCGACGGAGTTTGTGGATTTCGTGCGCGAGCGGCAGTTGTTGACGGAGTAATATTCTGGATGTATCTCTCTTAGTTAGAAAAAGAATAACTCTGCGTAAAACGTAAAATGTGAAACATAAGTAATTTTTTACGTTTACGTATTTAAAAATATAGCTTATTATTCTTGGAGGTATTATGCGTGCCATTATGGTCATGTTTGACTCTCTTAACCGCCATATGCTCCCGCCCTATGGCTGCGAGTGGGTTCACGCGCCGAATTTTGAGCGGCTTTATGAGCGTACGGTGACGTTCGATAACAGCTATGTGGGCAGTATGCCCTGTATGCCGTGCCGTCGCGAGTTCCACACCGGGCGTTATAATTTCCTGCATCGTAGTTGGGGACCGTTAGAACCATTTGACGACTCTGTGCCCGAAATCTTGCAAGCCAATGGCGTCTACACGCATTTAGTCAGCGATCACTATCACTACTGGGAGGAAGGCGGCGCAACGTATCATACCCGCTACTCCACCTGGGAGATCGCGCGTGGCCACGAGGGGGATCCGTGGAAGGGCGAAGTTGCCGACCCGGAGATCCCCGATCACGTGGGCGACCGGGGAGGCAAGATGTGGCGACAGGATTGGGTGAACCGCAAATATATGCAGTGCGAGGAAGAGCAACCGCAAGCTAAGACATTTGAGATGGGACTGGCCTTTATGCGCACCAACGCGGATCAGGATAACTGGTTTTTGCAGATCGAGACTTTTGATCCGCACGAGCCATATTTTACGCAGCAACGGTACAAAGATCTCTATCCACATGATTACGATGGCCCGCACTTCGACTGGCCAGGTTATCAGCCGGTGACGGAAACGCCAGAGCAGGTGGAACATTGCCGCTATGAGAACGCCGCGTCAATCAGTATGTGCGATACCTACCTGGGTAAGATCCTCGACCTGATGGATGAACTGGAAATGTGGGAGGATACACTCCTTATTGTTTGCACCGATCACGGCTTCTTGCTTGGTGAACACGACTGGTGGGCCAAATGTGTACAACCTTTCTATAACGAAATTGCCCATACACCTCTTTTTCTCTGGGATCCGCGTATAGGTCGCAAGGCAGAGCGTGTGAATGTCTTGGTGCAGAACATCGACTGGGGGCCAACGCTATTGGAGTTCTTTGGGGTACCCGTGACGCAGGATATGCAGGGAATTCCGTTGACTACTGCGCTTGCGTCGGATGCGCCCTTGCGCGAGGGTATCTTGTATGGTCTGCATGGTGGGCATGTCAATGTTACCGATGGGCGCTATGTGTATATGCGTGCCCCTGTCACGGTAGAAAACACGCCTCTCTATGAATATACACTGATGCCTACCCACATGCGCCATGCGTTTGATGTGGAGGAATTACAGGACATTCACCTGGCCGAACCGTTCTCCTTCACCAAGGGCTGCCGCACTATGCAGATTGCGGCTCGCACCGATAGTCGGAACAGTATGCATCGCTTTGGTACGTTGCTCTTTGACCTGGCAACCGATCCAAAGCAAGAACATCCCCTGGATAACCCAGAAATTGAGGCGCGAATGGTTAATGTGTTGGTGGAACTGATGAAAGCAACGGATGCACCGTCAGAGCAATTTGAACGGTTGGGGTTGCCTTTGGATTGCAAAGAACTATTGTGTTGAAATGCCTTATCTTATTGATGGTCACAATGTAGTTCACGCGCTGCCCGATATTGACCTTGAAGATCCGCATGACGAGGTCAAGTTGGTATACAAGTTGCGCGCCTGGGCGGGACGGGAACGACGCCAAGTTATTGTCGTTTTCGATGGAGGGATTCCCGGCGGTACCTCGCGGGAGCTTTCCACTCCCGATGTGCATGTGGTTTTCGCCGCGCGTCAGCATAGTATTGCTGATAGAATCATCAAAGAACGCTTGCGCAGCCTGCCCGACGCGCCTAACTGGACGATCGTATCCTCCGACCGTGAAGTCCTGGACAGCGCAAGAGAGGTCAATGCTTGTGTGATCACGGCCCAGGTATTCGCCGATCGGTTAAGTTTGCCCCCCGATGCCTTTAAGGAGAAGCCTGATACTATTTCGCAGGCGGAATTGGAGGCCTGGCTCAAGATCTTTGAGGAAGCGGTGGCTGTTGAAGAGGAAACCTGGACGTATACCGGTACAAAAGCTGTACCAGAGCCAGGTTCCACGCAGAAAACACAAACCAGGCAAACTAAATCTCGCACCAGGGAGCGTCAATTTGAGCATAGGCGCATTATAGGATCGCGCCCTCTAGGGGAACAGGTTGGTATGGAACCCACAACACCCGCTCCTAAACGGTCGGCGACCGCATCTTGCGAGAAACCAGAGGGGCTTTCGGACGCGGAACTTGCAGAGTGGCTTGCCATATTTCCGGAATCCGCAGCTTCAGATGGCCCCCCACCTTTTCACAGCCCCGCCTCTCGCGGGCCAGAATCGCAACAGAGCGATCGGCAACCTCCCACGTTGACAGTTAAAAAAGAGGATGAAACCGGCTTGTCTGCTGCGGAAGTGGAAGCATGGTTAAATGTATTTGGTGGAGAGCCGGAGAAATCTACTACACCCGCCGAAAAGTCAGTTCAATCCAAACGCCACCGTCGTCCTAAGCAGTCGGTGCGTCTGCGCAAACATAAACAGCATGTTGCTCTTCCTCCCGATGATGCTGATTCTTCCGATCTTTCGGATGAAGACCAAGAGTTATGGTACCGGATGTTCGGGAAAGAATAAAGTTGATTCATGAACGGGGCATGGTATAATCTTCTCATTGAAAAAACCACAGGAGGTCTAGATGGGAGTCAATGCTGATTTGTTAAAGATCCTGCGCTGTCCTTATTGTGTAAGTGGGGAAACTCGACGTACAGATAAAAAGGACCCTGGTCAATTGGCGTTGGTACGAGAGGAAAGTTGGCTGGTCTGCCAGGATTGTGAACGCAAATATCCAATTCGCGACGAGATCCCCGTTATGTTGATTGAAGTCGGTGAAAAATGGATTCATACTGCAATAGTAGATTTACCCGTCCCACCTCCTGCCGATGATTAGTCAGTCAGAAATGACACATCATTCAGAAATGTCTCACAATACATCTTCACAAAGCAACCCGGTTGTTACGTTAAATGGCGCCGGAGTAACTTTTATCTTGATGGGACTATTCGCATTGGCACTTCCCCCATCCCAAGAGGGTATGCGCGTCTGGCAATTGAGTGCTGAGTACACGTTCTATTTGATGGATATTGCCGGTGTATTTACTATCGTTTTGGGTACCATCTTAACTTGGCTGGGGGGAATGTTGTGGAAGCGGCAACTGCGCTAACCCTCCCTGTGCAACCGGGGACTTATGCGCTGGCATTGTTACTTCATACGGACACGAGTTGTATTGTGGGCGCGCTGGGGAGTCGGGAATTCCCGGCGGGTGGTTATGTTTACGTAGGAAGCGCGTGGGGGCCTGGTGGGTTAGCGGCGCGGGTAGGGCGGCACTTGCGTCATAATGACATCCAATACTGGCACATCGACTATTTGCGCGAACATACTACGTTATTCAGCCTTTGGTTAGCCCCTAATACCCACCTTGAATGTAAGTGGGCTGCATATCTTCTGTCACATCCCGACGCTCGTGTAATCGTTCCTCGTTTTGGCGCTTCGGATTGTAAATGTAAGACACACCTGGTTTATTTCCCCTCGGAGGAATTAGCGTACTTGGCGCTGCCTGGGGGAATGATGATCCAATAAACCCGGTTTTGACGCGGATGTCTCCATCTGTTAGGGTTATTTTGTGTTACCATCAAACAGGCTGCCGATCCCGGTTATTAAATCCCTTGCATTTTTCACGGATTTCCCCGCATCAAACAACACATATCGAGCTGAAGTGTAGGGTTTAGCATGAATGCCACTGGCGATCCGTAATTGTTGCTCTTTTGCAACGATATGATATCCCCCACGACAGCGCAAGTGCCCGGTCACGCACACGCGCTGTGGCGTATAACCAGTAGAAAGTTGTTGCAAAAGTGCCGTTACATGTGTCGTGTACGCACTGTTACCGTATTCTTGTTCGTTGTTGTTGAATAATGCGTCCCATAAGACATCAAAATCAGACCCCGATGCCATTGCAAATTGGCTGATGACATAATCGTAGTAACGGGGATCGGTGGGGCCAGTCACTGCAAAGTTTTCGCTGACCAGGTAGTCGTAGTCTATCTGTAACAACTTCTCCAATCCTCGGCGAATAGGTTCGAGGTCATCGGGGAGGTGGTCCCTGGCACGTTGTTTCAGATCGCGGTGCGAGTAGTTAAATAACCGGTGCATAAGTGTAGGCTCATGAGCTTGGGGGAATGCCCCTGCGTGGCACAATGTCACGCCTGCCCGCGTGCGGGCATAGAACGGCAAATCCTCGAAAAACGCCAGAATTTTCTGCCGGTGACTGCCCATTTTATGTTCGAAGGTGGGTGTGTAGGTTATATCCCCTTTGGATAAGATAAAGGGGTAAATGTGTGGCAATTCGTGATTCCCCAATAAGATTACGAGACTGATCCCGAGCGTATCACGCAGTGCTAACAGGTCTAACACAATTTCTAGGGAACCATCGCATAAGCCGCTCTCGTTGCTGTGGAGATAGTCGCCCGTGATCACAAGTGTGTCCACCAACCCGCGCGTTTTTAGAGTGAGAAATACGTCACGATAACGTTGGTAGAGGGGCCAATCTCCATGCAGGTCGGTAACAACCATTGTGATGCCATCATCAAGGGAGACGACGCGGTTGGGTATTGCTAAAGGTTGAGAATTAGCCACAGCCTATATACATTCCTATTCGTCATCCAGTAAGCTGGCGTTGACAACGGCAGTGATTTCGCCAACTCCCCACGTTTCTAAGCGGCAGTCCTGTTCCGCGGGGCCGAGAGCCAATGCTGTACCATTGGGAATTCCTAATCCTAGCAGACTTGTGCTGGTTTGTAAGGTGTGGCGCAGCATGGGTGTGGCTTCGGTGCCGGTAAAATGAGGCACGATCAAGGTATAGGGTAAGAATCCAAATCCTTGCACCGGTTCAGGGAGGATGGGAGAGAGCATCCACGCGCCGAGCGCAGACGCTCCTCCATCAGTCCCGACAATAGTAAGCTGTTGCAGGGTAGTAAAGCCATTGACTATATATTCTAGGGCGCGGGTTCGAAAAAGCGTACGTACCAGGGGGAGAGGGTTTTCGCCGCCCAGGTAAATCAAGCCGGCCTCGGAGAGCAGAGAAAGCAGCGCGGGGGTATCAAGTTGCTCGCGCGTCATTTGAGAGAGTGTAAAGGCCTCGCCTCCTGGTCCACCAAGCAAGGTGAAGTGTTCCAAAAGCATGTCAGCCCGCTCTTGTGTTCCTTCTGAGAGGAGTACAATCATCGGGCGGTCTAAATTGACTAAACTGAGGATTTGTGCATCAACCAGATCGGTTTCGCCGTGTTGCCAATCGCCGCCGCCCGATAGTACTAGCCAACCTTCTCCTTCTAACCAATGTATAGGGCCTTGTCGGTGCATATTACTCTATTTCTCGCCTCGCGGCATCAGGCGGCATAGGGATTCTACCACCAGGGCAACCCCAATGGGGAGAACTTCTTCTTCGATATCGAAGATGGGACTATGATGTGAGGGAGCGGGACGATCTTTTGGGCCGGAGCCGACAAAGATGTAACAGCCAGGAACTTCGTTGAGAAAGAAAGCCGCATCCTCGCTTCCCATGGTGCGTTCATCTGTCTTAATTGCATCCGCTCCCAGGAGATCTGCGGCCACAGCGTGAACTAGCGCTGTGATCTTGGGATCGTTGATGACGGCGGGAGCTAAGGGATAGAGTGTGAAATCAGATCGTGCGCCCATCATCCGCGCTGTACCTTCGATAATGTCTTGAACACGACAGAGTACCGTTTCTCGCACATTTGGATCATAAGTACGGATGGTGCCCTGCATCTCGGCAGTTTCAGGAATCACGTTAAACGTATCCCCACTACGCAGCCGCCCAATACTGACCACGGCTGCGCCTTGGGGGTCCACGTTGCGGCTTACCACAGATTGTAGGTTGGTGACTGTCAGCGCGGCAATAGTCAGTGGATCGACTGTCTTGTGGGGTTGCGCGGCATGCCCCCCTTTTCCGGTGATAGTTACTTCCCATGACTCAGCCGCTGCCATCACTGGGCCAGGTGTAACGCCAACTTTTCCCACCGGCAGGGCATTCCAGACGTGAATAGCTAACGCTGCATCCGGGCGTGGAGCTTCTAATGCACCCGCCGCAACCATCTTTTCTGCACCATTCATCCCTTCTTCTCCAGGTTGAAAGATGAGCTTGAGGGTGCCATTCCACGACTCGCGGTGTTGTACCATCAGCATCGCAATGCCCAGACCAATGGCAACGTGGGCATCGTGCCCGCAGGCATGCATCATCCCCGGCACAGTTGAAGCGTAGGGCACATCATTCATTTCCTGGATAGGAAGTGCATCCATATCCACGCGGCTCATTATAACGGGGCCGGGGCCATTTTCCAATACCCCAATTACACCGGTTTGGGCTACACCTTCCTGTACAGCATAGCCTAACTCGCGCAACATACCGGCGGCGAATTTAGCTGTGCGATATTCCTCCATCCCCATTTCAGGATGTTGGTGTAAATCACGTCGCCAGGCGACGAGCTGATCATAAATCTTTTGAGCTTCTTCAAGTGCGTTCATTAAAACTCCTATAGAAGTAATCGAAAATTGAAAGCCGAAACAAGTTGTCACATATCACATTTTACAATTCATACAGCGTCGTGTATTTTTTCCGCATATAATCGAGCAATGGTCGTGCGCTGATATTCTGACCTAACTCACGCCGTAGCAGTTCAGGTGCGGTGAACTTGCGTCCGTGGACATGTACCTTGCTGCGCATCCAATCTAATAAGGGGGTAAACTCGGCGCGCGTAAAACCGGCTTCCAGATCAGGAATATCCTGTAACGCTCCTGCATAGAGTTGCGCGGAAATGGCCGTGCCAAGCGTATAAGTAGGAAAATAGCCGATGGTGCCGTGCGACCAATGGATATCCTGCAAACATCCTTGCGCATCATCCGGTGGTGTGATGCCCAAATAGGACTCATACTTCGCGTTCCATGCTTCCGGGACATCTGCGACCTTGAGGTCGCCAGTAAGCAAATCCTTTTCCAGTTCAAATCGTGCAAAGATGTGCATATTGTAAGTCACTTCATCTGCTTCGACGCGGATAAAACTGGGCTGTACTTTGTTAATTGCCCGGTAGAAGCGATCAAAACTAATGTCGTGCAAAGCATCGGGGAAGAAGGCCCGCATAATGGGGAAATAGTAGGTCCAGAAGGGCCGGCTCAGGGCTACCTGATTTTCCCATAGCCGGGATTGAGATTCGTGCAGTCCCAGGGTTGCTCCGCCTCCCAGGGATGTGCGGTTAAATTTTTCGGGGATCCCCTGTTCATAAAGCGCGTGTCCTCCTTCATGGACACTGCCCAATAGTCCCGCCTGGGGAAGTGTAGGTGATAAACGAGTTGTAACACGCACATCGGTACTTGAGAAATTGGTAGTGAAAGGATGGGGGGCCTTATCCTGGCGTCCCCGTTTAAAATTATAGCCCATATCCCGCAATACCAAGAGAGTTAATTCCCATTGCCGGTCTTCAGCGTAAGTTCTCTCTACCAGGAAAGTATCATCGACCGGCGGGCGAGCTGCTATTTCCTGGAGCAGGGGAACTAGGCCTGCTTTTAGCTCATTGAACAAACTCTCAACCTGCGCCGTTGTGACCCCCGTTTCAAACAAGTTTAACAACGCATCATAGGGATGTTCTTTATATCCTAAGCAACCGGCCTTTTCCCGGTTAATATCTACAATTTCTTGCAGATGGGGTTGAAATTTGGTGAAGTTTTTCTCCTCACGTGCTTTGCGCCAGGCGACAAAGGCTTTAGAGGTAGCGCGACTTTCCCGCGCCACGAGTTCGGCGGGGATCTTAGTCTGTTGATCATAATCCCGGCGAGCGACGCGGATGAGGCTTGCATCATCGCTTTCATAGTCCATCCCGGCAACCTCGGCCTCGGCTGCTTCTAATAGATAGCGCACTTCATCCGCTGTTTCTAACTCGTGTGCCAGGGTGTTAAGTGTGGCTAGGAGTTCTGCCCGCGCATTGATACCTTCTTCGGGCATATAGACTTCCTGATCCCAGTCCAACACGGCCGCTGCCATATGCAGGTCCAGGGGCCGCGCCATATAGGCTTTGAATTGTTCAACTTTTTCTCCCATACGAAAGACTCCTTTTTTCAAATGACCTTATTCTATCATATTTACGCACAGCTTGCGAATTTCTTGTGACCTATTTGCAGCGCGCGAAGGGTGGATTATAATCAAATGTAGGTGTTATTGATGTCTGGCACAGTTGTAGACCGGTCAGAGAGAGTAGAAATGAAAACAGATGCATTGCACTTCGGAAAGTGTAATGTGCCTATCTGCGAGGAGGATAACAGTATGTCTGATAATGCAAACTTACCTGAACGGCGAGAAGGTGTTGAAGCCTTTATTGGATGGTTTAGGGAATTTTTCCAACAGTTTCAACTGGCATGGCGGCTTTTTTGGGATGAGCGAGTGACGCTGTTGACTAAGCTTGTGCCCTTGGGAACTGTACTCTATTTCCTGATGCCTGCGGATGTGGTGCCCGATTTAGCGTTGGGACTTGGACAATTGGATGATCTGGCGATTTTTCTCGTCGGGATACGCGTGTTTATTGATCTTTGTCCCCCCAATCTGGTGGATGAGCATAAGCGTGCCTTGCGCGGGGAACAGGAGTCATGGCGACCTACTACGGGACCGGTGATTGATCTTGAGGTCACAATTCCCCCCGATGGGACGGAGGAATACCAGAGTATCGTGGATTTGGATGTTGAGATGCCCTCCGATGAGGTATAGGGGCTTTGTCGCCACTGGTTGAGTGCGTTCCCAACTTTAGCGAGGGGCGCAGGCCTGAGGTTGTGCAGGCCATTGTTACCGCAATCCAGGCTGTTGCTGGCGTCCAGGTATTAGACACAACATCCGATCCCGATCACAATCGCTCGGTGGTCACTTTTATCGGATCGCCGGAAGCTGTGCCGGAGGCTGCGTTCCAGGCTATCAAGACCGCGGCGGCTTTAATTGATATGGACACGCAACAGGGCCAGCATCCACGCCTTGGGGCTACGGATGTGGTGCCCTTTGTCCCTATCCGCGATGTGACGATGGGGGATTGTGTACTGCTGGCTCATGCACTTGGCCGGCGCGTCGGTGAGGCATTGAATATTCCTGTCTATTTCTACGAAGCTGCAGCTCTGCGCGCCGACCGGGTTGCACTGGAAAATGTGCGACGGGGTGAATATGAAAAGCTTAAACAAGAGATAGCCGTAAACTCCGACCGCGCACCGGATTGCGGCCCTGCCGTTTTAGGAAAAGCCGGGGCTACGCTCATCGGTGCGCGCCCTTTCCTGATCGCTTTTAATGTTTATCTCAATACTAAAGATATTAAAATCGCCCGCAAGATTGCGCGGGCGATGCGGAATTCTAATGGGGGGTTTCGCTATCTCAAAGCCCTGGGGTTAAAAGTCGCGGGGCAAGCACAGGTCTCTATGAACTTTACGGACTTTACTCAAACCCCTCTCCATCGTGTCGTAGAAGCCATCCGGCGCGAGGCTGCTCGCTATGGCGTAACTGTCACCCATACAGAACTGGTGGGGATGATTCCCGAGCAGGCATTATTGGATGCCGCGTTGTGGTATTTACAACTGGATGGCTTTCATCCCGATCAGATTTTGGAGCACAGATTAGTTTTGGACAGATGATAAGTCATCTGGTGGAGTAAGAAAAGCGCGATTTCCAAATCGCGGCTACATCCCAATCCTGGTGCATGCCAACAAAAAACTCACTTTCCCTCCCTAAAAGGGAGGTTTATATGTATATGCTTGACAAAAACAACTATATACTGGATAATGGCAATTATTTGCAACTAAGGAGGTTATTGTGATGACTCAGGCAATATTACAAGAACACATTAGTGCCGTCAGGCGTTTCAATCGCTTTTTTACAAGACAAATTGGTGTATTACGTGAAGGGTTACTTCATAGCCCTTACTCACTCACCGAAGCCCGTATCATTTTCGAGCTGGCTAATCAAGGTAATTTAACTGCCTCCGATCTGTGTCATGAATTAGGTTTGGATGCCGGCTATTTAAGCCGTATCTTGAACAAACTGGAGCAGCAGAATCTTATCGAAAAGACCCGCTCAGAGGACGATGGACGGCAACGTCTACTCAACTTGACATCTGAAGGACACAATGCTTTCTTATTGCTCGATAATCGTTCAAATGATGAGGTGTCAGAAATGTTGAACGGGTTGAGTGACAGTGATCGAATACGTCTTATAGACGCGATGCACACAATTGAGGGCATTTTTGACCATGGGTTTAAATACGCTGAACCTTTTTACTTACGTCAACATGAAGTGGGTGATATGGGATGGGTTATCCACCAGCATGGTCTGCTTTATCACCAGGAATATGGTTGGGATGAGAGTTTTGAGGCACTTGTAGCTCAAATCTGTGCAGATTTCATCAACAACTATGATCCTCAAAAAGAGCGCTGCTGGATTGCGGAAATGCAGGGCGAGCAGGTGGGATCTGTTTTTTGCGTGAAGGTTGACGAAGACGTTGCGAAATTAAGGCTACTGTTAGTTGTCCCCAAAGCGAGAGGCCTGGGATTGGGGACACGTCTGGTACAAGAGTGTATCCGCTTTGCAAAACGTTCAGGGTATAAGAAATTGACCCTTTGGACTAATGATATTCTTGTAGAGGCAAGGCATATTTACCAAAAGAACGGCTTTAAACTTATTGAAGAAGAACACCATCATAGCTTTGGACATAACCTGGTTGGACAAAACTGGGATTTAATGCTTTAAATACAAAATGCTTTAGTTTCAACGTTTTTCTCAGCTTCCTCTCAACTAACCCTTAGATACTTCTCAGATGAAACGGTTATGTTAAGTTTAACTCAAGTCGCTACATTACGCGAGATTAGATCCTAAAGGAGGTAAGCGTTAGATTATTGTCATTCAAACACCTATTTCGCCCTGAGTGGGCAGATCTGTATTTTAAACGGCGACGGAATTCTGATGCCATTAGGTATCAATGTAACCGACGGGGTAGTCCAAACTTCTGGGCAGGATTCGCCCGGTATCTATTCGACAGGCAAAATTGCCATTTGAGATGAAACACACTCATATCTTTTGGGGGCCATCTAAATATCCGGATGGCCCCCATTTATTGTTGCCTCCTCGCATATCCCGGCGGGGGCAATATTTATCAAGCCATCAGTAGAATTTAACGCTTCCGCAATATCAGTGGCAAGTAGATGGTGTAAGGTGGAGTCGTATCGCCGGCGGTGCTGAAACTCCAGCTATATGCTTTCAATGAATTGCCGGCCAGGTCAGTGATGCCATTGCTGACAGCGACAGTATACCTGCCAGGTGATATAGCGGCCCGTGGCAGCAAAATGATCTGGTTAGCGCCGCCATCGAAGCGGACGCTGGTTGGAATGAGTGCGCCGTCGCGCGTCAGGGTAATGGTAGTCGTGGAAACCGTCGTTGCGTTCAAGGGTTCGGAAACGCCGATCAGGAGCGCCGGTGCGTAAGCTGGGCCGAGCGTGTCGGTGAAGACCGGCGTAGTCGAGGTAGCGACGTCCGTGGCGGCTGTGGCCGGATTTGTCCACAGTACCTGCGGTGACGTTACATCCCCCGCCGGCGTGACGGTGACGTACACCTGCGCCGGGCGGCTGGTGGTGATGCCATTACTCACTTGGAAGGCAAAACCATCCACGCCAGTAAAATTCTCGACAGGCGTATAGGTCAGGTTGGGCAGTGTGCCGGTCAGGACGCCGCCACGCGGTTGTTCTATGATTTCGTAGGTCAACGGCAACCCGCTGATTTCCCGACCGCTTAGGATGAGGAACAGCGGGGCCATATAGTCGGTGGTCAGGTTTTGCGGTGTAGCGACCAGAGGAGCCACCAGATTCACCCAACTGTTCGTTGGCGTCTCCTCCGGCACGCTGGGAAAGTAGACTACAGCTTGGTTAGCGATCGCTGTGCCCGATGGCAGCCCCCTGGTCAGCGTGACGGTATAGGTGATGGTGCCCTCTGAGTCAGCCGCGCCTTTTGGTCCCAGTTCGCCTATCCACCACATGATCTCCCGGCTCTCTGGCAGGTACGTCCCGCTGTTATGCGTGAAGGTGAGTGTCCTCGCGTCAAAGACCTCCGGCAGCGGGTTGACTACATACACGCCATAAGCTCGCCCCACCCCCTCGTTCTCGTAGGTGATAGTATAAGTAGCGGGCTGGCCAGGAAACAGGTCGCCTACTGGGCCATAGATAGCATTGGGGTCTTTGGCCGGTACAAAGGTGGCACTCTTACAGTTGCTCCCACCCGCGCCGCCGGAGACACAGCCAACGCCGGGCATACAACAGTCCCCAAAGGCGCAGGGTAGATATTCGGGTTTATTACTGTAACATCCTCCTTGGCAGCGCCAGATGGTTTTGCTTGGTATAGAGAGCCAGTCGTAGAGATTAGTCCAGTCCGGCTCACAGGTAATTAGATCATCTGTGCAATCATTACTGTTAGGATCGCCAGCGCATTTGGATAGACATTCGGTAATGCCAATCAGCTCGCTCAGCACCGGAATTTGATTGACCTTAATAAGTCCTTCGTTGATTTCCCCGGCGCACTTACTCCAGTCCTCAGGCGTTTTCGTTCGATATGCTTTGGCACAATCATAGGCTGTTATTGCTTTGCTAATCGCGCCGGACATTTTTCCGGCCACAGCCGTCAGCGCTACCTTCCCCAGACAATTGCTCAGGCAGCAGCCGGCGCCCAGGCAAGCATTGGAACTGCTCTCTGTTTGCTCGGCCACGATCCGCGCTATCACCGCCCAATCGCCAAAAAAGCCGCGCACATTGCTCAACAGATTCCAATGCACACCGCCGTTCACATCTTCGGCGGTATATTCGCCGGGCCAGAAGGTGGCAGCATACGGGTGATTGGCATCCCCATATAAGATGCGGACCACCCGCTGTTCAGTATGTAGCATCATTGCCTGAGCAATGAGGTCTCCATTGTTCAGGCGTACCAAATCAGCGGTACCCCACACAAAGCCATCGGCAACTGCCTGAGTATAGAGTGTGTTGAGGTCGGGGATGGTGGTCAATTTCGCCTCCCATTCGGCAAATGTGAGTGGCCCGGTTTCTGTCGCTGCCGGTGGCGTGTAGGTTTCGTATGGGGTCATATCTAGCAGGCCATTGTTGTAGTTATCCGCTACCAGCAGTGTCGCCACGTTATCCTCCTGGTAAGACGGGATACTCCACTGGTATTGAACGGTAAAGATAAGCCAATCTTGCCCACCGGGCGGAATATCGCCCAATCCCCAGAATACCTGGTGCCGTTCTGGCCAGTATATACTACCGCCGCTGCTACTTATGTAAGTAGACAGGGTCGGCAAACGCACCAGCAGCATTCCGTTTTCCACGGTAGTGGTCATCATGTTGAGATATTGTACTGCGTAATCCACCTTTTCGCCGGGGCTAAACCGGTTTGGGCTGCCGGTGCTGACCAGCATCTCGCCAGGGACTTCACCGCTGACAGGCACATTCTGCCAGGGGTAGAAGAGAATATTGTCTCCTACAGCTTCTCCTAGTCCGCCGGGGTTTTGCGTGGGGTGGTATGGGCCACTGGGATCGCCCCAGTAGTTGTCGCGGGCGTCCAGCGGCGGCGCGTTGAAGTTGGTAACTGCTTCCTGGGTGTTGTCGTGGAGGCTATTGTAGTGGAAGAGGGGCGGGACATTTACATTGAGATTATAAAAGTCGAAATGGACGCCCTTTAGTCCAGAGTGGTGAATCTCGCAGTTTTGGATGTTGGCGGATGGTACGCCATCTGTCCCCCAGCGAATGACCAAGCTGGCGGCCAGGTTGTTGGAGGTGGTGCAACCGCCGTAACTGATTTCACAGTGGCGCAGTGTGATGGCGGCGCGTCCCACTCCCTCAATACCGGCCCACCAGCCCGTTTCGGTGATGGCGCCAGTGAAGCCAATAGGACTCTCGGCTGTCCCTAGCGCGTAG
>JAFGFI010000067.1 GCA_016931185.1 Anaerolineae bacterium
ACCGCCGGTCGTTGCCTGCAATGGGTGCGCGATCACCTCGCGCTGGATGAAATCGGCATATATCTTGACGCGCAACAGATCACGGACAAGCAGCAAGAACATCGCAGTCTCTACACATTGCTCAACCAAGCCGTGGAAACGACGGAGCCGGGGGCGGGTGGCATCATTTTTACACCGTGGTTACACGGCAATCGCTCACCGTTTGAGGATCCGCTGGCGCGCGGGATATTCTTCAACATCGGGCTGGAAACCGGCAAGCGGCAGCTCATTCGTGCCGTTCTGGAAGGCGTAGCCTTTCATATGCGCTGGATGCTGGAAACCGTCGAGAAAAAGATTCCACGTCAGGAACATATCCGCTTCGTAGGAGGCGGCGCGCAGTCACCGGTATGGGCGCAGATCCTGGCGGATGTTACCGGCCGCACGCTCGAAGTGGTTGAGAACACACAGCATGTGGGCACCATTGGGGCCGCGATCGTCTGCGCAACGGGGTTGGGAATTTTGCCCTCATTCGCCCAGGCCAGTTCTCTTATCGGTGTGCAGGCCGTATACGCGCCGCGTCCCCAGTATAAGGCCGTATATGAACGCAATTTCACAGTCTACAAGCAGCTCTACAAAAGCAACAAAAAACTATTCCGGCAGTTAAATACTGCTGATTGACGCAAATATCACCGAGTAACATTGTAAAAGGAATAAGTGCAATGACACATACAACACAAGACAGGATATTTGAAGCCGCACACGTCTGCCCATCGACGCGGCAATTGGTGTGGCAACGGTTGGAGTTGATGGCGTTCTTTCATTTCACGGTCAACACGTTCACCGGCCAGGAATGGGGGGATGGAACAGAAGATCCGCGTGTGTTCGCTCCCACGCATTTGGACCCCCGGCAATGGCTGTGCATTGCGCGCGATGCCGGCATCAAGTTGGCGATTTTGACGGCAAAGCATCACGATGGTTTCTGCCTCTGGCCGAGTCGCTACACGGAACACAGCGTTAAAAACAGCCCGTATAAGCACGGCAAAGGGGATGTGGTGCGGGAATTTGTCGAGGCGTGCCGCGCATTTGACGTAAAGGTAGGACTGTATCTTTCCCCGTGGGACCGGCACGAGGCCACTTATGGCACAGATGCCTATAATGATTATTTCAAGCGCCAGTTGACGGAACTGCTGACGCAATACGGCCCGATTGCAGAAGTGTGGTTCGACGGCGCGTGCGGCGAAGGGCCAAATGGCAAACGACAAGTCTACGACTGGGAAGGCTACTACCGCGTCATCCGTACTTTGCAGCCCGAAGCCGTTATCGCCATCAGCGGGCCAGATGTACGCTGGGTAGGCAACGAGGACGGCATCGCCCGTGAAAATGAGTGGAGCGTCGTGCCGGTCTTCACACCAGACCGGGATATTGCCGAATCACAACTCGAGATGAACCGCAGATGGACGCAGATGGACGCAGATAAGGATATAAAAACCGGTGAAAATTTGTGTGGATTTGCGACCAATGAAGTCATTGCCAATGAAGTCATTGGCAATGACTTTGTTCGCCCGGATATTGGTGATGCCTGTGTCCCTGACCTGGGCAGCCGCGCGCGTATTTTGCGTACCCTTTCCAAAGAGCGCGCAGAACGGCTGATTTGGTATCCGGCGGAGTGTGACGTCTCGATCCGTCCGGGGTGGTTCTACCACGCGTCGCAGGATAAGCAAGTAAAAACCCCGGAGATGTTGGTGGATTTGTATTTCAAGTCGGTAGGGCGAAATGCCGCACTGCTGTTGAACCTACCTCCTGATACCCGAGGCCTGATCCACGAACAAGACGTGAAGCACCTGCTCGGGATGCGTCGCCTCCTGGATGAGATTTTTGCGCGCAATCTGGCATCCGGAACTACAGTAACGGCTTCACATGCAAAAGAAGGTCACCCGGCGCAAGCCACCCTGGACGGCAATCCAGATACCTACTGGACGACGGAAGACTGGCAGGAAACGGCTACATTGGACTACGATCTCGGTGAGGAAAAGACGTTCAGCGTCATCCTGCTACAAGAATACATCGCGGTAAGCCAACGCATTGAGCAATTTGTGATTGAGGCTCACACCCCACACGGATGGGAAACTGTGGCAAGTGGCGGGACGGTGGGCTACAAGCGACTGCTACGCTGCCAGGCTACGACGACAGATAAGGTACGCGTGCGGATTGAAGGCGCACGCTTCGCGCCAACGTTGAGCAACTTCGGGTTGTTCTAAGTTTAAATCAATGCGTTTAAAATGAATTGGGGAACCGGTGCAACGTACTTCAGGAAGTGCATCGCACCGGTTTGACATCGTAAACCCTCTCCGATTTTCCCCGGATGCAGATGTCCAGGGAAATCGGAGAAGGCATCATATCATGCGTAGATTTCGCGCAGGGCAGTCAGGGTGCGTTCGATGGCTTCATCGTCTATCCAGTAATGCGTGACGGCGCGGAAATCATATACTCCACGTGGTGGGAGCAAGATACCACGAGCTGCCAGGCGTGTGCCGATCTCCGCTGCGGTCACTTTTGCATCCTGCGTCAGATTAAAGTAGACGATATTTGTCATGACCGGCGCGACCCGAACGCCGGGCAACGCGGCCAGGCCATCGGCCAGTCGCCGCGCGCGGGCGTGATCTTCCGCCAGCCGCGATGTCATTTCCTCTAACGCGACAATGCCGGCTGCCGCGATGATGCCGGCCTGCCGCATCCCGCCGCCGACCACTTTGCGCGCGCGCCGCGCTTCGGCGATAAAGTCAGCAGTCCCACAAAGCACCGCGCCCACGGGAGCGCACAGCCCTTTGGATAAACAGAACGTGACCGAATCCACATCCTTGACCAATTCGCGCGCGTCCACTTCCAAAGCTGCCGCCGCGTTGAAGATGCGCGCACCGTCCACGTGAACCCTAAGACCCCGTGAATGAGCTAACATAGCCACCTGTGTGGTATATGCGGAAGTCAGCGGGCTACCATTACAGACGTTGTGCGTATTCTCCAGACAAACCAACCGCGAGTGGGGGAAGTGCGCGTCATCCGGACGCACTGCCGCTTTGATGTCGGCCAGGCGTAACGTGCCATCAGGTTGGTTGGGGATCGTATGGGGCACAATCCCTCCCAAGGCCGCCATCCCGCCCTGTTCATAGCGGAAGGTGTGACATTTGTCACCCAGGATGATCTCATCCCCGCGCCCACAGTGGGTGAGCAATGCGACTAAGTTACCCATCGTACCACTGACGACAAAGAGCGCAGCTTCCTTCCCTAACTTCTCTGCCGCTAATGCTTCTAAGTGGTTAACGGTAGGATCTTCTCCATAAACATCATCTCCTACCTCGGCATTTGCCATCGCCACCCGCATCGCGGGGGTGGGCTGCGTCACGGTGTCGCTGCGTAAGTCAATATACTTCATAAAAACCTCCTTCGTACATAGGTGCGTTGCACTTTTCGAAGTGCAACGCACCTGTTTTCGTCTATTTACAAACCTATTTTTTCACCTTCCCCCATCTCTTGTAGTTACTTTTGCGGCAGAGGTAATGAGAGCCAGGGGCTGTTGATGAAGCCGGACTCTGGATCAAAACGATACATCCCGATGCGCACGGCGACCGGACTTCCAGCTTCTGGAACCTCCAACAGGTAATTATCCCGCACAATTTCCCCGGCCTCCCACCGCGAGGTCGGATACCAGGTCTCAACCGGATGATTTGCATCTGCCTGGGCCAATACGTCTGTGCCTGAGAGAGGAGGATCTTGCGCCACCAGGTGAACGGCGACACTGTAATCTAAATCTACTGGTTCCAACACCTCCCAATAAACTGTGACCCAAAGTTGAGCTGCATTGTCCCATACGACCGTTGCCGCGCGAATGGAGAGTCCGTTTTCAAGGTCTAGGGCCACAGTTGAAGGTACATCAGAAACTTGGAGGGGAGGCGTTAAACTCATCTCCGTAATAGCCGGGGCGGCGGTGGTCAAATATAAACGTCCTCCTGCCAGGGATTCCCACCAGGTCACAGGAAAAATGTTAAAAGTCTTACTCTGGATGAATACCCGTTCCCCACGGCTAATGCGATCTCGAAAATTGGTATCATGCTCCACCACCGCCAACCCCGGCAATTGCCCCCGGTAGGTCTGAGCATACCTCAGCGCCCAATAATCGTGCCCCCACGGGATGATCAGGGCCGGCGATGGCTCACCAGGGTCTATCGTCACCCGCGCCGCTTCGGCAATCCGTTCCTCTTCGGAGGTATCCCGCGTGATGGAGATGATAAAAGGGCGCGTTTGGATCCCCCAGATCACCAACAACACGCCTACCACCCCTGCACTCACGTAGCCCAGATATGCGTGTCGCTGCAAGGCCCACGTCAACACCAGGGCCACGCCTATCCCGGTCACGGCCAACAGCGGAATTTTGGCCGCGAGCAGGGCATCTGTAACCCGATCCTGCCAGATCATCAAACTTAACAGGAAGTTAAACCCCCAAACCAGCAATAATGCCAAGCTTTCAAAATATTTGCGCCGCGCAGCCAAGCCTATCACGCCGGCCAGCCCCAAGAGCAACAACGGCCATAGCAAATCCTCAGTAAGCAATTCCAGGAGCAACCAGGAGCGTCGCAGCCAGCCCATAACGCCCACAGGGAATTCAATAACCCGCCCGGCTTTATCATCAAACAACATTGCCCAGAAGCCGTTCCATGTCCCGGGAGAACCAAAATACCATGTGGCCCCCATCCACACGCGCAACGGCATATAGAGATAAGTCAAGGGGGCTAACAAGGCCACTCCCACCGCGCAAACAAAATCACGGAACACGGCAGACAGATATGGCAGGATCAACACGCCCACCGCAGGAGCCAGCAGCACCACCGAACGTTGGTGTACAACGCCCTGGGAAAAGAAGAGGGTGAGCCACAGCAGATCAGATCGCTCTCCGCTGCGGCCAAAGCGCAGTGCAAACAGCAATGTCGCTAAACTCAGGGCCAGGGTCATCATGTGCAATTCGGACAGCGAGGCGTTGATCCACACGGAAGTAGAACATGCCGTCACCAATGTGCCCACGGCCGCCATCGGAGGCGACGCGCCGAGATCCTCCATCAGCACAAAGAGTACCGCCAGTGCGATCAGTCCCCACAGGGTCGAGTAGAGAGAAGCGCCAATGCAGGGTTCGATATTTAACCAACGCAACAGAGTGACAAAAATTGAGCCTAACAGCGTATACAATGGGTAGCCGCTGGCGTGGATCAAACCCCAGCGCGGCAGTGCATTTTGGATTTCGCCCACATCGGTCGCATAGGGATGTCCACTGCTGTTAATGTTGACCTGTAGCGTTGTCATAAATACCAGGAACGCAATAATAAGCGAAGCAAGCAACCACACACGCCGATCTTCTATATATCGAGAAATCCCTGTATGAGGCACCCTCCCCCCTTGAAAATCGCAAATTGGCAAATCGTAAATTGTAAATTGTAAAAACACTTGAAAACTTAGTTTTGTCTTAAATTTTCATCCTACTGCCGGTGAACACACCGCATTAATAGGTAATTCCCTTGAAAATAGCAAATTGGTGAATTGTAAAAAATCTTAAAAACAGCTTTCGGAACGCCAACATCTAGTTGGCCTGCCGCCAAGTCAGGAACAAAGCCCGACTTGAGTATGCCGGGCTTTGTTAAACGAGAATATTACTGCTGGAACATTACTTCAGGTTGGTGAACGCGGCAAGTCCGCCGTAGACGGCCTCGCTGCCGAGTTCTTGCTCAATGCGCAGTAATTGGTTGTACTTAGCCACACGATCAGAACGGCAAGGTGCGCCGGTCTTGATCTGGCCGGTATTGAGCGCAACGGCCAGGTCGGCAATAGTCGCGTCCTCAGTCTCACCAGAGCGATGAGAGGTTACGGCTGTCCAACCATGCTTGTGGGCCATGCGCACCGCCGCAATGGTTTCGGTTAGAGAACCAATCTGGTTGAGCTTGATAAGCACGGAGTTAGCTGCCTTTTCCTTAATGGCGCGCGCGATGCGCTCGGTGTTCGTCACCAGCAGGTCATCTCCAACGATTTGCACCTTATCTCCCACTCGCGCAGTCATCAACTTGAAGCCTTCCCAGTCATCCTCGGCCAGGCCATCTTCAATACTGATAATGGGGTATTTCGCAATCCAATCCGCATAAAATTCAACCATTTCCTCACTGCTGAGGACACGACCCTCCTTCGCCAGATGATACTTGCCATCCTTATAGATTTCAGACGCAGCGGGATCCATAGCGATAAAGATGTCCTTGCCCGGCTCATAACCGGCCTTCTCAATCGCCGCGAGAATAACCTCAATTGCCTCCTCGTTGGTCTTGAGGCTCGGCGCAAAACCGCCCTCATCTCCCACGCCCACACCGTAGCCCTTGCTCTTAAGTACGGACTTCAGCGCGTGGTAGGTCTCGGTTCCCCAACGTAACGCCTCGGAGAAAGAAGGCGCGCCGACGGGCATCGCCATAAATTCCTGAAGATCGGGGCCATCCACGGCATGCTTACCACCGTTGAGAATGTTCATCATCGGAACGGGCAGCATGTGTGCGTAGGTCCCGCCAATATAGCGATAGAGGGGCAGTCCCACCGCATTGGATGCCGCCTTCGCCACAGCCAAAGAAGCGCCCAGAATCGCGTTTGCGCCCAACTTGGATTTATTGGGCGTGCCATCGAGGGCCAACATCATTTCGTCAATTCCTTTTTGATCGGTCACTTCCCAACCGATCAATTCATCGGCGATAGTTGTATTGACATTTTCCACGGCGTTAAGGACACCCTTACCGTTGTAACGGCCCTTGTCCTCATCCCGCAATTCTAACGCTTCATGCACACCGGTAGACGCACCGGACGGAACCGCCGCGCGGCCCCAACTCCCATCTTCTGCCAACACTTCCACCTCAACGGTGGGATTACCGCGAGAATCCAAGATTTCGCGAGCGAAAATATCCTCAATATAGGGCATGTTAAAACCTCCTAAACCTATGAACAAGAATTTTTGATAAGTGGATTATAACCCACTGGTCGTATCATACCCTAAAGTGCAAAGAGTACAAATCAGGAAAGAAGGGTGAACCAGATAATTCGCAAGACTTTTGTAGTCTGCTCTATCCTCTACTTTCTCATCTCGCATCCCTAATTCCTACACGCACATCGGCCCCGGAAAGGAGGGTATCCGGGGCCGACTTACACCAGATGCGGGTTTCATCTGGAAGGGGGACTAATCACGCGCAGCGAGTGTTATAGAAATCTCAAGAGATTCATCGTCGCGCAACACGGTAAGGGTTACCTTGTCGCCAGGCCGCGTGTCGCTCAGCAAAGACTGTAACTGCACCATTGAAGTCACGGGAACATCCTCCCAGGCAACAATCACATCGCCTCCGGTTAACAGCCGTTGTCCATCCACAGTTGCCGGTTTAAAGCCACCGTGCAACCCGGCTTCATCTGCAGGACTCCCCTGGGCAATATCCTCAATAAGGACACCTTCTTGTTCTGGATCAATGTCCATGGTCTCCGCAACTTCGGGGGTCAGCTCCATTCCCATAATCCCTAACCACACCGGGGCGATGGGTGCCTCTTCCGCTACAGTTGCGGTCATCTCCTGACCCGGACGGGAGCCTAAAGTAACGTTGACCGTAGATTCACGCCCATCGCGCAGAATCTTGAGCCGGATAGATTGTCCTACCTCGGTACGCGCGAGGTACGCCACAATATCATCAAACGTCAGCACCGGTTCATCGTCGATGGCGACAATAACATCCCCGCCCACGCGATAGGACGTCTCATTAACCGTGGCTTCTCGATCACTACCCTGTAACTTTGCCTCATCTGCCGGACCCTCAGGCACAACTTCGATAACCAGTGCCCCACGTTGATCCGTGTCGAGATCCATCGCCCCGGCCATGTCCGGGGAAAGGGTCATACCGCTGATTCCCAACCAGGCGTGTGCATACTGACCATCCTCGATCAAAGCAGGCACCACTTTTTCCACAATGCGCGCCGGGATGGCAAATCCAATACCCACCGAGGCTTGCACGGGCGAAATAATGGCCGAGGTTACACCGATAAGCTGTCCCTCATCATTGACCAACACGCCACCGGAGTTACCCGGATTGATAGGTGCATCCGTCTGGATAATATCCGGGATGGTATAGTTTGCCCCATCCAGATTCGTTTCTTCTACAGGGAGAGAACGGCCGATCGCACTGACAAACCCCACCGTCATCGTATTTTCCAGCCCGAAGGGGCTACCGATAGCGATCGCCACCTGCCCCACCCTGGTCGTTTCGCCATCCAGTGCTACCGGCTGTAAACGACTGGCCGGCATATCTACTTTAATGACGGCCAAATCACTGTCGGCATCGGTTCCGATCAATTCAGCGGGAACCGTCGTGCCATCAGAGAAGCGCACCGTAATACGGTCTGCCTCTGCTACCACATGGTTATTGGTAACTATGTGGCCTTCCTTATCCCACACAAATCCCGACCCGCTGCCCTGCTGTGACTGTTCGGGCAGCTCAAAATTCGGGGAAAATTGTTCCCACCCCTCACCCATCTGCAACGCTTCCTGGTGCTGTACCACCTGGATACTGACTACCGATGGATTCACCTCATCATAGATCGACGCCAAAGCCGATTCCAAATCATCCAATACACTCAAACTCTCGGCCAGCATCGTCTGGGGTTCAGAAACCTCCATCACATTCGCTGCCACAGCGGGGGGGGAAAGGCGCACCAAGACGTTATCCAGCGTCGCGCCACACCCCGTCATCGCCAACAATGCTACTATAGTTAAAACTACCATGCTGGTTAACTTTTTCATAGTGACCTCCTCATGTAAACTGGAGAATATACGTGTGCCATTCGTCATTCGTCAAACGTCATTCGTCAAGAGCTTATGACGTTTGACGTTCGACGTTTGACAACCCTCAAAATCTCCCATTACCGATTTACTTGCTGCCCCGCACGCGGCGCCGGCGCCTCGTCCTACGTGAACGAGTCCAAACACCGACGCCAGGTACGGGATTTTGAATCAACCTGTACGCTCTTATCATAACGCATTTAAGCGGTGGGGTCTTTAAGAGGAGTTATGAGTTAGCTTAAGAGGAGTTTAAGAATTAGAAAAATATGAAAGTTTACCATAAGTTCTAAAGAAAGAGCTATTAATGCGTCGCACACGCAATACACGGATCAAACGCCCGCACAACCCGGCCCACGGCGCGCTCTAGCTCCAGGTCAACGCGCTCCGGCGTGATGTAGCGCTCGGCGACGACGCGCAAGGCGCGCTCTATCGCCAACATGTTATGCACTGTGGGAATGATAAATTCGGCGCGCGCGACTAAGCCGTTTTCGATGTGATAATGGTGAATGAGGGGGCCACGGGGGGCTTCTACCAGGCCATAGCCCTCCCCATCACGCGGGATGTAGGGAACGGCGGTTTCGCCCTCATCCAAAGGGTCAGATAACAACGTGATGGCGCGTTCCAGGGCATAGACTAACTCGATGCCCCGCGCCAGGTCATAGAGCAGCAGCGCGTGCGCGGGCTGTCCAAATGTCGCGCGGAACTGCGCGAGATAGGCATCGGCCCTCAGTCCCATACACACGGCCCCCATCCCTTCAGGCCCCGAATAGGATTGCCCAGGACAGGCGATATCGGAACAGCCCGCCATATTGATGCGTGCCAGGCTGTTGGCACGTAGTACGTGCCCCTGGTAGCTGGTCTGGCCCGCGTAGCTGTAGTCGGGCGCCCGGTACGTCAAATTGTCGTGAAATTCGCGGGGCGAGAAGACGCAGCACATCTCCCCCTCCAACGACAGCACGCGCAATTGATCACCGTAGTAGTTGGGAGCACAGGCATCAATCCCCGCGATGTAGTAAGCGGGAGCATCATCCCCCCACGTGCCAATACGTTCCCGCAGCGCGAGGGATAAGGCCCAATAATCATCAAACAGATCACACGCCACCGGCAAAAGAGATTCCAGCTCCACGCGCATCGCGTCCGCCGCCGCGCGAGGGATACCACCCGTCACTCCGCCGATCACGGCCTTGACCGGGTGAATAAACTGTCCCCCAGCCAGCGAAATCAGATGTGTGCCGGCCTGGCGCACCATGAGCGCGCGTGTAGCCCGATCAGCTTGGGCATCCGCACTCTCCGCTGTTCCGGCCTGGAAAATACTTTCCACCCCCAAGCGATCGGGCATCGTGAAGATGAATAACGAGGTCGCCTGGTTCTGGATCAACTGGCCGAGCATCAATAGCTCGCGGATTTTGAGCGCGAGGGGCGGTGGCACCACTTCAAATACGTCTTCCAACGCCTTCACTGCTGCCACGTGGTGCGCGGTCGAACACACGCCACAGATGCGCGGCAC
>JAFGFI010000068.1 GCA_016931185.1 Anaerolineae bacterium
CTTGACCGCGCGGCGGCGGCGTTGGAAAGTTGGGAAACCGGTACACCCCTAGAGCCGGTGAGCGCGGAGGTACAGGCGTTGCGAGTGGGCGAATGGGCCATCGTGACCACGCCCGGCGAAGTCTTCAATCAGATCGGTGTCCAGGTAAAAGCCACATCGCCTTTCCCGCACACGTTCTTTGTGGGCTACGCGAACGGTTCGATAGGGTACATCCCGGTACCCGAAGCCTATCTCGAAGGCGGCTACGAAGTCATCCACGCCAGCCAGGTTACGCCCGAAGCCGCCGGGCTACTCACGGCAACGTGCGAGCAGCTTTTGCAGGCACTCCACGCTGCCACGCTGGCTGTGCTCCCCCACTCCTACAAACTCGTGCGCGAAAGCAGCCCCACATCCTACGATTATGCTCAACCTGAACGAAACTCAAACCCGCAGACAACTGATTGATCAGTCGCTCGGCACCGCCGGGTGGTCTGATAACATTCTCAATGACAAGATATATGTGGCCTCAAGCCAGGAGATGCTATCGGAACAAGGATTTAAGAAAGCGCGCACGGGAGACCGGTATCCCTAATCCGTACTCCGCTATCTCGTACCCGCCCCCCCGCAAATAAAACATACACAACTCATATTCACTCCCTAGTGAGGAAGTCCTATGACATTATGGAAAAAAACATTGACTATTGTCGCCATTGTGATGCTGGGTTCGGGGCTGCTTTTGTACCTGGCGGCGCGTTATATTGTCCTGGGCGGCTACAGGCGGCTGGAGAACGCCTATGTACAGCAGAATGTCCAGCGGGCAGTGAGCGCCCTGGATGACGAACTGCGTAAGATGAATACGACGTTAGGAGACTGGGCAATCTGGGACGATACGTGTACTTTTGTCCAGACAGGAGATCCTGAATACATTGAAGCGAATCTGAACGACGTGACGCTCGTCAATCTTGAATTTAACTTGATGCTATTCACCGATGCATCGGATAAGGTTGTCTTTAGTACACTGGTCGATCTGGATACGGAAAGTGCGATCCCTATACCCGGCACGCTGCAAGAACATCTGACGGATGTCTTTTTCATCGAACATGCCGGGTTGCAAGAGAGTGTGACGGGAATTGTAATCCTGCCAGAAGCGGCTCTGTTGCTCGCGGCGCAACCCATAGTGCCGACTTCCGGGGAAGGCCCACGATGTGGGACGATGCTGATGGGCCGGTATTTGGATCCTGCAATGGTCTCTCATTTGGCAGAGACGACCCATCTCGCGCTCACCTTTTATCAGGCCACCGACGCTCAAGTTGCGCCATCAGTGCAAGCAGCACTTTCCAGGGATCCCATTTTCATCCACCTGTTGGACGGTAACACAATAGCCGGGTATGCCTCAATCGCAGATATTTATGGCCAACCGGGATTGATTGTAGAAACAACAATGGTCAGGGATATTTACCACCAGGGCCGAAGCAGTCTGTTATATTTTATGCTGTCTACTATCATGATCGGATGTATTTTTGGCATAACAACCCTGGTGTTCCTGAAACGCGCGATCCTCGCGCGCGTTTTCACCCTCATCGCTACAGTTCACGAAATTGGGGCACTGAGTGATCCTTCGCGGCGCATACCGCTCGTTGGGGCCGATGAACTGACCGAATTAGAAAAAGCGCTGAACGGTATGTTAGAAGCCCTGGAACACGCGCAAACAGAACAACGACGCGCGGAAGCAGATCTGCGCACATACTCAGAAGGACTAGAGGCGATGGTGGCCGAGCGCACGTTACAACTCCAGACACAATATGCCCGGTTGGATGCGATTTTACGCAGCACGACGGACGGTATCGTCGTTGCCAGCGACGAAGGTACTATTTTGCAAATGAATCCGGTGGCACAAACCTGGCTAACCCAGACGCTCACGCCGGAGGATACTCAACGATTGCGGGAAGCCATACAGCAACTCGTCCGGCAAACGCCCCACCAACCGGCGGCAGTGTTGGAGTTAAAGGGAATATCCCTGGAACTCAATGGGGCTCGGTTGACTCCACCTGACGCGACACAAAGTGTCGTACAACTCTCCTCAAGCGCCGATAAATTTGTTCCCGCGACGGTGATTGCCATCCACGATGTGAGACACCTGAAATCACTGGCACAAATGCAGGCCAGTTTCCTCTCAAGCGTGTCCCATGAATTGCGCACGCCGGTAGCAACGATCAAGTTATATGTGGATTTACTCCGGCGACGACCTGCCGAAATAGAGCGCTATCTTACTGCCCTGGAAGAGGCGGCTGAACAGCAAACACGTCTTATTGAATCTATTTTGAGTCTGTCGCGCATAGATGCCGGCCAACTTGAACTTAAGCGCGTGCAAGCTAACCTCAATACCCTGGTTAAACAAAGTCTGACCGCTACTATCGTACATATAGCCGAGCAGCAAAATATACGTTTAAGTTACCAATTTTCCGGGTACAATCTCTGCGTTCTCGTGGACGAGGAACGTATTGAACGGGTCATCTATGAGTTGATAAACAATGCGTTGCACTATACGTTGCCTGACGGCGAAGTCGTGGTTGCCACCGGAAGTAAGATGAGGGAAGGACGCCAATGGGTATATTTGACGGTGATTGACACAGGGATTGGAATTTCAGAGGCGGAATTGCCACATATTTTCAAGCGCTTTTATCGCGGTAAACGCGCGCAGCAAATACGCGCGTCGGGGACCGGGTTAGGATTGGCCCTGGCGGAGGAAATTATTGCACTCCATGGCGGGGAAATCACAGTCACAAGTCAAGAGGAAAGCGGCAGTACATTTGTGATGTGGTTGCCGTCTGATATATAGGTCAGGAGATTGGGCCAGTTTACAGATAGCGCGTGCTAAAACTGGCCCAATCTGAGCCGGTCAGATTACATAAGTTGACACGCAAGCTCCAACACCTATACTTAAAAACAATCTCAGTAAGTAGATCGAAATTCAGGTTTGTAGTAACGGCTTTAGTAGCCGTCCAGAGGCTGCTGATGCCGTTATTACAAACGCAGATTCGTAACGACATCCAAAAAAGGAAAAAACTATGACAACTTCTACACCGATGATAGACTATCACGTGCATCTGAGCGATGACTTAACACTTGAGGACGCAGTCGCGTTGGCCGCCGAACGCAAGATGAAATTTGGCATCGTTGAGCATCCCGGTCCGGATTTCAAGATCAAGACTGACGATGATTTGCAGGATTACATGACCACCCTGCGTCGCTTCCCGGTCTTTGTAGGGGTGCAACCGATGCATATCCATTGGGCGCCGTTGTTTTCCCCAGACTTGATAGCACAGTTAGATTATGTGTTGATGGACGCCGACACAATCCCACTGGGCGAAGGGCAATGGTTGAGCATCTGGCGGCATGACAATTTTATCGAAGATATGGGCGCATTTATGGAACGGTATATGCAGCACATTGTACACATTCTCACTTATGAGCCGATTCACATTTTCGCGCGCCCCACGTATTTGCCCATCAATTTCGCGCGGCACTATGACGAATTATGGACGCCAGAACGGATGCACACCATCATTGACCTCGCGCGGGCACGCAACATCGCCCTGGAGATCGCCGAGAATGTCCGGGTTCCCAGTATGGAATTCATCAAGCTGGCGAAAGCAGCGGGAATCAAATTTACGTTTGGAACCAATGCCCGCAATCATAACGCGGGGAATTTGCACTACTGTCTTGAAATGGTGGAAGCATGTGGTTTGACCGCAGATGATATGTTCATACTGCCTGGAGAATGAAACGGGTGTGTTTCACCCCAATTGGACGCATCAATTGCCAATCTCGCGGGCTGAATAGTGACGAAATGATAAACATAACCACAACAATTATACTCGACGAAGATGAAATTCATTATGATTTCATTCACGCCTCCGGGCCGGGCGGACAACACGTCAACAAAGCGGCGACGGCGGTGCAATTACGCTTCGATGTCGCACAATCCCCCAGCTTGCCGGATGATGTGCGCGCGCGGTTGCTGGAGATTGCGGGCCAGCTTATAACCCAAGAAGGCGTGTTGGTCATTGATGCCCATCGCTATCGCTCACAGCCGCGCAACCGCGAGGACGCCCTACAGCGGCTCATCGCCTTAATCCGCCAGGCTGCGGCACCCCCCAGGCCCCGGCACCGGACACATCCTCCCCGCGCCTCCAAAGCACAGCGACGGCAAGACAAACGCCGCCGCAGTGAAATCAAGCAACTGCGCCGTCCCCCGCAGGAATACTAGAATTCACTGGAGCATAAACTTATGACTGACGAAAAACATATACCCACGATTGATGAATTAATTGAATTGCCGCGCCCCACAGATGCGCAAATCGCGCCCGACGGAACGCGGGTGGCCTACGTTGTCAACCGGCCCGACTGGGAGCAGAACACCTACATCTCACAAATCTGGCTGGTTGAGACGGGAGGAGAGCAGCCACAACCGCGCCAGTTAACATTTGCCAAGCAATCCAGCACGCAGCCACGCTGGTCCCCCGATGGGCAATGGTTGGCTTTCCTCTCGAAGCGTGAAGGGGATGCACACACGCAAATCTACCGCATTTCACCCTTTGGGGGCGAGGCCGAACGGCTAACGGAAGTAGAGGCTGACGTGGGGTCATTGGCCTGGGCGCCGGACGGTAACGCTATTGCATACATCATGTCTGATCCGGAGAGTGCTACGGACAAGCAGCGCAAGGAAAAGTACGGTGATTACCACATCGAAGACCACGATTACGTCCGCGCGCATATCTGGTTACTGCAATTGGGGGACAAGAAACATCGTTCACAGAAGCTCACCGGTGGGAAGACCTTCCACGTGACTGGCCTGGACTGGCATCCCGGCGGAAATCGCATTCTTTTCGAAGCATGGCCGACGCCGGATATGGGGGATTGGGATCGGAGTCGCATTTATGAGGTTGATATATCCACACTGGAAGTGACGGCATTGACCGGAGAGGGGGGCAATGCTCCACATTGGTCCCCGGATGGCACACAGTACGTTTTCTCGCGTTGTGGCACGCCTACGTACTACGCCAACAACGAGATTTGCATCCTGGAGGAGCAAGGAGACGAACCCCGCGTCATCTCTGCAACTTTTGACGAGGACGCGCAGATAGTGACCTGGGGAACGGATGGCATTTACTTCACGGCTTTGCAGCGTACCGAGATCCATCTATTTCGTATGGATCCAGAGCATGGTACCTATACACAACTGACGCCGGCGGAGCCTCCGGGATGGGCCGGGATGGAAACCAGTTTTTCAAAGGACTTTACCTATGCGGCACTGGTGGGCGCGGATACTACACAGTGCGCTGAAGTGGTGCTGTTGGACCTTGTTACCGGTACTCTGCGCCGGCTCACCGATTTCAACGCGCAAATTAAGGGTTGGCAACTGGGGCAATCCCAGGTGATCCAATGGACGAGCAGTGATGGCACGGTTATTGAAGGCGTCTTGACCCAACCGGCCGATTTCGACCCGCAGCAGCAATATCCGTTGTTGGTCGTGATCCACGGCGGTCCAAGTTGGGTATCCCTGCCGGCTCTGTTGTCGGGCTACGACTGTCGTTATTATCCGATTCAGCAGTGGGTGACCAAGGGGGCGTTGATCCTGCAGCCCAACTACCGGGGCAGTGCCGGCTATGGACAGGCCTTCCGCGCCCTCAACGTCCGCGATCTAGGGACCGGCGATTATGAGGACGTCATCTCAGGTGTGGATGCCCTGATTGAAAAAGGATGGGTGGATGCGGCGCGCGTGGGTGCGATGGGATGGAGTCAAGGCGGCTACATCTCGGCTTTCATCACAACGTATAGCGACCGCTTCAAAGCCGTATCGGTAGGCGCGGGGATTTCCAATTGGATTACCTATTACGTCAACACCGACGTACATCCTTTCACCCGCCAGTACCTCAAAGCGACACCGTGGGAAGAGATGGAAATCTACCAGAAAACTTCCCCGATGACCTACATCAAGCGGGCACAGACCCCAACGTTAATTCAACATGGCGAACGGGATCAACGGGTACCGGCGCCCAATGCTTATGAGCTATATCAAGGCTTAAAGGATATGGGCGTGGAGACAAAACTGGTGATCTATAAGGAGATGCCCCATGGAATTACCAAGCCATGTCTGACCCGCCAGGTGATGGAAGAGAATCTGGCGTGGTTCAATCGCTGGATTTGGGAGGAACAACCCGAACCTCTGCCTGCCCTACCTTGTTATATCTCTCTCTGCTCTGCCAGGAAACGAGAGGATGAGGGAGAATTGCCCGCGATTGAACGTTACACTGCCCCTCGCGTCAATGATGTGTATCATTGGGCGCGCCGCGACAGAGCCGAATTCAGAATCTTTTCGGGGAAGTTCGGACTATTGCAGGCCGGCGATCCTATTCCCTGGTACGATCACCGGCTACAAGCGGAAGACGTGTCTGCGATGGCCACGCAGGTGGCCGAACAACTTAAAACACAGGGGATACACAAGTTGGTAGTATACACGGCCGTGACGGAAAAACACCCCGCAGAGTTGATTTACCTGGGGTGTCTACAAGTCGCCGCCGGGATGGCGAAAGATGTTACACTAGAGCATCATGAGATTACGGATGTAGATTGGGAATAGGAGAGGAATTAATGGAGATCGTGTTATTCAATCGTATACTGAGAAACCCCGGCGCTTAAGTGAACTCAGGTTACTACACCATCAGGTGGGAGCGACTAGTCGCTCCCACCTGACGTGTCATTATAATGCGTATTTTAGAAACTTGATGCCGTCCGGAGGACCAAGGGTAAGTAGATATAGGTTTCGCTACGCGGCCCTGTGGTGAAGCTCCAGATATAGGGAGTGTTGTTCAGCGAAGTTCCATTTAAGTTTGTCCCCTCTATAACGGTTACTGTATAACGTTGCTCCGCTGTGAATGGAGGATGGTGTAGCGTTAAGGTAATGGCTTCTGCACTCCAAGTGGGCATTAAGGCGAGGGTTGGGGTGATGATAGGAACCGTTACCGTATCAGTGAGCATCGGTTTGCTGAAGACTATCTGCAAAGGTCTATCGTGTGCAACATCGGTCGCTCCGTTTACTGGGCTGACCACTAAGATGCTAACAATGTCTTCTACAACCACAACCTCAAAAGGCCCGTAGCCACTGGCGTTGCCCTGCGCGTCACGCGCCTCGAGGCGTAGCGTGTAAGTTCCCACTGTGGTGGGGAACAACGTGTAGCTCCACGCGTCTCCGTATTGGGCTGCCAGGGTTGAACTGATCGAACCACCCGGAGGGGTGAGAAGGATGTAAAGTTCGCTAATGCCGCTACCATCAGTGACTGTACCACTTAATACAAGCCTGGGGGACAACCCCGCGATAGAATCAACCTGGGTCTCCACGGTTACTACTGGCGGGACGGTATCCACTGTATAGGTACGGCTCAGTGTCCCCGTGGAGCGATTGCCCGCACCATCCAGGCCACAGAGATAGAAGTCAAGATCTTCGTGATCCAGGTCTGCTGTGGCTTTGAGTGCGTACCGCCAAGTTCCCGTGATGGCAGTGCCGGGTTGTGCGGCAACTTGTTCGCAGTAAGCGTCCGATGTAGCGCCAAAGCAAATTTCCATCCCGGACGCTTGCTGATCATCTTCTACCTTGCCGGTAAGTAGGGCTTGTGTATCTTGGTTAAAGACCACGCCCTGCAAGGCCATATCGGACGCGGCATCCAGTGTAATGGTTGGTGGCCGGCTGTCCACAGTGAGCGTAACCCAGTCACCGACCGTCGGCCCGTTGCCGAAGCGATCTGTCGCTTGCGGACGTATTCTAAATTGGTTGCCGTTATCTGCGGCACCGATATTCCAGGCGTAAGCCCACTGCCCGTCCTTAGGTGTGGCATCGTTGAAAGGATAGGTGGACAACGTATCCGTAGGGATAGTTCTCGCTTCCAGGATCAGGTACGATGCTCCCGACTCGTCATTAACCGTGCCGCGCACGGTGTTGGTATAAGGCTTAAGGTAGGTTGTTGGGGCTACGATGTCGACGCTTTCCGGTGCTGTATTATCTACGTTGTGTTGGACCCAGAACCAGTCAAACTCACCGTGAACAGGATCAGTAGCGACAGCCTGTATTTCCACTGAAGTGGTGTAGGTTGCGACAAACACGAGTCCTGTGAATTCCAGGGTTTCAGAAACACCGGGGGGGATAGTTTCCAGGGTCAATGTTAACGGAGATGGATACCCCGTCATTGGAGGCGTTGTGCCAGAGAGCCACATCGCCCCGCGCGACGTAACGGTGATATTTACATTCGATGCAACTTCAGTGCCGTAGTTGGCATAATGTAGTGTATACGTTATCATCTGTCCATGCCCCACCAGGTCGGATGCACTGTCCAGCGGCAGAGCAACGTCTGGTTTGCCATCCAAATCAGTATCCAGGTCTTGACCAGGAGCGAGATAGAGCAAGTCGTGTTCCAGATAGCCCACCTCCACACCAGGCGGATCGGCGGTCAGAGTCAGATGCAAGTCGGCATCCGTGAACTGGCCGGCGTTGGGACACGTATCGGATTCCAATGCGGGCCAAGTGTAGGCTTGGGTGAGGGTGAAAGATTGGACGGCCATCACTTCAGCCAGGGTGTTGATGGCCAGCGTGCTGTTGAGGGGGTTCTTATCCGGCATAGCAGCCCACAGACGCAGTGCGTTTTCTTCCGTGGCAAACGCGACCATGTGGATGGCATGCCATTCAGAAATGGCATGGGCATCGGTGATGCCAAGCCAATTGAAAGGTAGGGCGAGATCGGTATAGGCTGGTAATAGGGAGGTATCCAGTTGGTAGTAGGGCGCAACGCTTAATGTATCCGTAATTGCCTCAAGCCAAGTTGTACCATTCCAAGTCAGTAAGGAGGCGGTATCCGCGTCCTCAATCCAAAGTATATGATCGGCGGCCATCGGTTGGCCAGCGACTACCGGCAAGTTAATCGTTGTCGTTGTTGTGTAGGGATTGTATACTGTCGTCGCGCCGCCTGTTTGGGTGTCGAAGTAGATGAACAGGTCACCGTCGTTGTTCCAATCCGCGCCAGTCCAGGTTAAGCGCAGGGTGTCGGTGTTCCAGGTAGTGTAAAGGCGTTGGATAGCGTTGTTCGCCTGCCCAGGTTGGGCGTAGCGTGCTAACTCGCGGTCCGCGCCGATTTGGGAGCAGCCATTGTCCATCCAGCCGTGATAATCTAGTGTAGTGGTAAGGACCGGGGTAGTGCGGAAGTCGGCGTAGAGGGGACCAAAAGTGTGCTGTTCTTCGTTGCCATGGATATCGCGCGCGATGATGTGCGCGTAAAGTACCTGCCCGTCATTGATCTGCTGTATGTGATGCCGTGCATCGGTTGTGTTGTACGCTGTGAGGTCTGCTTGAGCGGGGAATTCACTGGTACTCCAGCCGACGTCATAGCCTGCCAGACCACTGCCATCGCTGCTGGCAGTCCAGGTTATGAACAGTGTTGGGGAAACGACATCGGAGATTGTCTGTCCTGATAGGATGGGGGTGCGAATGCCCGTACTGTTCGTATATGCGAGCGTGACTGTAACCGGCTCAGGCGGTGTGACGTCAACGTAGATGGTGTCTGTGACTTGTGTGGTGCGCCCGGCCACATCGGTGATGCGGCCCGTGAAGGTGTAGGTTGCGCCATCAAGAAGAGGCATATTATCTGGCGTGGCATCGGGCTGCCAGGCATAGCGCCAGGTATGTTCGCCTATCACCATCACTGTTTGCCAATTTTCCTCGGATGACGTCCCCACTTCCTTAACCTGTATTGTGTCCACTCCTCCTGTCTCTGTATAGGGGGCAGTGAGGATGAGATGTCCAGAGGAGATACGATGGGCCGAGGTCAGTACGTCGGTGGGGAACGCGATATCAGGCATCAGGGTGTCCACGTAGAAGGTAATCGGTCGTGTGGCTGTCTGCACGTAACCATGGTGGTCAGCGACTACGGCTAACAAGGTGTGGGTCCCTTCAACCGGTGTGGGCCAGGTGGTGGCCCACTGCCCGCCATAGTAGCTACCAGGTGTCCAAGTACCGGTATAGATTATGGCACTATCTACGGTGACCGTCAGCGCTTTCAAACCCAGGGTGCGTTCAGCATAAACACCGCCCGCTACTGCAATGGGGTCTGTGCTAGTAAAGACGCTACCATAGGTGGGGGTGAAAATCACGGTATCCAGCGGGCTAGTGATAGCGTCGCGCGCGCGCAAGGTGAAATTAGGAGCATCCTCGCTGGTCTTTCCATAACGGTCATAAGCGCGTATATAAGCTTTAGACGCAGCCTGGTGTCCAGGGACCAAGCAAGTGGTCTCGATCCGATAGAGGCGCGTGGTATCGCTCATCCAGGTAGACCACCACTCCGAGGTGTACGCAGTGCGGTCGCTAGGTAGAACAGCGCATGGACATTCGAAGCCTTCCTGTACCAGGTTGAAGTCCTCGGCCGTGCAGATGTATTCGGTACGTGCTGTATCCCCTGTGCCTGTTAACTCAAATTCCACGCTGACCTGGGGGGCGTAGGTGTCGATCTCACCCTGCCATTGCGGCCAAGTGGAGACGGTCGCGTTATGGTTGCTCAGTACGTCGGTAGCGCGCAGGTCGATTTGATAGAAGCCCTCGTTTAAATTATCAGGAATGACATGGCTCCAGGTGGTTTGGATGATGCCTTTGCCAGACTCCGCTAACGTCGCGGGCTGCCAGTTCAGCCACGGCTGTCCCTCGCGCCCGATAGTGTACAGGGTCTTAACTTCCGAATCTGACAGCGCGCGGTTAAAGATGACAATTTCGTCCATCATTCCGTCAAAGGGCCTATCACCGTCCCTCCAATTCCCGATTTGTCCCGGACCCAGGTCACCGGGGAGGGCGGTGGTGAAATTCTCGACAGTGTCCAGGTTACCATTGACGTAAAACGCCACCTGTTTTTGCCCCGTATCATAAACGTAAACCACGTGTACCCATTGATCGAATGTACTTGCGTCAAAGATGACGTTGCTGTACGCGGTTAACGGGGAATTCCCGTTTAGCGCAAATTCTAATTGTCCATCTGTTACTAAGTGGAGATGGACATTGCCCAAGTTCCACCCATCGTGATGGAGGAGTGAGCGCAGTGATGAGGGTAGTTCTGAAATCTTGAGCCACATCCCAATAGTTAATGCATCGGAGTCGGGAAGATCAGGGATGTTAATGTAGTCATCGATGCCGTCAAAACGTACCGTAGTGCCGTCTAACCCACTCTGACCCGCTGTGGGGCACGTATCTCCTATACACGTGCCGTAGTTGTAGCCTGCTGCATCGTGGAAGATCGTTGTACCCGTCGCTTCATCCAGGTGGAATAACAAATCTATATCCACGGGTGAAAGTGTACTCGCAATCTCAATGGGGGTGTAGGCAATCTCTAATCCCGCGATCCCTGCTGCTGTGACACCAGGATCGATGATCGGGCCGCTGATGGTAAGTGCCCCGGTGATGACGGTGTTCACCTCCCCCAATCCCGTATCTGTGATGCTGGCCTCTGGTGGAGTAGTGTCCAGGCGCAAGTTAATGGCCAGCGGGGAGTGGGAAACATTGCCCACGCTGTCGCTAGCGCGGACGATGAAGATGTATTCACCACTGGGATCGACCAGTAGCTCGTCAGCATTGTTCTTAGTGGGGAGTTGGTAGTCAAGATTCCACGCCCAACTTGTGCCTCCCAACGACGTTAGCGTTGCCGTTTGCCAACCTTGCCCGGCGACATCATTCTGGCCTTCTAAGAGCACTTGGACGGTACGCACGTCGCTGCCGGGATCACCGCCGAAGTCTAGTAGGTCTTGTACACTACCATAGAGAGGAACCGACCATGTGCCGCCCGCGTGCTGCGTGGCGGTGACGATTGCGCCGTTCTCGATAGGGGTGGTGATGTCCGGCGGGTAGATGTCTACAATAATGGTAGTGCCCACGGTGTCGGTGAACGTGTGCCCCACAACATCGGTGGCACGGGTATACAAAGTGTAAGTGCCTGCTTGCAAAGGCACCTGCCAGCCCCAGGCCCATGCGCTGGTGCCATTTACTTGCTCCCACTCGCCATTGTCGACACTGATCCCAACGAATACGACACTGGACGTGGGATCTTCTGCGATACCACCGATGATGAGGGTCTCGCCTGTGCCTTGAAGGTATTGACCATCGGCGAGGGAAGTTACCTCGGAGGAAGGGAGATCCGCATCCACTATGACCGGTTGATTTTGGGTAAAGTTGATGTTCAGGTTGCCGGGGTAATAGACTTCATAATTCAGATCGCCGACGAAATGCGCGGATAAATCATCTATCGCATGGGTGAAGTCCCCCGGGTTTTGCGCGCTGATGCTCCATGTCTCCAGTGTGTCATCATCCTCTTCGCCATCATCGTCTTCTAGTACAAGAATCGTAGATTGGTTACAGAAGGCCAGGTCTGCGTTGAGATCCCAGTCCTGCCCCGCCAACACTTTGTCAGGCCACGAATACCACACGTTGCTGTCATCTAAGCGAACTACTACTTCAGAACCATCCACCGTATACCACCAGGGGATGTCGGTATCAGCTTCTGAGGTACAGTGTAATATGTTAAAGGACACGCGTGCGCAAGCCGGATTATTTACCAGTTGAACATCCACTTGATTGACGATGTTGACGGCCTGCGAACTGGTATTGGTATCCACTGGCACATCTGCCGTTAGCGTCAAAGCTTGCCCCATAAAGAGCGTGAAATTGTTGTGGCTTATATCGCCGTGTTTCAGTATAGTGGGGAAACCCACCACGAGATCGCCAGTTGCATAATAGGGGGTGTCTAGCTTATTTTGCACTGTTACCGTATAGGCTAACGTTGTGCCAGGCGTGACGACGCCATCCACATCGTCAATGGCGGTGTACACGGCCACCGGGCTGGCGTTGGCGACGCGTGGGTGGAAGGGATAGTCGGCGGCGTTCTCTGCGTGCAGGATTTTCTCTACGTTATCATTCATCCCATCACCATCGGTATCAGCCTGGGTGGGATCGGATGTTACCCATGTCTGTAAAGTGGGATTTTGTCCATAAGTAAAGGCCCATCCGTGGACCTCAACATCATCGGTGAGACCATCGCCATCCGTGTCAGCTTGGACTGGATCGGAACCGGCGCGGAGTTCCTCAGCATCGGAAAGGCCGTCTCCGTCATAGTCACTATTTAAAATCGATACACGGACACCGGTTTCTGATAATGCTGCCTCATAACCATCGGCAAGCCCGTCGGAATCTGTGTCCCATTTGTTATCAAAGTAATCTATACCATTATACGCATAGGCGAGCAGGCCGTCACCGTCTGCATCCATCAGCGCATTAAAATCATCGTCCCACGCTAAGTGTAAACCCGCTTTACTAAAGGGCGTTCCTTCCAGTTGATAAAATTCGTCTAGGGTTGCCGGGAAGACATCATACACAATGCCAGCATCGGAGTATGTTTCCCCTTCTAATTGCCGGATATGGCAATAATAGACGATAAAGCCAAAGTATTCTATAGCGGGCATCGTATAACTGGTGAGGAAGAGTATGGGGACGTGGCTGTTGACGCCAGCTTCGAGTGTTACATACTCATCGAGTTGGATGTCTTGTTCTGTTTGCCCTGTAAGCAATATCGTGGACATATATGTCCCTGTGTGTTTCTGATTCCAGTTTGTACTCCACGTTTCTGCTTGCGGGTAAACGACGTCATCTGATGGAACCACTTCTTGCGTATCCGCTGAAATGACACCTTCTGCTAAGGCATACTTAAAATCGGTGAGGTTAAAATATGGCGTGATATGGTAATCATGACACCAGGAAGCGAGATTGGTAACATTTTGAAACCAGCCAAAGGGTTGTGTTTGCAGCGCTGTTTTTACGCGCATCGCGACCTGTACCTTATTGCCCGCCACAAATCCTGCTTTGGGATCCTCCAATAGCGTACCTCCCCCCGGCTGAGGGATGACGTCCACAGTTTGCGTAACCATGGGCGCGGAATAGTAAACCAATTCAGCCGCTTTTCTGGTCAGCCACTCAGTAACGCTGAAATTCCAGAAGAAGCCTATCGCTTCAGCGATACCGAGGAGTAGGGATACAATTGCCCCAATCAGCAAACCTATACCTACAGTAAAGATAGCCGCCACGACTACGACGAAGACAAAGAGTAAGATCGCGAGTACTGTTGCTGCTAATGCGGTTGCAAACAACGTGTTAAGCGCGATGCTGCCAAAGGCATAGCCACTCACTAAGGCTTGCACGAGGAAAACGATCCAAACAATTGCCACCTCAAAAATCAGACTGATCACGCTGGACCATAAACTGGTGGCGTTGACCACAGAGATAAGGGTGAATATGAACTGTACAACGGGAGAGACAAAGTTCCAGATTGCGGTCGCGACATAGATGGTTGTCTGGACCCATTGCATTTGATAGACGTATTGGAAAGCACTGATGATGGGCTGGAGCCACCCTACGCTATCTAGGATAAGGACGGTGATGCCTGCGATTATGGCCACGGCAAGCAAAACCATAATCGCGCCAATTACGAGGGCCACGCCTACTCCCCATCCTTCTTTGCTAAAAGCCCATTTGAAGAACTTAACGATTTTTAAGTCTTTTGCCCAATTGGTGATATTCTCGTATGTAGAGAGTAGCCCTAAAAACTTCCAAATTCTTGTTGAGTCAGAGAAGGGATTTGTGCCCTTTATAGCTGAGATAACTTTTTTAGAAATAAATTTGATGAGCGCGCCCCCTAGCTTTGCCCCACTTTCAGTAATTGTGACTATGGGGTCCGCCCACGCGGCGGTATTTTCCAACAACACATCCCCCAGTTGTACCAGGCTATCCACGCCCTGGTAAATACCCAGGTAATAGAGTTGAGTGAAGAACGTCATCCCCGCGGCTTGTTCAGGATCTGGTTCGTCGTCATAAGGATAACGCTGTTCTAATTCATCCCAGTATTCGTCCAGTGGGCAGCCCTCCCAACCAGCACGGAAACGGTAGGGTGACCAGCGGATGCCCGCAGTGGTCATCACCTGCACGCTGTTTCCAAATGGTGCATCACCCGCATCACTTGAATGTAAGTCTATGCGGAGTTGTTCTTGCTCCGTATCCCATACGACGAGGCCCTCGTCATCACTCGAGGTTAGGTCCAGGTTAACAATGCGGGCATGTTCCTCGCGCGCGAACATAATCGAGGGGGTGATAGGTGAGGATTCAGACCAGTAAGGAGTAAAGACGCGCTCTAGCAGGGCTTCAGTGTCGGTCATCGCGATGGTCATCAACGCTTCATCGAGATGCTCGTAGGTGTGAATCTCTACGCCTAACGTGTTGGTAATCCCCCACCGTTCTTCCTCGGTGGCGGCTAAATTGGTTGTGTGGTTGAAGCGGCGATAGATCTCGTTGATGTCAAGGTCGCGTGTGTTATCGTCGTTGACATCCCGTGCTGCAAGAAAGGTGTGATCAAGACCGTAAGTTAGGGCAAAGAGGGCGGCATCATCGTTGAGATAGGGATCCACGGCTGGGTCCTCGTAAATGAAGGCCATATCTACCCCATGATCCTCGCGCACTTGCAATCCGGTCAGCGTCCACGCATCGTAATAGGTATGGATCACTTGAAGCTCGTTGTAAGCTTCGTAAGTTTTGCACATTCCATCCTCATACCCATCCTCTGCACAACGATCCACTAGAGCTTGCACCAACCATACTAGGCGCACTTGCTGCGCGTCCCCCCAAGCCGCATCCGGGCGGTAGAACATTTTGCCGTAGAAAGCAACGCGTGATCTGACATTCCCCTCATCATCCGTGTCGCTGATAATGTTCAACGGCACATACACGGCTTTTTCACTGCCATCTTCACTGGCATCCATTATGAAAGCACCATAATGCTCCAACTCTGCGGCGGAAGGTAAGTTTGTGTACGCGCCGCTGACCTGAATTTCCAACATGGGTACTAACTTGATATCGCCATTAGCGTTGGGGGAGGATGGCAGACTGTTGTCTACATCGTGAAAGGTTTTATTGTCATCATCTTGGATTTGTGCCCGGCGATCCTCCGGCCAATCCAACACGTTCATCGCGTACCACAGATGATCTAGATTCGTGGGACGGAGTTGGAATTCCACGTAGGTCGGCAATCCTTCCTCAAGATTATCAATTTGGAACAGTAGCGGATTCTGATTGTCAAACGTGTTCGTACTCTGTGTGGCGGGAGAGATGTCGAGGCTGTCAGGTACTCCATCACCATCGTTGTCATCGTCAAACAGGTCGGGCATACCGTCGTTATCCAGGTCCCAATAAGCGTGCTCGCTATCAGAGAGGTTCCATTCCTGGAAATCGGTTAGCCCGTCCTTGTTGGTGTCCAATTCCAGTGGATCGGTGTACCATATCTTGCCGTTATAGGAAAATCCCTGAACTTCAAGGGCATCGGAGAGGGTGTCGCCATCTGAATCTTCACCATTGGGATTGGTATCAAGTAGTCCTTCCTGGCAGTCGGTGAGGCCGTCCCCGTCAGTATCTGTGCCATCGTCATGCTGACAATTCGATGTACCGGCACTTGTGCTGAGCATGTACCCCGGCAGCATAATCGGATTGAGGGGCGAACGATTCGGGTGATGTACGCGGTCAGTAGAGGTCGAAGCGGATTGCATCCGATTCAGCTCGCGCATCATCTCGCTCTCTTCTTGACGCGCGGCCTGTGCCTGCTGTTGCTCAACTTGCTGCTTATAGAATCCAGCGACATGTAAACTTTGTAATAGCGGAGTGCTCACGGTTGAGAACACAACGGCGATAGCCAATGCCGTGTACAATTTCTTTGAGCGCGCGTGAGTGACCATTAACACGATGAGGAAGATCAAACTCGCGAGTGCTGACAATTGCCGCAAAGTGCACGCTACCTTGCCCCAGGTTATAGAGGAGGGAAGTGTCATCCCTAATACCTTGCGCCCGGCAGCCGGCGCAGTACTGGCGGTGGAATTAGCATAACCAAAATCATAGAAATCCACCGTCACATCCGCTGTCACCTGTTCGTCAGCACTTTCGAGCATTTGGAGTTGTACAATTTGGCGCAAGGGCAGGCCATCGCTACCGATCCATAATTCGCCCTCGCCGATCATATCCACATACTGGCGCGGCAAATCTAAGTTTATACCTGCTGGCAGTTCGTGATTCTCGTTCATTTGCTGCTGAATTTGCTTGCGCAAATAGCGGGCATAGCTCAGACCATCTATACGGAACGTATAGCGTGTAAAATTGAGTTGTCCTGTTGCTATCTGTCGTGTTTCGGTACCCTGGTCGACAATGTCTTTAGCGGCTGCAAGAAAAGCCATAAAATCGCCTTGGGGTGCGAAGAGGTCGGTGAAGTTGTCAATCTCCTGCCATTCCCCCGTGCTTGTGCGTGCTAAAGCGCGATCATTTTCGATACGAACCTCGGTTCCTGTGGATGCGTCCTGCACATTGCCTTCATCGGACCAGAGATGCATCGTCATAAGCTGGGCCGGTAAATCACTTTCTCCTTCAATGTGCAGCGCGCTCTGTGTACTCTGCCGCCCAATATTGGTAACAGTCGCCTTAGGCGTGGTCGTTTGCACGATATCGGTGGAATAGCGATAAGAGCCTGCTTTTTGGGCCTGCGCCCACGCGTCTTGAACCGCATCCGCAGCATCCCGTGCCTGTGCAGATGTCTTTACAATAGGATATGTGTAGAACATTAAGACAAGTACACATAGTAGTGCCGCGAATCCTTGCCAGAACTTAAAGCTGTGTGATCGTTTCATTTAAAATTTTCATTCTCCTTGTGACTTAGTGAATCAGGTAAGGGGTTATCCCCTTGCTTAATATATCTATGCTGAGGATCAAACTCGGCGCGCAAAAACACTAAGAGCGTGTCTAAATCCGCAAAACCGATCTTTTTGCCATTTTGTGAATCTTCCAGGCTGAATCGCCAGAGTGCTGACTGGTCAGGATTCTGGCTACAGATTTCCCAACACCGCAGCATATACGATTGGTAGCGTGGTGTTTGATAGTCAGATAAATACATACCTTCATTCTATCCGTTGAGCGTACAAAAAGCGTACAAAACTGTAGTCTTTAGCTGATTCTCTGTTATGATTTACCCATATATACCAGATGCACGTTAAAATCACCTGATGTCTCAACGGATTTTATAATGTCAATGTGATATTGAACCGTCATCAATCTGACGTTAAAATGCCGTATTAAAAAGTGCACTAAAGGCGCGGAGAAAAGGGGGGGGGTTCGGTTTCGGGCAAAGCCCGAAACCGAAAAATATCTCAAAAACCTTTTCTTAATGGATTCAACGGATCGGAACGGATTTTTTTCTTTTATCAATTAAATTGCAGAATTTGTTGACATGCACGAGGATTGGGATGTAGCTGTGATTTCCAAATCAAGCTTGTGGCCCCAATGGTTACGTGCGCTAATTAAAGTATTGGAAGTTTAGATGTCTGACCCGAACAAACTGTTTTTATACCTATTAGGCAAGCCAGAATTGAAGCGCGAGGGTGTTTCCATTACGGGATTTGCACAAAAAAAGTCATTGGCTTTGCTCTCCTATCTGGCGGTCACGAGGCGATCACATACCCGTTCGGAATTGGCCGGTTTGCTTTGGGGAGAAAACTCCGAAGCGAATGCCCGTGCCAGTTTGCGCAAGGTACTGGCTGATCTGCGAACTTATGTGGCCTCGCATTTGATCATCACACATCACGAGGTTGCCTTCAACCCCGCTGCTCCCTACTGGTTGGATGTACATGTTTTTGAGCAACAGGTCAGGAGTATTCAACAAACACACAGGAAGAGTACGGTACTGATGCCCGAAACTGCAACCGTACTAGCGGACACAGTAGCGCTATACCGGGGAAATTTTTGGGCGGGTCTCTATGTGCATCGCGCGCCGGCGTTTGAGGAGTGGGTATTATTGCAACAGGAACGACTGCGCCTGATGGCGTTGCAGGCATTTCACCTCTTGACTTCTTACTACATGGCCCAAGGACAATATTCACAAGCAGTGGGGAGTATTGAGCATTTGCTGGCCTTAGAACCATGCCAGGAAGACGCCCACCGGCAACTGATGTCTATTCTCGCGCTCAGTGGACAGCGTGAGGCGGCCCTGCGCCAATATGAGATCTGTTGTCGCGCATTGGCGCAAGAACTGGATGTTGCTCCGCAGCAGGAGACCACGGCCTTGTATGAACGCATTCGAGCAGATAGTATGGAAGACTACGGCATGGATGATGTTCCCTGTCTCCCTGGTTCTCCAATCCCTTTGATTGGACGGAAGACAGAAACAGCCGATATCCTCGCGCGGTTACGCGATCCTAATTGTCGTTTGTTGACACTTATTGGGCCGGGGGGAAGTGGGAAAACTCGCCAAGCTCAGGAAATCGTGGCGCGTTTGTCAACTGAGCAACATAGTGCAGACGCTACTGCACCCGATGTTTATTTTATCTCCTGTGCTCCATTGCAATCGGCACTATCCTTTGTCCCCGCCGTTGCCCAGGGGATTAACTTTTACTTTTCACACGCGGGGGATTCCCGCCGACAACTGCTTAGCTACTTGCGTTCTCAACGCATGTTGCTTGTTCTGGATAATTTTGAGCACTTGCTCGGTCCCTCATCCTTAGCATTAGAAGTGGTGCGTGATATTCTTGACACTGCTCCGAGTATCAAGCTGTTGGCTACATCTCGGGTCAGGCTAAATCTTCAAGCGGAATCTCTTTATCCCGTTGCTGGGTTGTGCGTACCGTCGCTTGAGATAGTTCAAACCGTAGACGTAGCGTCACTAGAAGAATATGGTGCAATCAAGCTTTTCCTTTGGAATATGCGTCAGGTTTATCCAAACAGGCTGCTATCCAAAGATGACTTAGTACATATCGTCCGTATATGCCGTTTTGTACAGGGGATGCCGCTGGCGATTCTTCTGGCTGCGAGTTGGTCGCGTATCTTGTCACCCACCGAGATCGAGGCACAGTTGTTCGAAGCTATGACCGGCGACTCCCTCAATGTCACTGGCTCCGGTACGCTGGATTTTTTGACAACAGATTGGCTTGATATTCCCGAACAGCAGCGCAGTATGCGCGCTGTTTTCGACCGTTCCTGGCAGTTACTCACCAGGCGGGAACAACACATCCTGGCTGCACTTTCCGTTTTTCAGGGGAACTTTACATCCAATGCCGCGCATCAGATTTGTGGCGCTTCCTTACGTGAATTGTTGTCGCTTGTTGACCAATCGCTGTTGCATCGCGCATCATCTAAAAATAGCACAACGGCTGGGCGCTATGAGTTGCATGATCTGTTACGCCACTATGCCGGGGAAAAACTAGCTGGAGCATATTCACCTATGGCAGATGTACCGCTAGGTCAGCTTGAACAGATGCGAGATCGGCACAGCCGCTACTTTACCAGGACGTTGCAGCAATGGGCCGCAGATCTGAAGACCGCGCGGCAGCAGGATGCCCTGGCGGCTATGGATGTGGAGATCGCCAACCTTCGTGCCGCATGGGATTGGGCTGTGAACCGGAGGTTGTGGGCGCAGGTCGCGCGCGCGCTGGATGGCTTATGTAGCTTCTATGAGTGGCGCGGTCGTTATCAGGAAGGCGCGTCAGCTTGCCAGACGGCTATCGCGCAGGCGCTGATCCCGTTACCTCCAGACCTAGATAAGCAACCTGGTCTAAAGGAAAAAGTTCTTGCCAGGTTATTGGCATGGCAGAGGAGTTTTTCTCAAGTTGAGGCCATTTCCACACTACTCAAGAAGAGTCAACATTTCCTGGAAAAGGCGCAACAGGCGGGACAGGATGTCCGTCAGGAAAAAGCATTTGTTCTATTGCGCTTGGGCGTTGTGTTTGGGGGAGATAAAGCTTTGGGCGCCCAAAGCTTATCTCTCTATCGTCAACTTGGCGACCGATGGGGAGAGGCCCAGGTCTTGGATATATTAGGGTGGTTGGCCTGGAGTGAGGGGGACTATGCCAAAGCAGAACTATTTTATGAGCAGAGCTTACACTTGTACCAGACATTGGGAGATAATCGGGGGAAGGCGAGTGCCCTGTTGTGGTTGGGCATCAGCGCGCTCTTTCGGGGGCGACTTGAAGGAGAAGCCCTGTTGCGCGAAAGTATTACTATCTATCAAGGACTAGGCGACCGGGCCAATATGGCCAATGCTTTATATTATGCCGGTATGGGGCTGATTTTGTTGGGGAAACTTGTTGAGGCTCACACGTTTTTGGAGAGAAGTGTGCTGATTCACGAGGAATTGGGGAGTGTGGAGCACACCGCACATATCTTCTTGGGTAGTGCAAAGCTGCATTTAGGACAGTATAAAGCAGGAATACGTCTTGCTCAGACGGGTTTAGAAGTGGCCCAGGTCACTGAGGATTGGCAGGCCGCCGGCTACGCGCACATCGTGTTGGGGTGGGGGGCGTTGGTTAGTGAAGATTACTCGGAGGCCCTAACACAGTTTCAAAACAGTATTAAAATTTGCCGGCGGATTGGACAGCAGGATATGTTAATTTGGGCACTTGCCTTTTTAGGTTATGCATATTGTGGTATGGGACAACTTACACCGGCGCGAGAATGCCTTTACCAGGCATTAAAGATGGCGCGGGAAATTGAAAGTTTTGTCGCGTTTATGTTTATCTTACCGGGCGTGGTCTGGCTACTGATTGCGCTCGAAGATAGTGTACGTGCAATAGAACTCTACGCGCTGCTCTCGCGATACCCGATGGTCGCCAACTCGCGTTGGTTTGCTGACATAGTTGAACAGCACTTAGTTGATGTTATGGCTATGCTGCCAGCGGATAGTGTCGCGCAAGCGGAGGAAAGCGGGTGGGCAGGAGATTTGGATAAAATGGTGACGGTGTTGTTGGCTGAACTGGCGCTTCCTGAATGGGCAACCACCACGGCTTGTATCCTACAACAGGTGTGTCTGCCGCGATGTCCGCCGGGACGGTGATCGTATCTAAACTCCCCTGCCAGTCCTCGACCGGATGCCACGCGCCTTGCACGTCCTGCCACTCCAGCGCGGTGATCAACGCGCGCCAATGCTGGCGTTCCCAGTGCCAGTCTTCAGGGAACACAAGCTGCAACTCGATCCAAGCGTCCATCTCCCACAACGATGTGAATCTCCTAAAAATAGCAAGGTTAAGAGAATGTCAGGATTAAAATCATCCCAAAAGTAAATCTGGACCAGTTGACAGTCAAAGATAGGGGAGCTAAAATGTAGCGGGTGAAAACAGGTGCAGCACATACTGCTTCGCCAATGGGAAAGTGCAACGCACCTATCTATAAGGAGAATAAACGTGGAATTTTTACATCTTGATACACATCATGCTTTGCGCGTGATGTCGTTTAACATTCGTTATCATAATCTCAATGATGGGCCGGATGTCTGGCCATTGCGTAAGGACCTGACGGCCAGCATGCTGCGATTGCACCGGCCTGACGTAGTGGGGTTGCAGGAGGTGGGCCGCGAGCCGCTTGAGGATCTCGCGCTGCGGCTGCCGGAGTTCGCGTGGGTGGGCGTGGGGCGCGATGATGGTGTAGCCGAAGGGGAGTTCGCTGCTATCTTTTACCGCCCCGCGCGTGTGAGTCTGCTGGCGCAGGCGCACTTCTGGCTTTCCAAGACGCCCGAAGTGCCCGGTAGTTCGAGTTGGAAAGCCGGCTGTGTGCGTATAGTAACATGGGCAAAGTTCAGAGATTGTGTGACCGGGCGGATATTTTACTTCTTCAATACCCACTTCGATCACGCCAGCAAACGTGCCCGGCGGAAAAGCGCGTGGTTACTGCGGAAACGCATCAAAACCATCGCCGAGGACGCACCGGTCATTGTGACCGGGGATTTAAATTGCACCGAGACCTCGACCCCCTATCACATTTTGACCCTGCCCGAAGTCGAAGGCTCTTGTTTGCAAGATGCCCTTACCCAATCCCTGTTCCCACACCATGGCCCTATTGCCACGTTCCACGCCTTCACCGGCAACCTGCGTGATCGGATTGACTATATCTTTGTTGCCAACGGTGTGCAGGTATTACAACACGCCGCTCTCACCGATCATTGGAACGGTCGCTACCCATCCGATCACCTGCCGGTGATCGCGGATTTAGTGTTATAGTAGCCACTTCTAACCCCCGGCAGACCGGGGAAAGGGAGGAAAATTAAAGTAGCATTTTTCGCGTTCGCGCAAAGCGCGAACGCGAAAAATGCCCTTAAAAAGCCCCCTCCCACTTTGTGGGCTTACTATATACCCACTCATTTTCCTGGGAACTTTTCTTTTGCTCCAAACGTCATTATACTGAGCGTATACATTGAACGTGTGTGTCATATCTCAATCAAACGTTATGCGTCAAACGGCAAAAATTATGTTTCACGTATCACGTATCACATTTCACGTTTCCAGAAAGGAGCAAATCTATGTCCCGTAAAACCTGGCTTATTCTAAGTTTTATCGCCGGTGTTGTTGTTCTTATCGTAGGATTGGCAGTCCTGGTGTTTTATTACGAGCGTCTTCCCGAGGCGCTTTCGCAGCACGAAACGATTGTCCTGGGGCAAAGCCAACTCGTGCCCGGCAGCAGCGCAGCGATGCGCGTGGTGGTACGCGATAGCCGGGATGCCTCCCCATTGCCGGAGGCGCGCGTTGAGGTCTCTCTGCGCCCGGCGGATGGAGGTCGCGCGAAATCACTCTTCAAGGGCACAACGGATGCTGCGGGCAACGTAGACGTGGCTTTTACCGTACCTGAAAATGTAGACCCTGCTCAGATGCTCGTGATAGAGACAAAGTCTGACCTGGGGTCCGACAAACTCGAACAGGCCGTGACGCTGGAGCGCGATTATCGCATTCTCCTGACCACCGATAAACCCCTCTACCAGCCCGGTCAGGTAATCCACATCCGCGCGCTGGCGTTGAGTACATTTGACCTGCATCCGGCTGCTGCCCAGTCCCTTGAAGTAACCGTAGCCGATGGCAAAGGCAACACTGTCTTCCGCAAGCAACTTACTACGTCCGACTTCGGGGTGGCCTCGGTGGACTTCCAACTTGCCAGTGAAGTGAATACCGGCGCATATAAACTGACAACTACGTTGGGCAATACAACTTCCGAAAAAACCGTCACCGTTGAGCATTACGTGTTGCCCAAGTTCGACGTGAATCTAACCACGGATCGCACCTTCTACCGTCCCGGCGATCACGTCGAAGGCACATTGACGGCCAGCTATTTCTTTGGCAAAGACGTGGCGGATAGTACGGTCAAGTTGGAAGGCTACACATTTGACTTCGAGCGCGTGGTGGCAATGACACTCGAAGGGACAACCGACGCCACGGGGAACTTTGAGTTCAGTTTTGACCTGCCAACCTACATCGCGGGCAGTGAGCTGGAGAGCGGCGGCGCGCGCTTCTACCTGGAAGCCGCCGTCACCGATAAGGCCGAGCATACCGAAGTAGGACGGCTTTCACTGCCCGTGGCGCAGAATGCCCTGGTTATCAACGCCGTGCTTGAGGGCGGGCAACCGCGCACTGGGGTCGAGAACATTCTCTACGTGATGGCGAGTTACCCCGACGGCACACCCGCAGAAGCAGATCTCACGGTGAATATTTACGACACCGGGGAGATGTTGGAAACACATACCGGAGCGTACGGGCTGGCGGAAGTGCGACTTACACCCACGAACCCTTACCTGTCAATGAACATCCACGCGCGCGACGCGGCGGGCGCGGAAGCCTGGCGCGAATTCTACTTTGAGGGCCAATGGGCGGAGGAAAGCGTGCTGTTGCGGCCCGATGCCCCCGTCTACCGCGTGGGGGAGACAATGGTATTGCGTCTCTTCACCTCTGCGCGGCGCGGCACGGTTTATGTGGACATTGTGCGCGAGGGGCAGACGGTGAGTACGCGGGCAGTCGAGGTTTCAGGGGGAAAGGCCGAGGTCGCCGTAGACCTGACACCCGACCTTTACGGCACACTGGAATTGCACGCCTACAAGATTCTACGCGATGGCAACATCACCCGCGACACGCGACTGGTCGTGGTAGATGAGGCCGATGATTTAACCGTGACCCTCACGCCCGGCGCGGATACATACAAACCTGGGGAGGACGCGATGCTAGATGTCCAGGTCAGCGGCGCGGACGGTGCGAGTGTTTATTCTGCACTAGGTCTGGCGGTGGTAGACGAGTCCGTCTTCGCCCTGGCGGAGCAGGACCCCGGCTTTGCCAAGCTCTACTTTATGTTGGAAGCCGAACTGTTGGAGCCAAAGTACGAACTACACGGCTTCAGCATTCCCGAATTGATAGAAGTCCCCTACCCTATGGACGATCCGGTACTGCACGAGGCACAATCGGGAGCGGGCAAGGCCGCGCTGGCATCCGCGCTTGAACAGGGAGGGAACCCCTTTAGCCTGACGGCCAACTCCCATCAACAAGCAATGCAGCGCGCTTACCAACGACAGGAGAAGTTTTACACCGTGCTGGCAACGGGCGCCTACGGCGTCGTGCTGCTCATTCTCCTCACCCTTATGATCATCAGCAGCATTGCCGTCTGGCGCACCAGCCGCTTTTGGGCCAGCCTGGGACTGGCGTTTCTGGCCTTCATCGTCGAGGGATTGCTCCTGGGCGGATTGACATGGCTGTTGGAGACGTTGTTCTGGCGTTGGTCGGAGGAGATCGGGTTGCTATTCCTGGGCGCGCTGGGATTGGTGGCCCTGGTCAGTTTCATCGGCCTCATCGTGAACGCCATCACGCGCAAAGATGGCTGGCTCGGCCTGATGGTGGGACTCCTGCCGGTACTGGTGGGCTTCGTCGCCCTGCTGGCCTTTGCCGCCAGCCAGGGGGATGTCTCCCCAGGAAACGGCGTCATCCTGGCGGGACTATTGTCGCTGGTGTTGTTGCCTCTGGCCTTTCTCACGCGGGGGATGGGATTTGCCTTTGAGAAACACTGGTTCCCCGCGTTGGCGGCTGCGGGCATCGCGCTGCTCCTCATCCTGGCCCCTGTCTTTGGGGTGCTTTCTATGATGTTCACACAGGGGTCGGCGTTCAATGAAGTGAACGCGGATATGGCCGCCGGCGCGATACCCCCAATGGCGGTGGAGCGGCAAGGGATGGCGGTAGAAGATGGGATGATGGTGTTCGAGATGGAAGAAGTTGTCAAAAGTGAGGCGACTAAGTCGAATGAGGGGATGCCGGGGGACGCCGCTTCACATACTGCACAGGGAGCCGAACCCCCACGCCTGCGGCAATACTTCCCGGAGACGATGCTCTGGCTGCCTGACGAGGTAACGGACGAGAACGGCGCATTGCGCCTGGAGTTTCCCGTCGCCGACAGCATCACGACGTGGCGCGTGACCGCGCTGGCTTCCTCGCAAGACGGTCGTCTTGGCAGCGCGACAGATGGACTGCGCGTGTTCCAGGATTTCTTCATTGACCTGGACTTACCCGGCTCGCTGACGGTGGGCGACGAAGTAGCAATCCCGGTGGGCGTATTTAATTATCTACCCGAAGCGCAGTCCGTGCGCCTGGAAGTACAGCAAGAAAGCTGGTTCACGCTACTGGACGCATCCGAGAAAACCATCGAGATTGCCGCCAACGATATCACCGTGGTTTACTTCCGTATCCAGGCATTAGACTTTGGCCGCCAGCCGTTCCAGGTGACGGCATGGGGCAGTCGGATGTCCGATGCCATCCGCAAGGATGTGCGCGTCTTCCCCGACGGCAAGGAACTGCGCTTCACGGCTTCCGACAAACTGGAAGCGACGGTCGCGGTACAGGAAACCGTCTTGCTCCCGGCAGACGCGATCCCAGGCACGCAGCAACTCACCGTCAAAATCTACCCCGGCATCGTCAGCCAGGTAGTAGAAGGATTGGATGCCCTGCTGCGGATGCCCTACGGCTGCTTCGAGCAGACCTCGTCTACGACGTATCCCAACATCCTGGTGCTAGACTACCTTAAGACCACCAGGCAAGCGTCGCCCGAAGTGCAAATGCAGGCCGAGGAATACATCAACCTGGGCTACCAGCGACTCACAACCTTCGAGGTGCCGGGTGAGTCTGGCGGGTTCAGCCTCTTTGGCAGTTCACCCGCCGACCCGATGCTCACAGCATACGGGTTACAGGAGTTCGGGGATATGAGCCGCGTCTACGATGTAGATCCTAAGATCATCCAACGCATCGCCGACTGGCTGTTCGCCCACCAGGAAAGCGACGGATCCTGGAAGGGAGTTGAGGGTTTCCATGAGACAAGCCTGACACTGATGACCGACCAGGTGCAAGTGACAGCCTTCATCGTCTGGGGTTTGGCGGATGCGGGCTACGCGAGCGACGGGCGCACGGCGCGGGGCGTGAACTTCCTCCGCGAGAGCGCGGCGCAGGTAGAGACAGCCTACGATCTGGGCCTGGTGGCAAACGCGCTGGTAGCCTACGATGTCGCGCTGGAGGGTAAAGTCACCTCGGCCACGGAGACCGTTCTCAACCGGTTGGCCGAGATGGCACAGCAGGATGGAGAGGCCGTTTATTGGGAAGCGGGCCGCGAGACCTATATGGGCGGCTCCGGCAACAGCGGGCAACTGGAAGCCACCGCGCTGGCAGCCCTGGCCTTCATCCGCGCGGACAAACACACCGATCTGGCAAACGCCGCGCTGACCTACCTGGTGCGCAACAAGGACAGCTTTGGCACGTGGGAAACCACATCGGCAACGGTTCTCACACTCAAGGCTCTGATCGCCAGTGTTAAGTCCGGCGCAGAGGATGCGGACGCGACGGTGACGATCACACTGAATAGCGGGCAGACCAAAACGGTGCAGGTAACACCGGAGACCTTCGACGTGGTGCAAATAGCGACGTTCGACGATGTGCCCCTCAACAAAGAAAACGTCGTGGCGATCACGATGGAGGGGAAGGGCAATCTGATGTACCAGGTCGCGGGCAGCTACTACCTGCCGTGGGACAAGTTGCCTATGTACCCCGAGCTTTTAGAAGAAGGGCAAGACCTGGTCAACATTGATGTGACCTACGACCGCGCCGAGTTGGCCGTAAACGATACGGTGGGCGTGGATGTCATTGTCACATTGAACGAGGGCGTCGCCGAATCCGCCATTGTGGATCTTGGCCTGCCGCCGGGCTTCACGGTCGAGACCGAAGACCTGGCGCGGCTGGTGGCCCAGTTCCAAGATGTACGGGTACAGGAAGCACCTTCCGCCAAAATTGAGCGCTACGAGCTGACGGGACGGCAGATTATCATCTACGTGAGCGACCTTACCTCCGAGGCTCCGTTGGAATTCAGCTACCGCCTGCGGGCCTCCTTCCCCCTCAAAGCGCAGACACCCGCCAGCGCGGCGTATGACTATTACAACCCCAGCATAACCGGGGAGAAAGCGCCGCAGATATTGACAGTGGTGGAGGGTGAATAGATGATAAAGTGACAAGGTGAAGGGATGATATTATACAGGTGCGTTGCACTTAAGAAAGTGCAACGCACCTGTATTTTTTTGTTTGTAGATCAAAATTCAATAGGTTAATGCGTACAAGATACAGGCCAATATTATCAGGATTAACAACGCGAAGCCATAGCTCAACACAATACCAATACGCGACCCAAGCCGTAGCCGTAAGGCAATACGCAGACCACTCACAATACTTAAAAAGCTAAATCCCCCCACAACTACACCCGTTAAGCTGTGAATGATAAGCGCAACCACATACTTGATCCAAATGAGATCCCTCTCGAAACCAAAACCCTGGAGATTAAATGTGATCCAGGCAATCAGCGCGGTGCTCAGGGCGAGAAATGTACCAATGGTAGGGCCATAAGCAGCAAGGGTTGCGTAACCCGTATTGCGCGCCAGGGAAAGTGTATAAAAGTTGGTCAACATATTCAGAAAGAATACATCCCATAACAACAACCCCGTAAAGCGGCTCATCACCCGGCCCTTCCCAAACGGCAATACATAGGGGAAAAAATGACCTATCCCTAAACTTAACAGGGGCAGTAGTAACCAATACTCACGAACAACCAGGGTAATCCCTTTTTGAAAGTAGGCAAGCCCCCGCAACCACGAAGGCGATAAAGAGGAAGCGGGTTGGACAGCGACAACCTGGGTCAATTCAGTGCAGAACATCCCCATATCGGCATAACGCGCTGCGGGATCAGGTTCGCGCGCCTTCTCAATCACGATGTCTAACAATGGTGTCACACCTACAATACATGCACTAAGGGGGTGATACATCCCCTCACCAGGATGTTGCCCGGTAAGCATTTCATAAAACACCGTTGCCAGTGCATAAATATCCGTCCGCGTGTCAATGGCCCCTCCTATTTGTTGCTCAGGCGACATATAGCGGACGGTTCCGGTCGCCATGCCCACTATCGAAGGCTGGCCGGCTGCCAACTCAGCAGCCAGACCAAAATCAATCACTTTGGCCTGGCCATCCACAAGGAAAATGTTTTCGGGCTTGATATCGCGGTGAATGATGCCTTTCTGATGTGCCACCTGTAATGCTCCGCCCACTTGTTTTACAATCTCGTGCGCGGCGTCCAGCGAGAAGGGACCTCGTTCTTTGAGCAAATGTGCAATGGTCTGGTCACCCAGGTATTCCATCACGATGAACTGCTGGCCCTGGTACTGTTGAGATTCAAGGTAACGCACAATACGCCCATCCTGCACTTTTTGAAGCAGCATAGCCTCACGCCGAAAGCGCATAGCTATCCTTTCGTTGTACATATAGGCGCGTTTAACCAGCTTAATAGCCACCGGCTGTTGCGTCTGTGTATCATAGGCGCGATACACCACCCCCATCCCCCCCTGTCCCAGTACAGCCTGAATGGTATAGCGAGCGGGGAACAATGCCAGGAAAGGCTTCAAGTCGATAGCCCGTTGATAAGCCTGCAAAGCCGCATCTAGTTTTTGTCGCTTCAGGGGTTCCCACTCAGTAGCACTTTGCGCGAGATAAACATAGTGGAGATTGTGATATGCTTCTGCCAGTTCAGGTTGTATCGCCAGTGCGCGTTGATAGTAAGACTCAGCCTTCTCATAGTTTTGACGAACGTATTCGATATTGCCCTGGCGCAACCACATCGTGGCGGCTTCAACCGAATCCTCTAATCCGATTGCCAGGCGTTCATAAGCGGCCCGCATTGCTTCCAAATCGCGCACTTGCTCGGCACTTAGCAGGGGGACATCGGATTGCTCCACCAACTCTCCCACTCCCAGCGTTTCCAACACACGATTCATAATCCGGGTATGCGCTGTTAAATCCGTCTGAGTAACAGGGGCTGCCTGGGAAATAACTTCCAGATCAGGTAACACAATGGTATCATGCCGGAGTGCCGCCACTTCCTGGGCGAGGGTATACAAAAAGTGGGTAGGATCGGTAATGATAGGTGTAATGCCCAACGTCTCCCAATACAGCGCGCCTTCAGGATGCTGCAGCGACTGTACTATAAAGGCCCGGTGACGATGTTGGGCCTGTTGTTGACGGACTTTGTAATAACTTTGGATAAACACTGCATCATAATCAATCGCATAGCCCACCATTAACAACTCATACCGCGCCATCAGATGCTGTAACTCCCCCAACAACAAGTCCTCGTTAAAGACTTCAAATTGGTGATCCTGCGTAATCACCAGGCTATCAGGCTGGGCCAGAGTTCCATAAGGTTTGTAAAGTATCAGGCGCCGGTCTGCAGTATATCCTAAATCACTAGCCGAACACACAACATTATACGTTATCCCTTGCGCATCCAGCGCGCGTTCCAACAGTCGATCCCAACCCACATAAACTATGGCAGGAAAGGGGATACGCGCGATGATCTCGTGGATAGGAAGGGGTTGATAGACACTATCATCCAGGCGTTTGCGCAAATAGCTGATCAACTCGTATTTGTCAAAACGGTGTTGATAGATCTGGGCGATACGGGGCAAGGGGCGATATTGCCCCCGGTAATTACATTGAGCAGCTAACTCATCGGCAATCTGCCAACTGGTAGGCAGTCCCTGATACCCACCCGCCGACTCTGATATATCCGGGCCTAGAAAGAGAATGCAATTTCTCTCTGCAATTTGCCGCGCCAGTTCTTGAAATATGCTATCCATTCATTTAAAATTTTCTACGCATCCTCTGCGCCTCTCTGCGATAAAAGGACTTTTTTCAGGAACGTCACTAATTACATCCAAAGATACAGAACGCCGTCCGGTATTCTTCAGGATCATTGCATGGTGGGGAGGGAATAATAATCACAGGGACTTCAGGGACACAGTATGTGAAGATAATGACATCAAGAAACATATAAGCAGCGCGCGGAGCTTCCAATATAGGTTCACCTGCCTCAAGATCAATCCATTGTCCCTTCCCTTCTGCAGGTTCAAGCCATATATAGTAAAGAGAAAGATCCACGGAAACCAGTTGCCCTATAAAAATCTCATCCTCGACGCTTAATACATCCAGGCGATAACTTCCCGGTTCTAAGGTCACGACGTTTCCTTCTCCATCCACAATCGGACCTTCCATCGGGGCCAAAACTTCCATAACGACAACTCCAAACGCGATCGCAGGCGAGCGGTCAAAGATGTTCAGAAAGGGAGAGGCTGCGGCCACCACATAGTTCGGGCGACATTCACCGGCCTCGTTTTTCCAAAGTGTATCTGCACAATACCTAATTTCCTCGGCGCCCTGTATGTCCGCAAAAGCACCCGCCACATTGACATTGCCGGCAGTGGGAAGCAATTTATTACGGAGCATGTCAGTAACAGCACGCGCGGCAATTTCTGTCGCCTGTTCTCCGAATAGCACAGGAAAATCCAGGCAGGCTTGCATTTCAATCTGCGAGAAACATATTTGCTTTTCCACAACAAAAGCATAGGGATCTTTCACGCCACGTGAAAGCGCGTGTAGACGCCATTGCCCTTCATATACCTCGCCATTATCTCCCACAAGCACATATAGGCCCTCACCCCAGAGTAACACACTGTAGATCCCCGGAAAAATATCTCGTTCCGGATTGGACAAGGGTTGGTATACAACCAAGCTACCGATAAACAAAGGCCCCTCCCACTCGCGTGGATCATGCAAAAGGCGATCTATGTCTTGAGCCAAATCAGAGTTCAGAGAGACCAACTGAAAAAGTGTACCCGAATCAGGTAGTGCATACGTTGTTGCCCGCGCCAGGTTAAAAGCATCTTCAGCATATTCTAATGCGGCCCAATATTCTAAATCTAAGGGCGGTATGACATCAGGCACGTAAGCTTCAAGGGAGCGACGTAAAGCCTCTATATCGAATCTGTCTGCAGGCACAGGGGGCTTGCCCAATTGCCTCTCTTTCAGGAGAAGCAGAGGCGTCACTATCTTGTCAAGAGGGATTTCCTCCGGATCAACCAGCCCATTTAACTCGGAAATTGGGATAGCGGTAGCAGTGGCCGGGAGAGGCACTTCTGTTACAGTTGGAACTGGGGATGGTGTATACGTCGGGGTTGGGGTTGGGGTATGAGTCTCCGTCAACGTTGGGGTCAGTGTGTAAGTCGGAGAGGGTGTATCCATCAAGGTTAATGTAGGAGTCTGCGTTGGTGTTATGGTGGGGGTAGTACAGCCACTACTCCATACAACTACAAACACGAGTACGAAAAACCAGGGCAATCGTCCACACGCATTTGCAATACCGGACTTTTCATCTTGCAATGCCAACATCCCGACCCTCCTTATTGATACGATACCCGCCACAAGTTAAAAGTTCTCGAATTGAAGAATCACACGCCGGTTAAGTTTCCGCTTCCCTACCTCAAGTATAAGGTCACCAGTGCAAAATGTCAAAACTATGACGCCTCCCGGGGGGCGTCATAGCTTCGCATTTCTATATGTAGCCGCGCTTTCCATAGCGCGTTTGGCGGCAACCTTTACCGCGTCTGGAAAAACTCGATCACTTCGCCGTTCGGGCCCTTGAAAAAGGCCACGGTCGCGGCGATAGTGCCCAACTGGGCGGATTTAGGCTCCATTGTGATCTCGTAACCCGCTTGCCGGACGCGGTTGATGGCGGCAGTGACATCGGGCATGACGAGAGCGAAATGCACCAGCGGGTCGTTGGCTGCCGGACTGCCCACGGCCGGCGAGGCCGAGGTCGGCGCGATCAATTCGATATGGCTGCCATTTCCCGTGTCGAGCAGCATCATCCTGCGCTCAGGGGAGCCAAATTCGGCCACCACCGTCATCCCCAGGACTTCACGGTACAGTTGTAGCGAAGCGGCCCAATCCCGGGTTTGGATGGTTACGTGGTGCAAACCACAGGTTTTGACGATAGCATTTTTAGATTCGATAGACATTGTTTTCTCCCTTGAAAATCGAAAATTAGCAAATTTAAAATTGGCAAATTGTGAAAACCCTTAAAAACTTGGTTTCTTCTTAAATTTTCATCCTACTGCCGGTGAATGCGCCGCGTTAATAGGTAATTCCTTTGAAAATTAGAAATTAGAAAAGATCCATGTAATCATCTATGGATTACACAGATTAAAAATCTGCGTTTATCCGCGTGCATCTGCGGTTAAGTTTCCCTGCACGCTAACCCTCGACTACAATATCCGCCATGAGCTTGATGTCTGTCGAGGATGCGCCTGCTAACAGGCGTACCTTACCGGCTTCGACGTTCCATGCACGGAGATCGACGTCCCAATAAGCCAGCGACGCGGCTTTGAGGGGCAGGGTGACAGTCTGCGTTTCACCCGGCTGCAGAGTGATGCGCTTGAAGCCCTTCAACTCCTTCTTGGGCCGCTCCACGGTCGAGTGCAGATGCCGTACATAGAGCTGTACCACCTCATCGCCTGCACGGTCGCCGGTGTTGGTCACATCCACGCTAACCGCGATCTCCCCATCGGGCGCAAGATGGCCCGCGCTCAGGCGCAAGTTGCTATAGGCAAACGTGGTATAGCTCAGGCCAAAACCGAACGGATAAAGGGGTTCGCCCTTAAAGTACATATAGGTGCGCCCGTTGCGCAGGTCGTAGTCCAGGCGCGGCGGCAACTGCTCAATACTGTGGGGCCACGTCTGCACCAGCCGCCCGCCGGGATTGAC
>JAFGFI010000069.1 GCA_016931185.1 Anaerolineae bacterium
ATTCTCGACGCGATCCCCGTCATCGCCCGCAACACCGGCGTCTTCAGCGAACCGGCGGCAGCGGCAGCCTACGCCGGACTGGTCAAGTCCGTGGAGAAAGGGCTGGTTGATCCCGATGAGCGCATCGTCGTTCTGCTCACCGGCTCCGGCCTCAAAGATATCGGCAGCGCGATGAAGACCGTGGCGCAGCCGCCCATCGTCGCGCCGAATCTGGATGCAGTGAAGGCATTGATGCATACGATGTGATATAATCCAACGTAATTTTCAAATCCTTCAGGAGGTAAAGTATGAATAAAGTACTGTTTCGTAACTGTCGCTTTTTGGTGGCGCAACCTACACCATTCGGCGGCATTTTGGAGAACGGCGCCCTCTATATAGAAGGGCCAATTATCAAGGCCGTTGGGCCGACAGCAGAAATCGAAATGCAGTATGGCGCTCAGGAGGGAGTGGACGTTGTCGATTGTCAGAATAAACTCGTTATGCCGGGTTTGGTGGACAGTCACAACCACGTAGGCGAAGCCCAGATGTTTCTGATCTTTGGCTGGCTCATGTCGCCGCTGCAAGGTATTGTAGATACGGCAATTCGTGTGCTCTGGCCGGCCTACAACTGGTTCACCGATGAAAGTGTCTACGATCTGACACTGTTTGGCTTGCTCAACATGTTGAAACATGGCACGACCACGTATGCCAATGCATTCCCCTTTCCCGATACTGTTTACCGCGCTGCCGCCTATGCCAAGATGCGCGCCGTCATTCACGCGCAGATGATCACCAGCGTGAACTTGCCTGATGCCAGGAATGAGCAGGAATATCTGGCGCTGGCCGAAGATGCTATCAAGAGCTATCACAACACGCTTGATGGGCTGATCCAGATTGGTGTGCATCCTAGCGCCACTTATAACTGTACGCAATCGATGCTTATCAAAGGGATGGAACTGGCAGAGCAATACGATGTACAATACGCAACCCACGTTGCCGAAGCGCCAGATGAGAAATCACGCGTGGATGTAACCTGGGCCGCTGAAGGCGGACAACTCCAGCACTTGAAGAACATTGGACTGATGTCTCCACGTTCACTGTTTTTCCATGGTGCGGCGCTCAATGAACGAGAAATCGATATGCTGGCCGAAACTGGCACGGCGTTGGCGCACTGCCCACCAACCAACTCGATCCTGGGCAATTGCGCTTATTTGCCATATATGCTACAAGCTGGAGTCAAAGTAGGTCTAGGCACGGATTGCCCCACACATAATTTGTTCAACGTCATGCTTTCCGTATCTCAACAACACAACGTTATGCCGCGAGAGATGCGCGGGTTGATGCCCTGGACGCCTTTTGAGTTGGCGACAATCGGCAGCGCCAAAGCCCTGCGTCTGGCGGATACGATTGGTACGCTCGAACCGGGCAAGCGCGCCGACATCATCACCGTCGACTTGCGCCGTAATACAAACCTTTTCCCGTTGAATGTAGGCAATTTGCTAACCTTTATTGCCTTCAATGGCCCGGGAACTGAGGTGGCAGATGCAATGGTGGATGGGCAATTCTTGCGCCGTGACGGTGAGTTCACGATCTTTGACGAGGATGCCATCATCGCCAAAGCCCAAGCATGGTGCGATAAATTTACGGCTGATTGGTTTGCGGCGCAGGAATCAGGCCAACCGATGTTCAATCGTGTCCATGAGGAATACCAACGTCTGTAGTGTTCAATGAAACACAAATTTTGGTGGATCGTTGCGGCTCTGGTGTCTATGTGGCTGCTATGGATGACGTTACGTCCACAGGAGCGCGTAACCGCCGACTTGACCTATATCACGACGCCCGCCGCCGCGCGAGGAATTTCGATTCCGTTCCTGATCAGTTTCCTGGGGAACATCGCTGTGTTTATCCCGCTCGGCGCGGCAGCGGCATTTGCCTTGAGCGGCAAGTCGCTCAAGACGCGGGTCTTGGCATCCAGCGCCATTGGTGCAGCACTCAGCGCCGTTATTGAACTAACACAACTCGCCATTCCAAGCCGCGTCTCCGGCTTCGATGACTGGCTGCTGAATACCGCCGGGACGTTCATCGGCGCGGTGATTGCGGTGGCAGTCAACCGAGCGCATTGAGAGATTTCAGATTTTGCCGATCTGACTATCTGACTATCTGACAAATGACTATCAGACTAATGAGGAGAACCTATGATTGACTTAACCATTCATCCAAAGGGACTTGAACACGCGGTACAACGCGCGCGCGAGCGCAATATCATCATCCCCACGTTCGCGCAGCAGAAGAACCCGGCATTAATCCCGGATCACATCAAGGCGGAACTGGCGCACATCGGCCTGTGGGACATCACACCGCGCAACCTGTTCCGCATCACGTGGAAGAACGCGCCGACGGCGCACGGGGGCGGCTTCGGCGGTGTGAATTACATCGAGCTGCCCCCCGAACTGACGGGTGTGGAAGCGCGCATCATCGCGCTGGTGGGCAAGTGGTTCCCCACGGGCGCGCATAAGGTTGGTGCGGCGTTTGGCTGCCTCGTCCCGCGCCTGGTCACGGGTCAGTTCGACCCGACCAGGCAGAAGGCCGTCTGGCCCTCCACCGGCAACTACTGCCGGGGCGGCGCCTACGACTCCACGCTGCTGGCGTGCGACTCGATTGCCATTCTGCCGGAGGAAATGAGCCGCGAGCGCTTCGAGTGGCTGGCGATGGTCTCCGGCGAGGTGATCGCCACGCCAGGCTGTGAATCCAACGTGAAGGAGATCTTCGACAAGTGCCACGAGCTGACCCGCGACCGCGGCGACGATATCTTCATCTTCAACCAGTTCGAGGAGTTCGGGAATTACCTTTGGCACTACGAGATCACGGGTCACGCGATGGAAGAGGTGCTCGGCCTGGAGATGCGCCCCGGCGACCGTTACGCAGGCGTCGTCTCCAACACCGGCTCCGGCGGCACAATCGCGTGCGGCGATTACATGAAGCAGCGTTATCCTGCCAGCAAAGTCGTCGCCAGCGAGGCGCTGCAATGCCCCACGTTGCTGCGCAATGGCTTCGGCGGGCATCGCATTGAGGGCATCGGCGACAAGCACGTGCCGTGGATCCACAACGCCAAGAACACCGACATCGTCACCGCCATCGACGATCAGGCCACTATTGACCTGATTCGTCTGTTCAACGAGCCGGTAGGACGCGCGTATCTTGAGAAACGCGGCATCCCGGCAGCCGTGGTGGAACAATTGGACTTGATGGGCATTTCCAGCGTGGCGAACGTGCTGGCGGCGATCAAGACGGCGAAATGGTACGAGTTGACGAGTAAAGACGTGATTCTCACCGTCTGGACCGACTCAATGGAACTGTACCAGAGCCGCATCCGCGAACTGCGCGAGACGCACGGCGAATACACCGAACTCGACGCCGCGGCCGATTATGAACGATACCTGCTCGGTGAATCCGCCGACAGTATGGCGGAGCTAACCTATCCCGACCGCAAGCGCGTCCACAACCTCAAGTACTACACCTGGGTCGAGCAGCAAGGCAAGACCTACGAGGAAATCCTGCGCCAGTGGTACCAGGACGATTACTGGACGAGCTTCCAGACGCAGATCGATGAGATGGATGCCCTGATCGAAGACTTCAACGCGCGGGTGGGCTTGCTAAAATAACCTCTACATCATACAAACGAAACAGCCTCTCACGATTGAGAGGCTGTTTCGTTTGTATTGCTCCCATTTGAAAGCAATTCTCCGGGTTTTACCTTCAGTAAATCCGCTAATATACCAAGTGCCTCTAGTGTAACTTGGTCAGTTTTGTTATACCAATAACGCCGCACCATACCCATTGTAAGCCCACTTTTTCTCTGGACTTGAGAAAGATTCAATCCCTTGCTCTCAGCTAATTCCCTTAACCGTAAATGCACTTCTGACATTGGCAATCCTGTTATACCGTGTTTGGATCATTATAGCACAAAAGAAATTCTGTTTGAAGTATATTGACAATAGTATACTATATATGGTATACTAAAAGCAATAGAACATTTGTGCTCAAAGACATTCACAAACACCTTTCGATTTGCGCGTTTAGAAAACAGGTGTATGAATGCGTTATACTTACTCAAGTAAGGTATTGGTGAAAAGTATGGTCACTGAATTAGAAACACCACGTCAATTTTTGGATACCGTTTATGAAGAGTTAGATTATCATAACGGCGCCTTATTCGACGCTGCTGCATTGCCCGAATCCACAGACGCTACTACCACCGATATGTGGATAAACAAAGGCGAATGGTTATCCGTTGCCAAGCAAATAGAGGCCGAAAAAGTGTTTTTTGTTGGCAATGATCCGGTAATTGTTTTTCATCAAGTGCCGGATAATGAACCGGAACGGCTTAGGAAGATTTTCCAGCAGACTTGGTGTATGGCGCGTCCGCAATTACTCTTTATTGCATTTCCGGGTGGACTTGAAGTTTACAGTCTAAATCAACCGCCAGTACAACATTCTGAAGAATGGGAAAACGTCCAGACTCTGATACCCACTATCCGCCGCGTAAGGGAGGTTAGCAAAGCATTACAAGATTACAGGCGAGAACAAATTGAAACGCGGCAAGCCTTCAGAGATAAGGAACTAGGGATGTTGGATCAGCGGGCGGACAAACGGCTTATTCTGGATTTGAAAGAAGTTCGTCGGCGACTGCTAGAGGTAAATACAAGTGTTGATCCTAAATATATTCACGCGTTGATAGGTCGGTCTATCTTTATACGCTATCTTGAAGATCGTGGAATTTTGAACCACAATTATTTCTACAAAGTAGCTCAAAATACCAACCTTCCTAATTGGAATTCGCGCTGGCTTGACATATTAGAAGAACCCGAAACGGACCTCGCGCCAGGTTTTGAAGAACGCCGATATTCGCGGGTGTTAAGAAATAAAGCTTTTACTTACGCGCTTTTCAAGCAATTGACCGAACACTTTAATGGTGATATGTTCCCACAGGATCCTGAAGAAGAAAAAGTCATAACTCAGAAACATCTAGACCTGTTACACAGATTCTTACTCGGCGATCCCGGTTCCCAACAACAAAAACTCTTCCTTTGGGCCTACGATTTCAAAATTATTCCTCTCGAACTCATCAGCAGCATCTACGAGGAGTTTTATCATAAATCGGGTGGAGATGATACTGGCACACACTATACCCCCAGTGTGTTAGTTGAATATGCGCTCTCTCAAGTTCTCACGTCTACACGGCTGGCTCAAAAACCCCGTGTTCTAGATTTTGCTTGTGGTTCCGCGATTTTCCTAGTTCAAGCTTACCGCAGAATTGTTCGTTATCAGGAAAGTCAATTGGGACGCGCGCTTACAAACCAGGAATTGCGCCAGATTTTGCGCGATCAAATCGCTGGGATAGAAATCAACGAGGAAGCGATTCGGGTTGCTGCATTCAGTCTCTATCTTGCGCTGCTTCATTACCAAGAGCCAAAGGATATTCTGGCGCAAATTGCACAGGCCAACGGGGAGAAACCATTACCTCATATCATTTTGGATGCCGATCATTCCCAAGCACAGGATGCTACCCATTACCATATCTTGTATCGAGGAAACGCCTTTGATTTGATGAAATCTGAAAGGGAGTTTATCAAACAAAAACTTGATGATTCTCGCAACTTCAAAGGGCGCGTTGAATGGGAACGGCTTTATGCTTCTGAGGGTATATTGCCTTTTGAGCCGAATTCATTCGATGTCATTGTGGGCAACCCGCCCTGGGGGTATGCTGAAAAGTCTAAAAGTTCACACGAATTATATGCAGCACAAGAACATGCGCTGAGATGGTGTGATGTATTTGGCTGGTCGGTTGGTGATAAGGAGCTATCCCAAGCCTTTATTGCCCGCTCCTTAAGTTTACTTAAAGAAGACAGTGAGTGTGGTTTATTGGTTTCATCGGGTGTTCTTCTAAAACGTAGCCGTAAGAGTTTTAACTTAAGGCAGCGTTGGTTGAAAACTGTAATTGTTCAACAGGTAACTAGTTTTATTCATGTTCGACATGTTTTCTTCAGTGGCGCAGTCTCTCCATTTTGCTTTTTGCAATACCGACCAGGTGAATATTCTTCTAACCACTGGGTACAATATTGGTCTGCAAAAAAAACAGAAATCATCGCTAAGACACAAGCAGTGATTTTGACTTTAGCCGATGTACATCGAGTTCGTCAGCTTGAGCTTGCGCATAATGATTTGCTCTGGAAAGTTTATTGGTGGGGAAATCATAGAGATGCTGCCTTAATCACAGCCCTCAATGGTGAGCATACTTTAGGAGAACTAGCAGAAGAAAAGAATTGGTTCAGCGGAACAGGATTCAAAGGGGCAATCCCTTCCGAAGCTAATAAACCTAGCGATTGGTTACAGGGTTATCGGGTGTTGATTACTGAAAACTTCAGCAGATATTCACCGATTGATGAATCTTCTTTAATCGCGGCTCCGAACATTGTCAACCGAACTAGAGATCCACGACTTTACGAAGGTTGGCGTCTATTAGTAAAAAGGGGCATTACACAAGCACAGGAGACAAATGGCATAATCGAAGCCCGGCTAGAGGATAGAAACTACAGTTATCGCAACTCAATCCATGGAATACAAGTAGAAAATGCTGAAAATTGGGAGAGAAAACTCCTGATTGCAATACTATGGTCGTCGCTATCTAGGTACTATTTTTTCATGACAGTAAGTGATTGGGGCCCATGGTGTCATGAAATTTATCTCGAAGAATTAAGAAGTATGCCTGTCAAATACCCGGATAGCAATGCTCTTCAAACCTACATTGTTGCCATAGTTGATCAACTCAGGAACTGGAACCCCGAACGACAAAGCTTGTTCGCACCCAACGGCCTATCACCTGACCAAATTCGACAAAAACAAACAGCGTTAGAGCATCAATTAGACGAGGCCATCTTTGATCTTTACGAACTCAATGAACCTGAGCGAGATTTAATCCTAGATCTATGCGAAACCGGACTGGAATTTTTCTATAGAAAGGACAAAAGTTTAGCAGTTCAAAGAGTTGAACCAATGTCACAATCTGTGGGCATAATGGCTGACTTACCCGGCACAAGAGGCGAAGAAGAGAGTTTACAAGGATATCTTTACGCTTTTCTCGAAATGTGGAACCCGCAATTGGAGACTGTAGGTGGGGAATTCAATTGGAGAGTTATTCGTGCGCCTAATGTGCCTATGTTAGCGGTGGTATTTACAACTCAATACAAAGGCACTAATTTAGCAGATTTACGGTCCTCTGATGACGAACAAGCCTGGCAGGATTTACTCACAGAACTCAGTGAAACGTCACAATATCCTATCAGCGAACGTATTTATCTTGATGGTATGACCCGAATTGTGACGGATACCAATATAGTTATCATCAAACGGGATGAGCGACGTTTATGGACGCGCAGTTTGGCACGTGAGGATGCTGAGGCTACATTGTTACAGGCGATGCTTCGACAGGAGGCTGTCCAGAAATGATTGTGAATCAGCCTCGTCTTTCACAAATATCTATTTGGAAAAATCACAAAGAAGGTATAGTTTGGGTAATTCGTGAAGCACTGCTATTATTGAGGGAACAACCTGATTTACCCAAGGATGAAGATTCGCCAATGTGCCATAGTCTGAACCGTGAACTTTCTTTTTGTTTTGGACGAGCTTGTCATAGGTTACGATTACCCCATCATAAACCCTCTCGTGAAGCAAAGAATCAACCTTATATTGGTGACTCAGAACCTACTAACAGAGAAAGCAAAATCCCTGACTTTCAATGGGTTTTTGTTGATGTTTTAGCTGCTGAAGATTCTTGTGAGCGAACTTTCACACTTGAATGTAAGCGTCTGGGAATGCCTTCTAGTCGCAGTTGGAATCTAAACGAAAATTATGTCTTCAACGGTATCTGTCGTTTTGTTACTGAACCGCATGAATACGGGAAGGGTAGTGATGATTGTGCAATGATTGGCTATATCCAGAGCATGGAATTCACCGATATTTTGGAAGAGGTCAATCAAACTGCTCGCCAGTGTCGAATTACAGAAATCTCACCACCTCCAGGTGGTTGGATTAAGGATAGTATCTCCGAACTCGAACAGACTTTGGAACGGTCATTCCCCGTTTCCCCATTTCTTTTGCGTCATTTTTGGGTTGATATTCGGAAAGAATAAACACTGGCGATTGCGATTTATTTCAAAAACGCCCGAGTCTATATGCTCGGACGTTTTTGATTTGGGGAAGAATTTAAGTTGCATCAATGTAAGGTCAGAGTATACTACTAACAAAGCGCTATACAGTGCGTGTTGCTATTCAGTATCAGGAGAGTGTACCAATATGAATCCACGATTTTCAGTTGTCGCGCCGGTCTACAACGAAGAACAACTCGTCGAGAAATTCTATCAGCGCGTCCGCGACGTAATGGAGGGCCTGGGTGAATCCTGGGAATTGGTGCTCATTGACGATGGCTGCTGCGATAAGTCGCCGGAGTTGATGGACGCCATCCACGCGCAGGACCCGGAGCACGTCGTCATCCTCCACTTTGCGCGGAACTTCGGCCACCAGATCGCCATCACCGCCGGGATGGACCACGCGCGCGGCGATGCCGTCGTCGTCATCGACTCTGATTTGCAGGACCCGCCGGAGGTCATCCCCGATTTGATCGCCAAGTGGCGCGAGGGCTACGAAGTCGTCTACGCCGTGCGTGCCGAACGCGAGGGCGAGACGTGGTTCAAGCTCTTCACCGCGCGGCTGTTCTACCGCATCATCCAGGCGCTCACGGACGTCGTCATC
>JAFGFI010000070.1 GCA_016931185.1 Anaerolineae bacterium
CATGTGGCGCGGCTGGCAACGTTTGCACGATATCGCCACAACTTGGCGCATCGCGAACAAAGAAAGATATGGGTAATAGTAAGTTCCCAGATGAGGTGCAACAAGTCAATCAGCCGTCCGATTTGTAGGGGAAAGGGCACAATGAAGATGCCGGGGATGTGCCGCCCGGCGTGGAGATGGTCGCGCAGATGGCCCGGCATACTGGCGCGGTTGTTGGTAATGAGGAAATAATCTTGTGTTTCCAGCCACTCTAAAATTTGCGCATCGGGGGTGCTTTTGCCGGGCGCGCCGGGTTGCCCCACCGCCAATGTCGCAATGCGCGGCTCGCATCGCTGCAATTGCGCGCAGATGGCCGGCGAGAGGTTTTCGTCAACTAGGAACCCGGTCATTTCAGGGCGCGGCGGCGAGACGCTGTTGGGCTAACGCGCGCAGGCGCAGGACGGCCGGCGAGGGGTTTTCAGCTTGCGCACGCTGCATTTGTTCGTGATGCGCGCGCCAGGCGCGCAAATACGCATCCATTTGCGCTTGATGACGCCAGTAATACGTCAACGTGGCGTACGCCTCTTCTAACGTCAGCGTGGGATAGCGTACCACAATAGTTTCGGGCGAGAGGCCCAATTCCAGGTAATCCAACAGAATCGTCTCAATCCCCATCCGATGCCCTTTCAAGCGGATATCATCTGGCGCGTGGAAATCGAAATAGGCTTCTAATTGCATTATGCCCTCCTGTTCGATAGGTTGATTTCATTATAGCATAGAATAGCGAGCAGCGAGCAACGCGCTATGGAAAGCGCGGCTACGCGCTCCCTTCCACCAGCGCCACCTCTGCCGCCGTCAGCCCGTACAACTCGTACACGAGGGCGTCAATGGTCTTGTCCGTGAGATCGATCTGCTGTTGGAGCAGGCGGACGGCCTGCGACGTACGGGCGGACGGACGGAAGTATTTGACAATTTATCGCAATAAATTAAAATTTTAGCTAAATTATCCAAAATAGAGGGTACATCCATGAAAACAAAGACAGTCGCTTCCACTGAGGCCCAAAATAACTTTGGGCGCATTTTGAATGATGTGCTGGCGCATCATACCCGCTATGTGATCAAGCGCCACGATTTACCCCAGGCGATCCTCCTCAGTTTAGCCGATCTTGAACAATTGTTGGGCAATCAAGCCGCGCAATTGGAAATGACGACCGTGCTGCGCGAGTTAACCCCGGACTATGAATTGGGGAAGACGGTTTATGAACAAGCCTAGGGTACAATCAGGCGGAGACAGCAATTATATTTTTGCGCCTTATCACCTGGAATATCCGCACCATCTTTTCGATACCTCTCTCATTCTCTGCGCCGATTGTTTTGAGTGGCTGCGGCGCGTCCCTGAAGGGGTTTTCCATGCAGTGGTTACCGACCCGCCGTATGGCGTTAAAGAGTATGATCCTGATCAATTGGAAAAACGCGCCAATGGCAATGGCGGCGTCTGGCGCATCCCCCCTTCTTTTGATGGGCATGAACGTGCGCCTTTGCCTCGCTTTACAGCCTTCAATCCAGACGAGAAAGCGCGCATCCGCCGGTATTTTTCCGAATGGGCAGGGCTGGTGTTAAAAGCTTTGCGTCCTGGCGGACATATTCTAATCGCCTCTAATGCCCTACTCTCACAAATTGTCTTTACCGCGATTAGCGACGCCGGTTTTGAGTTTCGTGGTCAACTTATTCGTCTGGTAAGGACCTTGCGGGGCGGCGACCGGCCTAAAAATGCCGAGAGCGAATTTCCCGATGTTTGCACTATGCCCAGGGGCTGTTATGAACCCTGGGGCATTTTTCGCAAACCCCTTCTTGCCGGAATGACCGTAAGCGAATGTTTACGGGAATTTCAGACCGGTGGGTTACGTCGCAAGCCGGACGGGAATCCTTTTGAGGATGTTATCGAGAGCGAGCGGACCCCACAAGCAGAGCGAAAAATTGCTAACCATCCCAGTCTGAAACCCCAATCTTTTCTGCGACAAGTGGTCTATGCGGCCCTACCACTTGGGGAGGGCATTGTCCTTGACCCCTTCATGGGGTCTGGTTCCACCATAGCGGCCGCCGAAGCCACAGGCTACCACGCCATCGGCATTGAGCGTCATGCAGAGTATTACACCATGAGTCTGGCTGTCATCCCTGAGTTGGCTCAAGTCACTACCAGGGAAACGCAATTAAGCTTTTCATTGGTCTGATCGGTAAATCCAATTAGCCCGTAGCTTCTCAACGCCGTGTTGATTCACACTGGCGGTGATCGTTCGCCGGCTGGTCGCTGAACGTCCTGAAAAATTCCAATCTTCTTTGGTCAGGTATGCGGCATAGACTGCGATAAAACGAAACGGCTTCGAGCCGATTTTCTTATACACATCATTGGGCGTATTGCTGTCAAAATGAAACACCATCAACCAAACCATCTCGGGGTTATGTCCTTGCCAACCGCCGCTATGGCGTGAGCCTTTCACTTCAATGCCTTCACCTGTATATTGCACCCTATCGTTAGGGAACATCCCGGCCGGAATCAAGTCAGGATGTCCGTTATGATAACGATTTTTCACCAATCCGGGACAATGTTGGGGGATGCTGAGGTTCATAAATTCGCCAACGATGCTGCTAAAGTTTGCCGGCATCAGGAAATTCTCCAATCTTGGCAACCCCTTTGAATGAAGTTGTTGGTTGAGAAATCCCAGGAAGTCCACGAAACTCTCCATGGCTCTTTGGACATGCCTGCCGGTCAGGTCATACGGCAACCTACAGGCGGGGTTGAATCCGTCCGTGCGGATCGACTCTGGAATGCAGGCATTTGCTTCAAGATTGTCAGGCATCAATAAATTCCTCCATCAAATGAACTCCTCGCGCACCTGCGCCTCGTTGTACTGCGCGGCGCGGTAAGCCTCCGCGTTATCCTCAACGCGTTGGATCAAGTCTAAAACCGTCTGGGGGATGGGCATAATTCCTCCGAGAATAGTCGAAAGTGACAAGTTGAAAGTTGAGAAACCCGTTGAATCCGTTGACAAATTTCCATTACCGGCCGATTCGGAGTCACCGCTCCGGCAGGCCTTCTACTGAGTATCAGTAGTTACGCAGTTAAGGTGGGGCGCACTTAAAAACGTTCAAAACACGCGTCTGGCCGTGGCAAACAGGCAATAAACACCGCCCAAGTGCGCCCCACCGAGCTAAACTTAAGGTGGGGCGCACTTAAAAACGTTCAAAACACACGTCTAACCGTGGCAAAGACAATGTCATTAAGTTAAGACCTGACAGGTTTCACCCAGAACCTTTTTAAAGCAAGTTACGTGCGAATACCGCCATCTTTGCTACCGC
>JAFGFI010000071.1 GCA_016931185.1 Anaerolineae bacterium
CTCTGCGACTCTGCGGTAAATAAGGCTTTTTTCAGGAGAGTCAATCTCTAATTTCTTATTTTCAAGGGAGGGAGGCGATTTAATACACATAAACACGATTTCGCTGCATCAGGTTGATGCTCTTATCCGTGAGTTGTTCAAGGGGAATCTGGCGATACAGTGGCATTGGACTTCCCGCTTGATTCTCCTCAGCGTTGTAATCCATCTGCCAATGTAGCGGTAAAAATGCCGTATCTATCTGAATTAGAACAAATGTGGTAAAATTTCTTTATAACCTAGAGTGAATATATATTATGCCACCAAGAAACTATCGAAGAACCGTTTCAGAATTGAGCGAGTTGGCCTCAATATTTTGGCCTTCTGAATTATCAGAAGAAGCGGCTAAACTCAGTGTAATTCCCATACTACTTAAAACACAAGATGAGTTTATAGCCATTTTAGGTGTTCCTGTGCCTGATTTATGTAATCTTTTTGACATTGTCAACGCATCATCTTTTTCAGGGAATTTATTCCTCAAGCATTTAGTCATTTTAGCTGATTTTGGCGGTGAACAGCTACAACGGGTCAATAGTAATTTTGAAGTGCTATTTCCCTCTGGGTCAATGGAATATTTTTGGAATAAAAAATCTCATATCTATACATTCCAAGTATTACCGGTACCCAACCTAACCAATAGTCGATTGAGTATTTCAAGTAAATATTTGCTCAAAGAACGCAAACTGGATGAATTGCTACAGGATGTAGCAGCAATTCTAATATTTGGTAATACATGTATCAATGAGAGTACTGCGGAGGTATTAAACAAATGTGAAATAGGTGACTATCTAGGACAACCAAAGAAGCTTGACCAGTTTATCAAGCAGCGTTACATTTGGGTAAGTCGTATTACTATGGGATCTCGCTCGAATAATTTGGGACAATTGGCACAGCAATTTGTATTAGAATGTCTTGAGAAAAATCTCAAGATAGAAAATCTAGAACTTCACGCAAATGGTAATATCCCTGGTATTACACATACAAATGAACAAACAAATCGACCAACCACTTTTGATATTGTCGTTTCCAAAAACAGTCGGTACGTGGCCATAGAAGTTAGTTTTCAAGTTACCACAAATAGCGTGATTGAGCGTAAAGCGGGTCAGGCTCAGGCGCGATACAATCAAATTGAAAATGCTGGTCATAAAATTACCTCTGTTTTAGATGGCGCGGGTAATTTTCAGAGAGAATCTGCATTAGGTACAATATGTTCGTACAGTCATTGCACAGTAGCTTTTTCTCGATCCGAGTTAAATGTCCTGTGTGAGTTTATTCGGGGTTATTTGACATGACACACCTTTCCGAGGATAGCAAACGTTTAAGAATAGGTCATATTCCTGTGACTCATAAAGAAATAATCAGTAAAGAACTTGTTGATTTTAATGATGTTTGCTTGTTAATTTTGCCATTGACACAACCAGATCAAAGAAGTAATCCGACTGAGTTGGTTAATAGTTTAGTTGACAGTGTGGTTGAACACTTAGGAGCAAAGGCGACCTTAATAACCATGGGCGAGACCATTGATCTGGTTCACGCGCACGCAAGATTATCATCATCTATGCAATATCAGTTATGGGTTGCTATTAAACGTACTTCCCTCAAAATATCAAAGGACAATTCAGTATTACCAGAATATCATTTTGGAGCATTAGTTCATACAAGGTACAATGGATCATTAAATCATACTAAAACCAGAATAAAATATACATATTGTCCTGCTTGTGAAAGAACTACTAAAGATTATGGAGGGAAAAAACATACTTATAGCTCTTACGGAACCTTGCTTTCTGATGTTTGGCGAGATATTTCGGCGGACCTTGAAAAGGATTTAAGTGGAATCATAGAACGGTTTGCCGACCTATTTGGACTTGAGACCTATTCCCAATTGCTTGTACTTGATTGCCGTAATCTCAAACAGCCAACAGTGGTTGAAAAACGGGAAAAATATACTCTCCAAACTTCATTTTTCTCACCCTCTCAAAACAAAACTAATCAAAGCCGTTTAATATTAGGAGATTCATTAGAAGAACTGCGAAAATTGTCAGATAATAGTATTGATTTTGCTTTTGCTGATCCACCTTACAATTTAAGTAAAAAGTACAATAATTATACAGATGATCTGTCCATTACTGAATACTTTGATTGGTGTGATGAATGGATTAGCGAATTAGCCCGTATACTACGACCTGGTAAAACCTGTGCTATCCTCAATATTCCGCTTTGGGATATTCGACATTTTTTACACATGGAGAGAATTCTTCAATTCCAAAATTGGATTGTCTGGGATGCCCTTTCATTTCCAGTCCGGCTTATTATGCCAGCCCATTATGGCATTTTATGTTTCAGCAAAGGACCATCTCGCCCATTACCTGGATTAATGGATCAAGCAGAAGAATTTCATATTAAAAATTCATCCAAAACCTTTCAACCCCTTGCTCCCTTAGGTGAAGGGTATTGTTTACGTTCCACATGTGTGCGGACAAGGCAATTGATGGACATAGATGATCGTGGTCCATTAACTGATTTGTGGTGGGATATTCATCGTTTGAAACACAATAGCAGACGTGTGGATCATCCATGCCAACTACCGCCACAGTTGATGTACCGGTTGATAACGATTTTCACTGAGCCTGGAGAAATTGTATTAGACTGTTTCAACGGAGCTGGAACTACAACATTAACAGCATATCAGTTAAATAGACAGTACATTGGTATTGAGCTTTCAGAAAAATATCATGCAATTTCTGGATCACGACACCGTGAAATACTGGCAGGACTAGATCCATTCAGAAAAGTGAAGCGCAAATTAACTGAGAAGAATAGCCCTGTTGAACGGATGCCAGTACAGACTTATGAAGTGCCTAAGAAAACCTTACAATTAGAAGTTCGACGTGTTGCAAGGATATTGGGCAAATTACCAAATCGTGATGACATGATCGAGCATGGGAAATACCCTATTGAATACTATGATAACTATTTTGTTAGTTGGGGAGAGGTTTGCGCGGCCGCGCGTCATGAGGGGATGTCAGAAGAAAAGGATAGCATTCAGAAAACTAGCTCTGTCATTCAACAACTAAACTTATTCTCATAACAAAAAACTGATATACTGGCCCGACTGCGCCCGTCTCACAAACCGTAGTGCGTCTGGACATGCACATTCTCCCACAGCAACTCTATCACCTCACTAACCCGCTGATGAACCTGGCGCGCGCATCCGGGAGCCTGCGCCTGATTGTTGAGGCTCAGAAACCCGATGGTTTCGACGCCCAATGGCTGCAAAACGCCGTCTTAGAGCCGCTGGACGAGGCGGATATTGACGTGGAGGCGTGAGTGTGTGATTAAGTGTATCCCACCAACTCTCTCCCTTGAAAATAGTGAATAGCGAATTACGAATTACGGATTCAATTTTCATCCTACTGCTGGTGAACGCGCGGCGTTAATGCGTCATTCAAATGAAACACGCCTTTTTGATTAGAACCAGAGCCTCTCGCAGCGCACCTGCTACTTTTCCTTCGCCTTTCCCTTCCGTCACCGTCCACCCGGCCACCATAGCCTTCGTCACTGCATCGTCGTAGGGTAACTGTCCCATCACGTCTACCCCGCGCGCTTCGCAAAACGCTACAATCTCCGCCGACCGCGCCGGGTTGAGGTCGGCCTTGTTGATGATCACGCCGGCAGGCACGCCAAAATGTTCCGTCGTCGCCAGTACCCGCTCCAGATCGTGTACCCCGCTCACCGTCGGCTCTACGACCAGCAGCGCCATATCCGCCCCTGCACTGGCCGAAATGACCGGGCAGCCGATCCCCGGTGGCCCGTCTACCAACAGCAGGTCGGCGCCGGTGTCGAGGGCGCGAAGACGCGCCTGTTGCTTGACCAGTGTCACCAGCTTGCCCGAGTTCTCCCGTCCCGCGAAGAGGTGCGCGTGATAGAGCGGGCCAAAGCGCGTGTCAGAGCGGAACCAGCGTCCATCCTGCATCGCCTGCATCTGGATTGCCTCCACCGGACATTGGTAAAAACACGCCGCGCACCCTTCACAGGATAACGTATCCACCTGGTATGTATCCGCGACCAGGATGGCTTCAAAGCGACAGACCTCGGCGCAGCGGCCACACGCGATACAGAGATCCGGGTCAATGACCGCCACCTTGCCGCCGCTAAAAGCGTGTTCTTCCTGCTTATCGGGAGCCAGCACCAACTCCAGGTTCGCCGCGTCCACATCGGCATCCGCTAACACAATGGACAGTTCTTGTGATGCCAGGTGCGCCAGCGCCGCCGTGACCGTTGTCTTGCCCGTCCCCCCTTTACCGCTCAAGATCACTACTTGTTTCAATGCTCCTCCCTTGAAAATCGAAAATTGACAAATTTAAAATTGGCAAATTGTGAAAACCCTTGAAAATAGACCGCCAAAGCGGTAGATAAAAGAGGGTAGGGTTGCGGGCGGTATTCCGCCCGCAACCCTACCACTTTATATCTTGGCCTTTAGGCCGTAACTTTTCATTCCACTGCCGGTGAACGCGCGGCGTTAATGCGTAATTCCTCTGACAAGACCTCTTCTAGTGTAACTGTATCCGTTTGGCGCACTTCAACCCCGGCATCGCCGAGGACGTAGAGCGGCCCTTTACCGTGGAGTTCCTGTCTTAGCCTGACCTCATCCACTTTCTGTGCCACCAGCCACTCGGCCACTTCAATCCCCTTCGCCTTTTCTATAGCTACAAAAGGGTTGGTGAGAATTTGCTGCGCTTCAACCACACCGTCGGCCAGGCGCACTTTGAGTAGCCCAAAGTAGGGGGCTTCGCCGAAATGCTCGCTGAGTGTGTCCTTGTTATCTTCCAATGGTACCGCGTATAGGGCGTGTGTGCGCTGCACGGGTTCCGCGTGAAGCAGCACGCGGTCAATGTGCGGGCAGATTTCACGAATCCGCTGCTCAATGCGCTGTGTGACGGTTTCCGCTTTTTCTAGCTCATGTACCCGCAGGGCGATTTCGGCCTCGACGAAACGAAAGCGACCCGCGTTCCGGCCCGTCACCCACTTGATCTCCGTGACCGTTGGTTCTGCCATAATCGTCTCTCGGATCTCAAGCAGTGTGTCCGCGTCGAGCGAAGCATCCAGTAAGACGCGCATCCCATCTGACAGCAGTTCCCATCCTGTTTTGCCGATAGCAACGACGATGACCAATGCGGCGACGCGGTCAAGGGGGAAGTTCTGAATGCCTGCCTTTGCTAACCATTGCGTCAATAGCGCGGCAAAGACAGTGCCTGTGGTGAAGACGTGCGCGCGGTACTCGGTCGCGTCCGCGATCAGGGCGGGAGAGTTAGCGGCCCTTCCCACTTTGAGTTCAAAATGGCTAAATATCAACGGGATTGCCGTTGCCACGATAATGACGAGCAACATCCACACATTGACAGTGGTCAGCGTAGTCTGGGCGAACAGAGCATCCCGCGCAATCTCATACGCCGTCAGAAATGTCATCCCGGCAAGGAAGACAGAAATGACGTTTTCCAGCTTGTACAGACCGTAAGGAAACGCTTTGGTCTTGCGTGTTGAGAGCTTTAGGCCGATCAATACGGCTACCGCTGTGAGAAAGTCCACCATATTGTGGACCATCTCGGCTCTCACGGCCAAACTACCTGAAGCCAGTGCAACACTCAGGTTGATCGCCGCCAACACCACATTGATACCAATAGAATACCAGCCCCACCGTTCAACATGGATAGGGGATTGAGACTCTGTCATTGTGGCCTCCCTTGAAAATAGCGAATAGCGAATTACGAATAGCGAATTACGAATAGCGAATTACGAATAGCGAATTACGAATTACGGATCCTGTTTTCATCCAACTGCTGGTGAACGTATGGCGTTAATGCGTCATTCTTAACGAAACTTGCGCACGTAGAAGGTTTGACCTTCGTAAGCGACACTCACCATTTGTCCCTGCGCGATCAACGCATCTACTACTTTCCAATCTGCCCCTGCCCGCGCCAGCAGAGATTGCACCGCATCCTGGCGCATCGGGTGTACGGCCGTAACACTCAATAAATCCCCCGCCGCATCACCCGTGAAGGCAAAGGTATTGCCCTCATAGCCGATCAGATATTCCACCGGGACAGGATCTGGAGATGTTCCCATTCGTTCACAAAAAATCTGATACGCGCGATTCAGGCTTATTTCATTCGCAGGCCGGATCTGAGGCTCTGCCGGTGGCCGTGTAGGTATGGCTAGATAGGCGACATCCGGGCGTAATGCTCCAATCACATCGGCAGTTGGGTGTATATGGGCTTCGCCATCATTGATCCCATCCACCAGCATCGTTTCCGTCACCAATTTGCCCCGGTAGGTTTGCGCGAACGCAAGTGCGCCTTCCAGGATCCGCGCTAATTTTAGAGAACGGTGAGGCCGGTCAATCCGGCGCCAAATTTCTTCCTCGGCTGCGTCCACCTTTAGAGAAACCCAATCTGCCCGTGCTAATGCCGCCCGGACTTCTTCATGCCAGATAAGCGAGTTATTAGTAATGACCGCGATGGGAATGTCCAGGGATTTCAACTTGGTGATGCTATGTCCGAGATTCACGTCGAGTGTAGGTTCCCCGTCGGGCACAAAGGTAAGATAATCGATCTTCTCCCCGGTCTTACTCGCTTTGTCAATTTGTGCTTGCACAGCTTGAAAGAGCAACTCCGGGCTATAAAACGCCTGACGTTCTACCTGCATCTGGTAAGTACGCCCGACCTGGCAGTAAACGCAGGAATAGGTGCATATCTTGGGGGGAATATTGTTGATACCCAGACTGCGCCCCAACCGGCGCGAGGGCACGGGGCCGAAGGTCAGTCCGTTAATATCCATCTTTATACAACCTTTCCAGGCGCGTCCATAGCTCTACAAAACGCTCGCTGTAGGAGGGAAGGGCCTCTACTAGCGGTATCCCCTCGGAATATGCCTCGGCGATGCGCCGTTCCAGGGGAATACGCATAAGAATGGGGATACCTTCGGCCTCACAGTAAGTATCTACCCCCTGATCGCCCACACCCTCTCGATTGATGACTACCCCCACAGGTAACCTCAACTCGTTATGAGCCACTTCCACCGCCAGGCGCAGATCATGCAGCCCAAATGGGGTGGGTTCTGTGACCATTAAAACCACATCCGCTCCACGCAGCGTTTCTACAACCGGGCATGCAGTGCCCGGCGGCGCATCAAGAATAATGCTCCCTTCGACTCTGACCGGTTTCTGCCCGTGCCGGTCCTGGAATGCCCATTGTTTGAGTTGCCGGATAATGGGCACCGCCATGGCTTCCCCCACGTTCATCGTCCCTTGATAGAAGCTTATCTTTCCTGCCGACCCCCGCTCGATCGTGCCTATCACGTCTAGGACTTCGTGGATCGCTCCTTCCGGGCAGTTTAACGTGCAACTGCCACACCCATGACACAATTCAGGAAAAATCATGACTCTTTTGCCTAAAACTGCAATAGCGTGATACTGGCACACTTCGGCACAGCGGCCACAATATGTACACCGTTCAAGGTCAACTTCCGGGATCATCTGCCCAACCTCGCGTTGTTCTGCAAGCACCGGCTTAAGAAACAACGCGGCATTGGGTTCCTCAACATCGCAGTCCAGGTATGTGACCTCACCGGAATGTGCCGCTAGACTCAATGCCAAATTCACGGCGACCGTCGTCTTTCCCGTTCCCCCCTTACCACTGGCAATCGCAACTTTCAAAATACTCCCTCCACGGTAATCGCTCACAAACCCAAACGGTTACAAAATATGTCTTTTCGCATCCGGATCTTATCCCGCATGCGAAAAGACATTTCTATACTCATCACGTTTCACACATCACGCCCTTACCATCTGCGCGCCACACTTCGGACACGTTTCCTGGTAGCAGGGCACGCCCACGGTATGCGCTTTGCGATGTCCGCAGCTTGGACAAACGCAATCGCCGCCCGGTCCCGCCGCCTTATCGCCGCCCATACGTCCTGGGCCACGACCACCGCCGCGGCCACCGCCACGGCCACTACCGGTTCCACGACCTTGTCCCATCTAACTCACCTCCCTTGAAAATCGAAAATTGGAAAATTTAAAATTGACAAAAGGTTCAATGTCCACGCCGCCGCATACGCAACTGTCGCCCGCTTCCTCTCATTCCCCCTGGTGTTCCTTGAGTGAGCGAGGAGATTGTGGGAGCATGAGAAGACGTCAACCACTGCCCCAACAGACGCGCGCCTGACTGTAACAGTTTTACCAGTACCCCTGTTCCGACAACCGCGACCGTTGTGGCAACTTGCCGCATCAATGGGCCAGGCTGGTACACGGCCGGCGCCGGCCGCTCGGGCAATGGGATGATCCGCGCCTCAATAACCTCTTGAATCGCGTGTTCTGGGCAACTTGTGACACACGCGCCACACCCGGTACACACTTCCTCGGCAATGCGCGCGTGGCCATCAACCAGCGTTATCGCGTTAACAGGACAAATCTCTACACATGTGCCGCAGCCGGTACATTGTGCCGGATTCACCCATAACGTTCGTTTATTCATCACTACCTCCTCGCCCCTGGTTTTTGTGGATGCAGACGCCCGTGAGAAACCAGGGCTATTGTACAATTCTAATGATGGTGTTCGTGCCCATGTCCATGTTCGACGCTCTCGCGGCAGGGGGCAACACCCGTCAGCGCACCGCTTAAGAACTGATCGAGCGTATCTTGTACCGTGCCCGACGCCCCGGTTACAGGCTGGATGCCGTACTGTTCAAAAACTGTCACCGCGCGCCCACCCATACCGCCGGTGAGCATCACATCTACCGTTTGCCCGTGAATAAATCCCGGAACCTGGCCCGGCTGGTGGGCATTGTAATAAGGATTGGTGATAGTCTGCACCGCAGTTATGTCTTCCCCATCTAAGTCGATGAGTATAAAATAAGGGCAACGCCCAAAATGTGGGCTAACAACACTTGTCAGTCCCTTGTTTTCGTTGGCTGAAACCGCGATCCTCATTATCCTCTCCCCCTGCGTCCCAATCCCTGGCCCATACCCACGTGTGACCTTCCCGTAGCCTGTCCCGTGGGTAGCAATTGCCCGGCCTTATAAGCTTCCACTGCCTGCAGGACAGTGCCGGCGTTGAATTGATAAACAGGGATATTGGCCGCCTGGAATACGTTAAACGCATTCGGCCCCACGTTGCCGGCTACAACAGCCTGCGCGCCTTTTTCAACGATAAATTGCGCAGCTTGAACGCCCGCGCCGCCCCCCGCAGTTAGCGCGGGGTTAGGGAGGATCTCAACCTGCATGGTTTCCGTGTCCACCAACAGATAGGTAGGACAACGGCCAAAAATTGGGCTTACCGGTGCATCCAATGTTGTACCGTTAGCTGTGATAACAATTTTCATCTATAGTTCTCCTGGTAAAATAATAGTTTGTTAGCGCGTACAAGCGTTGGAATGTAACCGCGCTTTCCATAGCGGGTTCTTTGTATCCCACCGCTTATACGCGCTGACCATGGGTTTACAGCTTATAGCCGCTCACATCACTCATTCTGTTTTGTTGCTCCGATCTCCGAAAGCCGTTGCATAATGGCATCTAGTTGTTCTTTCAACCATCCGGCCTCCGCCTGGAGCGATGCAATTTCTTGCTCCCGGGTTGGGGGAGTCCACGCGGGCGGCATCGTTTCATAAAACGGTTGGCGCCGGCCGTACCCACGGCCCCACCAGCCCCGGCCACCGCCGCGACCCCATCCAAATCTGCGTCCCATACCCAAACCACGTCCGGGGAGCGGGTTGGCATATCCCGGCGCATCATAGCCTGCGCAATAGCCAC
>JAFGFI010000072.1 GCA_016931185.1 Anaerolineae bacterium
ACTCCAAGGTACGTCGTGGGGCCATTTCTTCACCTCCGCTCCTATTCTACCACAATTACCGATTTATTTTTTTAAAGTTCATTAGCCACCCTATCCGGCTGGAAGACCTTGCCCTCTAGCATAATCGAAAACCCCGCCAGATCGTATAAACATCTGGCGGGATTTTTGCCTCTCCAATTGGGGAGTCTTGATTCTGGACGAAAGATGAGGAAAGGTACAGGGACGCCGGCTCAGTGAATTGCACGTCTCAAAAAGGTTAAAGCGCGCGTCAAAGCGGCGATAGCAATTAACCCCAGTAAGAACATAACGCCGAAGTGCAAGTGCAACCGGATGATCAATGCGACTCCGGCCAATACCCCGCCGATACCATTGACAATACATATTCGACGCAAATGTTGTTGTTCCAAAACCTGCGCGTGTTCGATATTGGGTGCATCGCGCAGCCGTTGGATAAAGTGATCCAGGTCCCACGCCGTAAGCGCGGCGACGGCCCCGGCCAACATCCACCCACTACCCACCCCTCTCCAAAATCCAAAAGTTGTCATTCCGAAGAAATAGCATAACCCGAAGTTAGCCATCCACTCGACGTTACGGTATAGGACAAATCCCCACAGCATACCTACGACAACGCAACTTATGGCCCACGGCCATAACAATCCAGCTATACCAAAACCTAACGCGGGTAACCCGGTGGCCAATCCCAGGCTGACGAAGCCCGCGTATAGCGTTAGACGCGGGGACGGAGTCTTTAAAGAATCTGATGGTGTATTCATAATGCCATTATCATCGGATGCGCGCCGCGCGACCATATCCGGATTGATGCCTGAATTGCAGAATCAAGTGACTTTTCGACATCCCAGTCCACTACCTGGATACCCACCCGGCGCATACGATGTAACAATAGAGCGCGCTCCAGGTTCGCCACCCTCCCTGCCATTGCAATATTACCGGGTGTTGTAGCATCCGGATCGGTGGAAGTTCGAGTCATCAACATTTGCGTCTCATAACTGACCGCGTTGGGACTGATGATCAGGATTTGATACCCACGCGAGCGTAGCTCCAACAAGACCGGGAGATCCTCTTCACAAAGTGAACTGACGATGACGATTTGGGATTTAGGGGGGAAGAAACGCGTGGGGAGATAATCAAGACGTTCAAAAACCAGACTATCCCCTGTTCTTGCCGCCGCCAGCGCGCGTAGGATTCGCTCGCGCTGAACCTTGCCATAACCGGGATAGGTGCGTTCCAATCCACGCCCATAAATAAGCAGCGCCACGCGGTTCCCCTCGTTCAAAAAGGTCTCCGACAAAGCCGCAGTTGCCCGCACGGCATGTTCAAAAAGGGAAACATTTGGCGAGTATATATTACTGTGTTGGCGCGCATCCAGAATGATACCCACATCGGCGATACGTTCTTGCTCAAATTCGTTGGTGAAAAGCGCGCGGGTATGGCGCGCGCTGGCCCGCCAGTTAAGCCAGCGCATCGGATCCCCCGGCTGGTATTCGCGCACTCCGAAAAAGTCAATGCCCGATCCTCCCTGCCGGGAAGGAATCGGTCCGGCATAAGCACGGGTACGCAAAGGACGAATGGTAACCGGTTTGAGCCGTTCCACTACGGGCAAGATCAACAAATGCGCCGGCGCCAGAAGTTGTTGTCGCCGGCGATAGATTCCCAACCGCTCACTTACAATAACCTCCACCGCCTGGAAACTAAAACTCCCGCGTGGGCCTTTAACGGTATAGGTCAACGTCAGGGTTTCACCGGGGCCTAATGCCGCCAGGGTTTGGATTTCTCCTGCCTCGACTACGAGCAGAGGAGGCAATATATCCTGGATTGAGAATTCCTCCGCGTGCCCGCTTTCATTTGTCACAGATAGGGTAACTTCAACAAACGTTCCCTGGGTGACGCAGGTCTCGCTCAAAGTACGGCTGACCGTCAATTGGAGCGTCTCAGGGCCAAAATAGAGCGCCGCGCCCAGGTAAATGATAAGGGGAATCGCTAACGCAAGTACACCCCCATTGATACTGGCTAAGCCTAGCAAGACCAGGATATAAATAAGAAAAATTAACAGCAGGGCACGTTTCACAATTACCCTCGTGTGACCGGGACCGGAACCATACGCATAATCTCTGTAACCACCTCATCCGCAGCGTGCTGCTTCATCCACAAATCGGGTTCCAGGATCAGACGATGATTCAGGGACTGCACTGCAAACGCCTTCACGTCATCGGGGAGAATATAAGAACGTCCGCGAATGGCGGCGCGCGCGCGCGCAAGTTTCATCATAGCTAACGATCCACGAGGACTGGCCCCTACGGCCACGTGACGATTGCGACGCGTCGCCTGGGTCAGATCGACAATATAGCGATCGATATCCTTATCCACATGCACCGTCTCCACCGCCTCTCGCATCCCTAACAACTCTTCCCGGGTAAGCACCGGTTTGATCGTAAACGCATCTTGACGCCGCTCGCGCCGTCGTTGCAAAATCTCCTGTTCCTCTTCTGCCGACGGGTATCCTACCGAGAGCTTCATAATAAACCGGTCCAACTGCGCTTCTGGAAGCGGAAAGGTTCCCTCATACTCTATCGGGTTCTGGGTAGCGATCACAATAAAAGGGTCGGGTAACTTCATGGTTTCCCCTTCCAGTGTAACCTGGTATTCCTGCATCGCTTCCAGGAGTGCGGATTGGGTTTTGGGGGAGGCACGGTTGATCTCATCGGCCAGGATAATATTGGCAAAAATAGGGCCTTTGCGCAGCAAAAACTCATTCCTGGCGCGGTCATAGACGTACCCGCCGGTAATATCACCTGGCAGTAAGTCTGGTGTGAACTGGATACGCTTGAATTCCAATCCCAATGCGGCCGCAAAGCTGTTGGCAATCAGGGTTTTAGCCAGTCCAGGGTAATCTTCCAACAAGATATGGCCCCCTGTGGTCAAAATTGCTGCCATAATCTGATCCAGCAACGCGCGTTTCCCGACCACAGCGCGCTCAACCTCTTGAAGTACACGGTCGGTCAAAGAAGCAAGATCTGCAAGTTCAATCATCCAGAACCTCCGGTAGAAATTTCTAACTGTTTTTCCAGGAACTCCAAAACACTTACCAACTCATCGTTGGAAAGTTCGGCGAAAGAAGGTTCGCGCCGTATCCAACGCATCAAGGTATCTTTCAATCGTTGTAGCCAATTGCGGGTTGGGGAAACTGCGGGTCTGAGTCGAAAGAGTAAATAACTTTCGACTTCGGGAGGTAAGACCAACTCTCCCGTCTCGATCCGTTGAATGATTTCTTTGGGCGTGTAATGCGCTTCATAAACTAACACATCCTGGATCAGTTTGCCCAAATAGTAGGCAAACCGTTCCTTAGAGTACGCGCCTCGATTGCGCAAATAGATACGTTGTGCCCATACCTCAACTTTCCCGCGTATTGAAGATGCCGGCTCAGAAGTATGATGGGAAGATAATGTATATTTATCAAAGCTTTTCAAAATCATAAAAAAGGCGATGCCTAACATCAGTGCCCAGATGAGGGTTTGGGGGACCATATCGAGGATAATGTCAATCATCCACATGAAATACAGGACAGGAACAACAACAACTTCCCGTACAAAGTCCTGGAATACCCACATCAATATACTCGCCAAGATGAGGGCAGGTATTAGGAAGAAAAGCCAGGTTTTGATAGATGAGGATTGCGCTTGCACTTATGTATTCCTGGCCGCCTTACGGGTCGGGGGTAGCTTCCCCCGGTCAGTGGTTAGAGTGCGCGGCCGAGATGCTTCTCCGGCCGCGTCAATGATCGCGGTGAGGCACATAATCGCCTGTTGCTCTTCTGCCTTGCCTGGAATTTCAACGCCATACCGCACTGCCTCAAAGAGCCGCGTAAGCTGCCGGACAGGGGTTCCCGGCAATCCCTCGACGATCAATCGCTCTTCAAATTCCCGGGTTGTCATGGCTCTGCCGCGCTGGATACCACGTTGTTCATGCAAGACGCGGGTCATCTCAAAATAACAGCGGAGTACTGCATCTTTGACATCCCCGCCAGATTGCAAACTCTCCAAAGCATCCTGGGCTTCCTGAACCAGCGCCTCGAGCATGCTTTTTTCCTGCTGACCGCGTTTCCAAATTGCCCAGGCGGCGCCTATTACAATGGCCGTCACCACCAGGGCAAGTACCAGGCTAATCGTATACACCAGCCAGCTAGAGGGCGTCGCCGTAAAATCGGGCAAAGGGGGTAACTGCGTGCCCATCTCTTCAGAGACCTCTCCCAAGTTCTGTATCGTTATCACTTCACTGGTTCTGATTAACTCAGATCGGGATCGGATAATTAAGTAAAACATCGTTAAAAAGAGCGCCATCCTTAACATATCTGCCAGGAATCTTTTCCGTCGTTCCGGGGAGATAAGCATATAAATAATAGAAATGGGGAGTAGAATAAGGGCCAAAGTAAATATAATTCGGAAGAAAAGAACCAGCACATTCCCTTCCAAAAAAGAAGGCATTTCCCGCATCGTCTGCAATTGCTGCAACCCGAGATCGAACGATTGGCCGGGTTTAAAAGTCAGTTCAGAAAGAGCGGATGCTAATAAAAACAGCGCGATCAGTGCAAATCCGCCTAAAATCAGTGCTCCACGTCTCTTTTTTATCATCATCAGGGTTTATTATAGCACTAAATTACCTTCCGGGAAGCGGAGGGTATAGGGTTATCGCACTTGACTTGAGTGTGTACCAGATTACAAAAGTCTTACAAGTTACCTGATTGGCCGCGCGCCTATGTCGGATAAAAAACGTGCGAAATGTAGATGTCTACTGATGGTTTTGTGGTCTGATGATTAAAATGTAATAGTATATACCTATTGTTGACACTCAAAAAAAATGGGCTTATACTTATGAATAGAAATAATGATGTGTATCATGATTATGCCCTAAATCACTATTCTGCAAAGCACGCTTAAATAGAGTAAAATATAGAAGAAAGTCGGTATAAGCTCCTTTGGTCGGTGAACCAGGACGGCGAACGTATAAAACTGTAAATGAAGGAAAGAAAGGAATTGAAATATGTATGCGATTGAGTTCCAAACGGAGGTAAGGGATGGCATGATCCAAATTCCCACACAATACCAAGAGCAACTCCAAGCACGGGTACGGGTTATCATTTTGGTTGAAGCGCGACCGGCAACTCACACGTTCATCGATGAATTGTTGGTGCAGCCCTTACAAATACCAGACTTTGAGCCGTTAAGCCGGGATGAAATCTATGCCCGCTAATCATCCCCCGGAAAGGTGCTTTGTAGACACCAACATTTAGCTCTATGCCCTGATAGAAGGTGCAAATGCGCCGAAGCATAGTCGGGCTACAGAAATTGTACAACGCTACACCGTCGTCATTAGTACGTAAATCATTAACGAAACGTGTGTGAATTTGCTAAAAAAGGCCAGGTTACCCGAAGCGCAACTCTACGATTTGATTCAGGCTTTCTATACCAAATACGAAATCATACCTATGGAGCGCGAAGTTTTACTCCGTGCCTCGGAGCTACGCGAACAATACAGTCTGTCCTTTTGGGACAGTCTCGTTATTGCCTGCGCGTTGGCCTCTGGTTGTAGCGTGTTGTATACCGAGGATATGCAAGATGGTTGCCGGACAACTGACTATCGTGAACCCCTTCCAGCAAGTAGCTTAACTTGGTTTGTAAAGACCGCCCAACAAGGGCGTCAACCCGATGTGCAAATCGGCGGCTCCACGCGCTTTGTTGTTAGTCGGTTGGCGAAGGTGACTTCCACGTATCCGCCGCGCGCCTGAACCAGACCGTTAGCTGCATGCAGGCGAGCACAGTATGTTACTATCGTATGTCGTAGCCGTATTACTGTCAATAATTGGCGGTATTGCCTTTCTGATACGTAGGAAGCATTTGTCAAACTGGATGAAATGGGATGGATGGATTGCCCTGATAATCATCGGTGTGTTGCTTTCTCCTATATGGATTGGTGCAGGCCATTTTATTGTCTCAAACGTGATAGACCATTTTACGCCAAGGCCGTTGCATCCCACATATGAGACTTTGAAAAATCGAGGGTTCTATGTCTTCGTACTTCCAGAGCAGGAAATCAATTCACGAGGTTGGCAACAAGATATTACCCTTTGGTCTTGGAATATTCATTGCGGCGTGCTGACAGGAGATACTTACAATCCGTTGAGAGTCACTTACAGGAATGATGTGGGAGATCGTGTATTTGAAATTCAACATGGTCCGTGGGGTATGATATGGGACTATTCGCAAACTATAACAAAGACTCAAGTTACATTGGAATCTGAGTTGAGTAGCACAGGCAGCCTAACGTACTGCACGAGGTCAGCACAAAGTAACATAACGCGGCATCTGTATCACTTTTCGGATATGCAAGGCTATGATGTGGACATAGCCAGCAGTCTATCGGTGACAGAAACGCTTGGATTGGTAGAGATGTTAGAGTATGTTGGCCCACCGATTGAAACACTAAATGATCCGTGGGATTGTAAGGATTAACAAGACAATGCGCGGCTAACCCCGCATGCAGCCGACCGGGCTGGCACCCGCGTACATCAATGTCCACACGCGCTTTCAGTATGCTTTGTAGCGGAGACTCTAGCCCGCACCCGCCCGGCGGCTGATGCTGACCGTTTGGGCGGCTACAAACAAGCCCAATGCTAAGGAGGCTATGATGAAGCAGCGATTGGGGTTATTCAGTTTACCTGTCTTGGTCTTGGTAGGAACACTCTTATTGTTAGGCAGTGCCATACAAACCACACAAGCTGGGCTTGAAACGACAGGAAACACAGGAGCAAACCTTATACCGCAAGCAACACCCACTTGCACTACTCATACGACCGGTATGACATTGACGACAAGCAGTATCACACCGGAAGTTGGCGATAGGCTATGGGTCACAGTCACATTAGCAAATGAGGGGTGTGGGCAGGTGGGACAACCAGAATATAGACTTTCGGTTGCGCCATCGTACATACTTGTGCCAGATTCGCCCATCTCGATCACACATTACTTGGCTCTGGAACCGGGCGAAACAGATACGGTCACCTTTAGTTTACAAACGATTGGTGTCGGGCAAACGCTTCTACAAGCCGCGGTAAGTTTTGAAGTGCATTTAGGTTATCCTGGTCCGGCGTACTGGGCTTATGATAATACCGCCCCTGTCAGTGTAACTGTTCCCGTGACGGATACCGAAATCGTAGTGTTACAACAGACCGCCTATGAGATGGGATGTTTCCCGGACATTATACAATCCAATGACACCGTTTATAGGTTTGGTTGCGCTGTGGCGGCGGGACATTCCATAGATGCACAAATAGAGAGATTCACTGACGCAGAAACCGCGCAGATGGCATTTGCTGCCGGACAAGGCACTTTGCTATTAGAACCATTTCATTGTTATTCAGCATATAGATGGAAACACGAACAAGAAGTAATGCCACAATTACAGACTTGGCATAGTTGGTTAGCGGGACGTTGGGTTATTACTACGCATAGCGTGGATGATACTGGGATTCCTGTAGCACCCACCCCCATTATCGTATCAGAAGCAGTCTATCGTTCAGCCATTAGAAATCGCTCAATTTTGGCGTGTGATCGAATTTACTTACCAATGGTATGTAAACCGTAACGCCGCCCAACATCGCTTCCACCTGACACCGCTTCGCGGCCGGCTGGCGAAGGGGAAACGCACTTGCAGGTAGTTTTCTATCGAAGGTGACTTTCACGCAGTCGCCGCGCGGGTGAAGCAAGTCGTTAGAAGTACTATTGAAGATAACTACGTTGAAAGATTCACATCAAAAGATTTCGTGTAAGGATGCGGCGGAAGAAAACCTAAACAGTGTGTAGATGTTCAAGTTGTGGAGGTGACCTATGGTAACACGCGTTGCTGATATGAGCGTAG
>JAFGFI010000073.1 GCA_016931185.1 Anaerolineae bacterium
ACACAGGCGTTGTCGCTCTGTGTTCTGGTGGTGCGCCTATGCTCGAGTTGTTCTGTATTTCTGATTTACAACCCATAGATAGAGTATCATATAAACAACATGCCTTGTCAGGCGATACTTTAGAAGGGGATAACTTCTTCTACCGAGCCATCATCAAAATCGGCAACCCCACCAGTTGCAGCAGTTCCCCCCCGGTTCGCGAGCAAAACTAATCGATCTACAGTAAGCTCATAACTTGCTCCCGCCGTTCCATCTTGACGAGTCCAAATGCGAGGGCCACCCGTTGCTTTATCAGGATTGAGACGCCCTTCAACCATAACCTGATTTCCCCTTGTCAAATATTGAGCCGCAATCTCTGCAGAACGGCGAAAAGCTGAACATCTAAACCACGTCGTTTCCTCTCCCGGGGAACCATCCGCATTCGTCCACTTACGATTCGTTGCCACATTGAAAGATGTTACGGGTGTGCCATCAGGCATATATCGCATTTCTGGATCCCGCCCCAAATTACCGACAATGATAACTTTTTGATAGGACATACTACTCCCTCCTTTCAAGAATTAAATTACATAACATGCTAGTACCTACAGTTTATACCAACTTGTAAAGAGTGCAAATGCGATCTCCCCATTAAGGGGTACTGCCCTGCACAAAGCACACCAGGCCATCTACAATGCCCTGGGCGATGACATCCTGATGCTGCGTGAGCAGTTCCCGGTCATCTAACATAAAGCCCACTTCGATCACGGCAGCCGGCGTAGAGGCATCAATTTCATAGAAAGCATGGTAACGGGTCATATCATAGGTAATCGTATGGGGGTCAAAAGGTAGCCCAGTACGTTTTTCATAATGATAGCTCATACAACTTACCAGGCGGTCCTCATTCCCCATACTATAACTGGACTCCACACGTGCTATCTTAAAACCGGTCTTGCCAGGCACGTTACACGAATCGGCGTGAATGGAAACCAGGGCATCTGCCAGGTAACCGTTCAAACGCACATCGAACTCTTCCAACAAATCCACTTCCCAATCGCGTTGCGCGAGCAACGCGACTACCCGCCGTGCAATTTCAGTATTAATTTCCACCTCTTGTAACCCATCGGGACACACAGCACCACTATCACTCCCTGTATGTCCGGCAATAATACCAATGTGCGTAATATGTGGTGTCGGAGAGGCGACGATCTCTGGTGTGGGTGTATTTTCAACCGGGGGAGGATTTAATGGAATAACAATTGCCCCTTTAGATTCCGTAGCCACTTCTTCGCCTCGCTGCGTCACTGCCATAATGGGAATAAACCCCATAGGCACGGCAAAGGCCGCGAAAAAGGCGACTACAATTACTGAACGAATCACCCATCCCACGGCCCAGGGATCTGATTCCGTTTCTGCGTGTTTCATACTCCCATCTCAATCGGAAGTGCTCCATTCCTAGCGCATCCGGCGCTTCCACTCATCCTTTAACTGAATATCATCCCAATTATCCCGATGCACTAAAAATTCCCGCAACAAACGATTAAATTTACTGGTATCATCCAACATCGGATAATGCTGAACACTGTCCATAATGACAGGATAAACATTATAATCCAAATCTTCCATATCATCGTCATCCGGCGGCAAAATAATCGGATCTTCACGACCATAAACGAGCAAGGTAGGTACATCTAATGACTCTAGTGCATCTATGACATCGCCCTGCCGAATAGCAGATTGAACACTTTGTACGACAGCATCCGCAGCCGTTTTGCCAGCCTCGATATTCACTTCTTCATAAGATTTCAGCTTTCGCCCAAGAATGACGCGCGCCGGATTATCACCCCCACTAAAGCCACTCAATGTCTTCGCTATATACGTATCTTTTAATGGAGCACTGACCGTCATCAACTGATCAACACGGTCGGGATGAGCCAATGCAAAATAGATTCCGACAACCCCGCCCAACCCATGTCCAATGATGGGAACTTTACTAATTCCCATTTGGTCCATGAATAACTCTACCTGGTTGACATAACCCGGTACGCTATAGCGGGCCGCTACTTTATCAGAATCTCCAAAGCCCCAAAAGTCCAACGCATAGGCGCGATTGGTGGAAGACATATCCACCATCGTAGGAACCCAATATCTCCACGATCCTAACCAATCGTGGAGAAACAGCAAGGGTTTTCCACGTCCTAACGCCTCGTAATGGACAAGGCTGCTTTCGAGGATAATAGCACTCATAGGCTGACTCCCCCTCTCAAGGCCGCAAGCTACTGCCCTCAGTTCTCACGTTTTCCTCTAAAATACGCTTCACCTTATTTGCCAGTTCATCGGGCGCGAATGGTTTTAAAATATAATCCGTAGCCCCAACTTGCTTTCCTTCTTTAATTTCACTTTCCTGCCCCTTAGCCGACAGGAAAACAACCGGGATTTCTTGAGTTTCAGGCATTTTCTTGAGTTGTTCACATGCCTGATATCCCGTCATTTGCGGCATCCGTACGTCCATCAAAATGAGATCTGGGTGGACTTGCGGGGCTTTCTCCACAGCTTCAGCCCCATTGCGTGCTAGTTCTACATCAAAACCGGCAAAACGCAATGTAAAAGCGATCAATTCACGAATATCCCGTTCATCTTCAGCAACCAGAATCTTCACCATTCTGTCTACTCCTTAATGCTTAAGGTTGAACAACTTCTCAAATTCACACATTAAACAGCTTAAGCAACTTTATCCTGGAATAGCTTTTACACATCACGAAAGTCATTCCACAATATCTTAGCGATCGACAAACGATACCTCAGTAGCTACGCTCCTATTATAGCTAAACGTGAGATTTCGTCAGCCACATTCTCTACCGATAAAGGTTTAGTCAAAAGTCGCGCTATTTCTTCACCATTTCCGAATGGCACATTCTCAACTTCGCCCAAGACATTGCCATTGTGTTGAGCCATCACCACCACGGGGATCCCCGCCGTGCGAGGGTTGCGTTTAAGCCGCACCAAAACCTGGCGCACATCCAAATCAGGCAATTTAGTATCCATAAAAATCAACATTGGATGTAATTCGCTGGCCAACCGCACAGCGCGTTCGCCTAAGGTCGTCACGCACATCCTCAAACCATGCATCTGTAACGCTTTCCGCAACGTTGCCAGGGTCTCTTGGTCACCATCCACAACCAAAGCATTCCCTTCATGACTCTCCAATATCCTCTGAACCACATTCAACAATCGATCCGTGTTTAAGGGTTTCACTAAATATGCAACCGCTCCTAAACGCAGACCACGTTCTACATCTTCGCTGACGGCAACCATAACCACCGGAATATCCATGGTTTCCAGCTCTCGTTTTAGAATTTGAAGAACTTCAAAACCATTCAAATCGGAGAGCCGGGCATCTAATATAATCAAATGCGGGATCTCGCGGCGCGCACTACGCAAGGCATCATCGCCAGAACTGGCCCGTATGACACGCAATCCATCTACTTGAAGAGATCGCTCCAACACCGTCGAAATTTCTGGCTTTTCCTCAACCACAAGGATTTTAGTCGTGGGGACTTGTGAAAATCCCACCGGGAGTTCCCCTAAGTCGCCGGTTGATTCACCCTCCACTAAAGGAATAGTAAACGTAAAGATACTTCCTCTACCCAACTCACTTTCCAACCAAATATCACCGCCATGCATCTGAATCAGCGAAACTGTAATAGAAAGCCCCAATCCGGTACCAGAAACTTCCATAACCGCCGGGTCATCTACCCGATAGAATCGCTCGAAGATCTTCTTCTGATTCTCCGAACCAATTCCAATTCCTGTATCCGCAACTGCTACTTGCATCATACGATTACGAACGTAAACGTAAACTCCTATCTCACCTCCAGAAGGTGTATATTTATACGCATTTCCTACCAAGTTAATTAAAATCTGATTCAGACGAGATGCATCCCCAAATATCATAGGCAGGTCAGGGGGAAAAACCGCATAGAGTCGCAAATCTTTCTCTTCCGCTTTGGGTCTCAACATATCAATAACTTGCTCAATCAATGTCTCAATCCGAAGCTCCTCTAGGTGCAACTCAACCCGCCCGGTTTCAATACGGGATAAGTCTAATAAATCATTGACTAATCCTGTCAAACGATCCGCATTAGACTTAACTGTATTCAAAAAATTTGTCTGTAACTCTGTGAGTACCCCGGCAGAGCCCATCAAGAGCAAATCTACATATCCTTTGATCGAGGTCATCGGTGTGCGCAGTTCATGGGACACAGTAGACACAAAGTCGCTTTTAGCACGATCCGCTTCCACCTCAGAAGTAATATCCCGGAACACAGAGACGACACCCAAAAATTCGTGCGATGGCGCGACGACCGGCGAAATATGAATACTCACTATTTGACGATCCAGTTCTAAACGACGGTCTAAAAACTCTTCCGATCCATAGGAATCTGGGGCACTTCGCCATTTTTCAATACGCGACAACCATTCTCGCGCCTCAGAGCCGTACAACCCCATAATCTCATCAACAAAACGCCCTAGGGCTTGTACACGTGAGATAGTTAAAATCCGCTCAGCCGCCGCATTGAAAAGGATCACACGCCCATTAGCATCAGCGACCATCACACCGTCAGCAATGCCTTCCAAAATCGCTTGATTTTTCGCCGCTTCAATCTGTTGCGCGCGCAACATCGCTCCCAGGCGTTCAGCCTGCTCGCGAATCAAACGATACAATTCTGAGTTATTAAGTGCATTTCCTAATTGTACTGCCGCAGCCTCTACAAGACGCACTTCACTCTCATCAAAAACATCTATCACGGGAGATTGTAAACTAATAACCCCCAGGGCTTCGCCGCCGCTACTCAGGATAGGGACCGCCAGCATAGAACGAATGTGAGCATCATAACCATCAGAAATCCACCGATCATCATTACGCACATCGGCAATCACCAGCGCCTCGCGTTTTGATAATACCCACCCGATGACCCCTTCTCGTCGAGAAAACGGAGTCACTCTACCTCCGGGGGGTATAGGCTCAGTATGGCCGATAGCGGCACGATATACTAACTTCCCGGTATCATTCTCCAACAAAATAACCGACCCCCTGGAGGCTTTCACTGCGCGTTGAATAAGTGAAAGCGCCTGGCTCAGGACGCGATCAAAGTCAAGACTAGAAACTAACTCAGAAGCAATGCGATACAGCACTTCAGTGCGATCACGCTGTAGACGCAAATTTTCAAGTGCCTCGGCTAATTCTTGCGTGCGTTCTGCAACACGTTGTTCAAGCTGATGGCTGAAACGTGTTACCTCATCAAATAACCGGGCATTCTCTACGGCAACAGAGACTTGATCGGCCAATGCCGTTAATGTAGCCACATCTGTCGGTGAAAAATCCCCCGCAGTTTTGCGATCTGCCGTAAGCACGCCGACAACTCGGCCTTCAACCGTCAAGGGCACCATCACCGAGGAACCAATAGACACCGGGCCGGAAACGAATTGGGGATTGGCTAATGTATCCTCCAATACCAGCGGCATTCCCATTTTAGCCACAGTCCCAATCAAACCATTTCCGATCCCAAAGGCAACATCGGTTAAAAGCTCTAATGCATATCCAGAAGAAGCAAGGGGCACAAAATGACGTCCTGATTGATCTCCGAGAAAAATCGTCGAATAATCATATCCTAAAACATTCGTCACAGACTGCGCTACTGTATTTAACACAACCGGTAGATCTAATTTGGTCGTAATAGAACGATTCAGCTCATTGAATAACTGCAAAGTATTCACCTGGCGAACCAGGTCTGCTACGAGATGGTTATTTTCAATAGCCAGAGCTATTTGCGCCGCAAAAATCTCGATCACTTCAGCCGTTGCGGGTGTGGGGATCAAACCATCTCGGGGCGCATCCACGGACATAAATCCTACAAAATCTCCCCGGCTACCACGCAAAGGAACCACAAAAGCATCAAGTTTATGCCATTTTCCCGGTTCCCGTCCCACATCTTCACGCTGAGGGATAAAAACGTCCAGCTCACTTAGTAGATGTGCATACTCAGCAGGTACATAATAACATTGCCCCATACGAAATTCATCACGCAATAACGCCTGTACACGTGACCACGGCTGACGCACCCTGCACATACGTTCCAAATCGGTCAAAGGAATTCCTGCGCCTGCCACCCGGCGCAGAGAATCACCTTCAAGCACACTGATTAACACGACATCAAATCCAATTCCTTCCTGAACAGCATACGCGACATCTAACAAAGTATCTTCTAGGGGACGATCAGAACGCATCGTCCGGCTGACTTCAAGTAATAAGGACATCTGTTCGGCCCGATTGTGCATTAATTCACCACGGGCCACTTGTTCCTGGTATAAACGCGCATTGCCAATTGCAACAGAAGTCTGCGCGGATAACCCCTCAACGAACTCCAAAACTGCGGGGGAAAAAGCATCTATGATAGAACTTTGAAGCATGATCACTGCCGCGAGTTGAGCTTCATAGAAAACAGGAGTCAGCAACACACTACGCGCGGCGATAATCGATCCTTTCCCTTTAGGCAAATCCCAAACATCCGGTATATAAGAAGTCTCAGGATGCTGAAAGAAAGTTTCCAATATTGAACCGGGCGCGGGCGATTCTACCAAACCGGAAAGCTGCACTAAAGTATCCTCGTCGTATCCTTGCGAGGCACGAACATCAACCTGTTTTTCTATTTCCATAAGAGCGATAAGCCCAGCCTCTGCCGCCCCGAATGCAATCGCTTCTCTTAAAACGACTTGTAAGATATGATCAAGATTAACGGTAGATGTTATCTCACGTGTTACACGCTGCAAAGACTCCAGAGCGACCAGGCGACGCTGTAATTCGACATCTGTTTGAGTGTATAATCGCGCATTTTCAATCGCAATCGCCGCTTGCTCTGCTAAAATCTGCAATAAATTGATCTCACTTTCATTAAAGTGATGAGGGGCAACAAATTGTACAGAAAGCAAGCCTACCGGTATATCCCCGCGCCGCAGGGGAATATCAGCAAATGCCCGAAACCCTTCTTCTGCCGCCAATGGGGCAACATTTGATGCACCAGCTTCAAGTGCGATATCATCAGAAATATACATCTCATTGACAGCGACAACATGGCCGCGCCCACCACGCGCGACAGACACACCTTGAGATAAAGTCCAGTAACGTTCAGAAACACCTATGGCAGCTTCCAGATTCAACAAATTTGTCACAGGATCAAGAACAAAAATGACAGTACGCTCACTATTGAGCGCTCCGGAAACTGCATGCACAATTTCGTCTAAGACTGTGCTTGTATCAAGAGATTTGCCAATTGCAGAAGCTACAGACAGCAGTGAAGTCAAATGGTGTGTACGTGAAGCAAGTTGCTTTACTAATTTAGAAATACGCACAGTACCAGAAATTTGAGAAGCAAACATCCCCAAAAGGCGCGCGTCTTCTTCTATAAAACGCCGGCCTTCTTGCGGATTTGCGACCTGGATAAAACCAATTAGCTCCTCTCCTGATTCCAACGGCACTAATAATACTTGGTGTACATCCAAAGCCACGGACAAAGGGAGCAAACCTAACGCCTCTACACGAGAACTACTCTGCGCGTCTTCAACCATCCAATAAAATTGGTTCCGCCAATGCCTCTCTAAATCACCGCCCGTTCGAAAGGGGATAACATAATTATTCAGCCATTCCTGGGGCAATCCTATAAAAGGCGATTGTGCTATTAACAATTCTTTATCTGGTTCATAGAGCAGAATACCCACAATCTGCGCCGCGACCAACTCAGCTACACACTGAACAACTTCGGCAAAAAAAGTATCAGGATCACTGGCGCGTCCAACTTTCCGCACCATGTTATGCAGGCGTTCCAATATATCTACGCGCTGTTGCGCAATATGATATAAGCGTGCATTCTCAATTGCAATCGCGGCCTGTCCCCCTAATAACTCAACTAATTCCACATCATGCATTGTCAATTGACCTGGAACAGACGCAGCAATCTCCAGGGTACCAACTAACTCACCCCTAGCTATCAAGGGAACTCCCAAATAAGCGCGTAACCAGGGTTGAACCGCTTTTTTCTTAGGAGCAACAGAGGGATTATTTTGTAAATCATCAATAAGCAACGGACGACGCTGACGTGCCAGCCATCCTGTCAGCCCTTCATCAAGATGATAGATCACATCCGTTTCAGTCTCCACTGTTAAGCCCTCACGCTCCAACAAAGCTCGACGTACCAATATATTTTGGGACACGTCAAATAACGTAATCTCACCCCTATCATAGGTCACGAGCTGTTGCAATGCTTTGAGTACAGCTTGTAATGTTGTCTCCAGGTCAAGACTCTCCCCCATCAAACGATTGAGTTGCTGAAGCACCTCTAACTCTCGAATACGGAATAGAGGTTGTTCATTGCGTGTATTTGCCGGCACATTAAGAGACGTACGCTGCGTCGTCTCAACACTGGCAGCAACACCCTCAGATTTAGGCGGCAAGCTGTGAGACATTACTTTTAATCCATTACAGGCTGAACCCAAAAACAAGGCTCCTACCCAATCAAAACAGACTATTTCTTGATTGACGCGCGGCGTTTCTCAGCAGCAGCTTCGGTAATCTCGCGAATATCGGTGAAGGGGCCATCATCTGCCAACAATACTCCCACTTGCAGACTCATCAACGGCGCGTGGACTTCTTCGCCATCATCTCCCTTCACAACAAGATATCCTTGCATCCGTGTCATGAAATCATAGTGAGTTCCCACATTTTCATCAAAGCGTTTAGCGATTTCTTCGCGCAAGGGATCGGCTAGTTCTTTACGCGTGATCACGATAAAATTATCGCCGCCGATATGCCCAATGAAATCATCAGCCGTTCCCATTTCATCGATCACATCATTCAAAAGCATACCTGTGAAACGCAACACCTCTTCGCCTGCGACAAACCCATACACTTCATTAAATGCCCGTAACCCATTGATGCCAATATAAAGGATTCCCCAATCCTTCCGGGGCATTAACTCACGCAACTGCTGCTCAATCAAACGCCCACTGGCCAAGCCAGTACTGGGGCTGGTTAAGCTGGCGATTTCAGCACTCTTGATGGTGTTACGGACACGCAGGCGTAACTCTTCCACATCAAAAGGCTTGGTAATATAGTCATCCGCCCCTAACTCCAAACCGTGAATTTTGTCACTGCGCTCATCCTTCTGGGTCAGGAAAATAATGGGAATATGACTGGTGCGCAAGTTAGTTCTCAATTGACGGCACACTTCATAACCGTCAATATCGGGTAACATGATGTCTAAGACAATGACATTAGGCATCTTCTGCCGCGTCATTTCCATAGCCACACTCCCCCGTGGCGCTACATAAACCTCATATCCCTGCGACTTAAAATACAGTTGCAGCATATTCGAAATGTCGAAATCGTCTTCTACCACCAGAATACGGCCCTCACTCATACTCTACCTCCTGCATAGGCGCGTGCTCTTATTTGCTGAATATGAGCCTCGTCCAGCTTATGCTCAAAACTACGGAGAGCGGCTAATTCAAAACCATGTTTAGCCGCCAACTTTTCAATTTCTTGAACTTGCGTTAATGACAAATCCTTCCCCACCGAATAATCTGTATACAGTCCCTCAAAAGCCAATGTCATTGTCTCTGCAAAACACCCAAACGTCAAGTTAGGGGGCAATCCGTAATTAAAACCAAAGTTTACGGCCCCCGGTACACGCACCAACCCACCATCAATAACCAATACATCATCGCGGGCCTGTACCACTTGCCAGGAAACATCCCGCGGCCGCGATACATCACATACAACAGCTCCGCGCTGTAGCATCTCCGGCTGAATCAAATTTCCACCCGCGCTCGTAACAGTCACAACAACCTTAGCGTCCCGAATATTGGCAACATCTGTAGATATAAGAATATCAGAGCAACCTGCAATACGGATTTTTTCAGCCATAACCTCCAAACGTGATTGCTGTCGCCCAATTAACATCATGCGGCCGACATTGGGGGCCAACAATTGAGCAACAGCGCCACCAATTGCACCGGATGCCCCAGCTACAGCTAAAGTTACTTGGCGCAAATCAATTCCCATTTGATGTGCGGCATCACGAGTAGCATGAACGGAAATGGCTGCCGTATAACTATCCCCAGATGTAACTGGAATGTCGAGTTCCCGGGCAACTGTAACACCGCCGTCCCCCACTACTGATGTATAAGCGCCCAATCCCAAAATATCCGCACCTAGATGCTCAGCTAATCGCCCAGCAGCAATAATTTTCCGGTATACCTCCTTTGGAGAAAGTGCTAACATACGTTGGGAAGTGTAAGGAACCGCAATCAGCCACCCCTCTATCTCTTGACCCGTAGCCACAGAGCGCGCACCTGTCACATGAGAAAGTTGTACAGGAGGCCAAAAGCGCGACAGAAAATGAATCAACGGTTCTGATAAAATTTTTCCTAATAGCGGATACTTACGTGCAACATCACGCTTCGGATCAATAGGATGAATAATAAAAGCAAAAGCTCCCATAGTTATTTCCCTCCAAGCTCCACCTCAATCAATCTCGTGGATAGAGCCGGGGGTGCAAGTTTTCACCATCTTTTAACTTCAGATGATCACTGTCTTCATAAAAAACATTCTTACTGATCACACGCCGTTCTGGCGATGCAATCAAGATAACATCCGACTCGATCATCCGTGCCGGATAAATAATCATCCCTGAACCAATCCGCACATTGTGACCAATAGCACTCCCCAGAGCGGTCATACCTGTATCCTCTAACTTGCCGCCAAAATGGGAACGCAAAGGTCTATCCACCAACATAAAATCTGTAAAGGTATTTCCGGCACCAATGAATGAACTTCGTCCGATGACGCACATTTGAAGACAGGTATTTTGCGCTATCATACATTCTTCCATCACAATGGTACGATAGAGAGCTGCACGAAACGGCAAAAACGTATTATTCCCCACCACGCTCAACATCAACTGGCAGCCCTGGTCAATCGTCACATTATTGCCAATAATACAATTACTAATGACCGTTCCTGGACCTATATATACATTATCCCCAATAATAGTGGGGCCCTGAATAACTGCCGTAGGATCAATGCTACAATTTTTACCCGTTTTTACCAATTCTGAAGATGTCAGAATTTGCTTGCGCTCCAACATTCCACGCCATAACAGCTTTAGACTATAGAACGCATCTTGCTCAACTCGCTGCTCAAACTGGGCGCCAATAGCAAAAATGCCAAAGTCAATATTTGCGTGTAGAATATGCAACCAATGCTCGACAGATAAAAAGGGTCTGGTCGGTAAGTTATAGGTCAAATCGCCATGTAAGTTTGACATGTGCGTAGGTACTTTATAAAACCCGACTTCCCTAGAAGCTGTATCCATTAACAATGGACGAACTACAGGTTCAATACCATAGGGATAATACCATAAATCCGCCACATAATAATTACCCTGTTGTCTGATTCCCCGTTGTAAATAGAGCGCCTGACCTGAAATTGCCGGATCATTCAAATGAAATGCAACCTGACAAGCTTTACCGTAATTCTGCGCGCGCACAATAAAATCATCAATAAAGTGTGAGTCGAAATAAAGGTTATCGCGATAGACCAATGTTTCGACACGCTCGCTGTCAATTTCCGCCACGGTATTAATCTCCCGCTCATCATCGGTATACTTCGCCAAAATATCCCGTTGATGCAACCAAAGGGGATTACACTGCACCGTTAACTCACGGGCAGGTTCGTTAAAAGGAATTATTTTTCGCTTATCACGCAGGATGATTTTTCTCACTGCACTCCACTCGTAATAATATTATCAACATTAATTTAGAGGAGTTTTTCCCACTTGTATTGCACACATAGCTTGCCCAGTTGCCAGGCAAATGAACTCCTCAACCGCAAATCGTCGCCCACGAGTAATCCAATAGAGCGTCTCTTCCAATAATCCTTCTGCCAGGGCACAGGCAACCCCTTCAGTTTGACGCCCCCAACACAGACCACATTGTTTCATCATAAAAAAATACCAGTCTTCATTTTCACCCAAAGTAATAAACTGGTCGGAGTAACGATTAAAAATTTCTGCCAGAACTTCAAGTCCAATACGTACTCGTAGCGAAACCGGGATCAAACGCAAAGCAAAATCCGCAAAACCAATAACGCCACCAAATCCCTCTATCCCATATTTAAAACAATAATGACCCGATTGTTTAATTAGGCGACGGCCCCCACGCACGCCATAAATTCCTTCCACCGCTTCCATTAGTCGTCCAACCTCATCAAACCTCAGACCTGGTTCAAAATCAGGTGGTGGATAACTATCAACCAGATAGGGAAGTCGCGCGATATTTAACACAGCATGAAAGCCATTTTGCCCCATCACTTCATGCATAGAGAGCAATAAAATTCGCGACATTTTATTAGGGAAAAAGAAAGCCTCGCGTCTCAATTTCTCTTCACTTATCTAGAAATTCTAGTATTTTTTCATGAAAAAGATCTGTTTCATCTAACATGGGAAAATGACCCGACTTCTGGAAACTATGCACTGTATGGTCTTTTACCCACTTACGCATCACATTTGCCTGCCGAGGACTCACAATGTTATCTTTACGCCCATAGATCCCCATCGCAGGGATGCGTAATTCATGTAAGCGGGGGCGTAAGTCGGTCAGACGTAAATCACGAATACTAGCAGAAAAAGATTCCATGGTAGTGCGTGAGATGTCTTTTGCCAGCATATCATACAAAGTACGCCAGTCGTGAGCATACGTCAAGGAAAGCACCTTCATAGCAGAAGGCAGAAGACCCGGTATCGCGTAAAGTAATCTGGCAAACTGACGATTGCCAGAAAGCTTTAATAAGAGAGCCAGACCTGAACCGACAATAGGAGAACCAACTACAGCCACTTTAGACACACGTTGAGGATAGGCCAACGCTAAACTGAGGGATACGGTTCCCCCCATAGAATGGCCCATAACAGGAGCGCGCGCCAACCCCATACGCTCCATAAACTGATCTACCATAGCTACGTACGCAGCAACACTAAAAGTTCCTTGCTTCGCAGAATCTCCAAATCCCCAAAAGTCTAAAGCATACGTCTTGTACTTGTGATTTCCAAGATATTCCATTGTAGAAAACCAGTAGCTCCACGATCCCAACCAACAATGGAGTAAAACTACCGGTTTACCACGTCCAAACGTCTCATAATGGACAATACCTCGGTCAGTAACAATGGAACTCATATATCCTTACTCCGGCCTCAATTTTCTCTCATCATACCACATCCTATTATACACAAAGAAAAGAGGCCGTTGCAATTCAGTTAAAAGAGGATTACTCTTCTTGATCCATTAACTCAAGAATGGAATACAACAATTCCAACAGCACCTGTTTTACAGTCTCCTTATCTTGAGCCACACAAGGCACAACCTTAACACTTTCATCTACACGTAACACGATTTTCAAATCCTCGGCAGGCCAGGCATCCTCCAAGTCCTGTTTGTTCGCGGCGACAATATAAGGAACCGGGGAGTAACTACGAAACGTATCAAGAATGCGTCGTGCTTCACGGAAAGTTTCTGGGCGCGTACTATCTACGAGGACAATAAATCCCAACATTCCTTCCGAAAGGATCTCCCACATAAAATCAAAGCGTTTCTGGCCGGGGGTGCCGAATAAATACAAGATAAGCTCTTCATCAATCGTAATACGCCCAAAATCCATCGCCACCGTTGTCCGGCTTTTTATCCGCTCGGATTCACGCGTAATATTACGCTCAGTGGAGACAACTTCAATCTCACTAATACTCTGAATAAATTCAGTCTTTCCAGATGAAAAGGGGCCGGTAACTACAATTTTTAACGTCTGCATAAACTACAACTCCCGGATTCGCGAGATCAACTTCTGAACCAATCCACGCTTCACAGCAGGAGCGCGCATCTGCACGTCCTCCGACTCCGCTTGTACAGCCGAAGATTTACCAGCCGCAGGCGCCGGTGCTGCTGAACGTGGCGGGCGTATAACCTCAACCAAGCCAGCCTGAAGCAGGCTATAAACAATTTTACGGATTTGCAACTCGCTCATGTTATTATACTGAGCGATCTGTCGCAAACTATTGCGCGGGTTAATAAAAGAAATCACCCGCCACTCCTCAACACTGAGATTAATATCACGCAAAGGGGTCGTCGGCCGCTCAGCAAACTTCAGGGAAATGTCCAGATTCGGCAACTCATCTTGGAGCCGTTCCCATTCTTTCAAACGACGACTCCCCTCCATAATCACATTCTCTAAAGCTATAGAAGTGGTTATCTTACCCTGCGTCGTCAACTTCGAGGGTTCAAAACGAAATAAACCTTCATTCCAAGAGAATATCTGATATACCAAATCTAAAATATGCTCGCGAATGCTTTTAATTACATCCTGCTGCTGAATACGTCCTGTAGTAATGAGAACTTGCGCAATCTCACGATCAGACTTACCCGCCATATGGGACTTAATAGTGCGCACCTGATCGGTGGTGAACACACCGGCCCGCTGTAAAATTACAGGGAGATCGTCCTCTAAATCATCCATTCCCGCATAGATGAGCTTACCCTCCCTGAAACAGAGGTAAGCATTCTTCTGATCTCCCTGTAAATACAGAGTTCCCGTTTTTCGAGCCAAGTTAATCAAATTTAATAGCTGGGTGATTCCAAAATCTTCTAACTTACCTTTTAGCGCCATTTCCAACCATCCTTCACACACTCCTCGGAAATTCCAAACCCGGCATACTCAATACACGCCATACAACAAACCGACAAAATTCACAAAAAGACCCGCTTCTGGTCTCAAAGAGGACACATAATTGGTCCCTGACCTACATAAAAATTGAAACTGCATCGAGCTTATCCGCTTTTTGGAACGCCCCTGAACAGAGGATTGTCTACCCCAACCCACTCATGACATCACTGTTCTACCTTGGGATTATTGTGATCTCCAACAACCAACCATAAATATAAACACGGTTTTAATAATTATAACCTTCTTCTTATAGCAAGCAAGTTCTCACGATCTTTATCAATAGTAGTTTAACGCAACTGGAAGGAAATTACAATCAAACATGAACCCGAATCAAAAATTCAGCATCAATAATCACACATTAGAATAAATACGTACTTTCATTCGCAATGTACCCAGGGTTAGAAGATCCCCATTCCGAAAAGCGTAGGGTAAATATGATGTTAAACGTTCACCATTTAAAAAAGTCCCGTTTGTACTATCAAGGTCTTCAACAAAGCAAGCCCCGTTCCGAGTATAAATACGAGCATGACGACGTGACACATTCTGTTCTATGCCCTCATCTGTAGTCAAATCTAACTCAGGAAAGATACCATGAGCAGAATCTAGCCGCCCTATTAAAATCTCACGATCAGCAGACAGCAAAACCTTGCGACCACTTGTCAATATCTCAACTTCAATACTCAAAGTTGCAGATGCTTTTTCCTCCAGCATCCCCTCTACACGCGGGCGCGCTGACTGCTCTATTTCCTGTTCTGGAAGTGGTTCGGTGCGCAAAGGTCCGCCCGAGGGCAAATATGTGCCACACTCCGTACAAAACAATATACCCGCAACGTTACTAGCACCACAAGATGGACAAACTATTGGTTTTTCCTTGTATGTCATCTCCACCTCCAAAAGCACCTATGGGTTACCCTGGTTGCCAAAGGCTCCCTTGAAAATCGCAAATTGGCAAATTTAAAATTGACAAATTGTGAAAACCCTTGAAAACTTGGTTC
>JAFGFI010000074.1 GCA_016931185.1 Anaerolineae bacterium
CTTCAAAGTATTCAATCTGGCGCGGGTGGGGTTGGGCCTGGAGGTTTGAGCATTGTGCTGAACCCGATCAGAATTGTCAGCAGGTTTTTGAGATCATGCGCGACGCTGAGCGCGCAAGCATCCAACTCGGCAACATGACTTTCGAGTCCCGCCGCATAATCACGCAGTTCTTCGACCAGCCGTGAATGAAGCCCAGTTGCGCGGCTCTATGGAGCGTGACCATCCTCAGCAGGTTCTTGCACCTGGCGTGTCGGTCGAGCGTTCAGGGTTTTAGCGATGATTTTGAGCAACTGTTGCATGTCCATAGGCTTGCTTACGTAGTGATCGACGCCGGCTTCCTGGCTACGTTTACGATCTTCGGGCATGGTCAATGCCGTGACCGCAATGATCGGTGTGTCATGTAAATCGGCGTCGGCGCGGATACGGCGCGTGGCTTCCAGCCCGTTCATGCCGGGCATCTGAATGTCCATCAGCACCAGATCGGGATGGTGTTCGCGCAGCGCCTCAATCGCCGCCGCGCCGTCCTCAGCCACGACGGTAGCATACCCCGCCATGTTGAGCATATGGCACAAAACTTTACGATTCATTGCATTGTCTTCTGCCACCAGGATGAGGGGCTGTTTGCCTGTCGTGGATGGCGTTGCTGCTTCCGGAGAGAGCACGAGTGTATCGTCTGCCTCTGGTTGTGGCGGTAACAGGGTGTTCCATGGCAGCGAAATTGTAAAGCGGCTGCCTTTCCCAACCTGGCTCTCAACAGCCACGGAACCGCCATGCAGTTCTGCCAAATAATGTACTAGCGCTAGCCCCAGGCCAGAACCTTCATACTCGTGGTTGAGGTTGGTCTGGAGTTGGCTGAAAGGCTGGAAGAGTTGTGGCAGATGTGCCGAGTCAATGCCGATGCCGGTATCCCACACGCTGAAATGGACCAGGCCGGCTGGGGTGTCGCTGCGGACTTCCAGTCCAATGGCTCCGCCATTGGGCGTGAACTTGATGGCATTTTTCAGGAGATGGTTTAACATCAGGTTCAAGCGTTGTGGATCGGCCTGAATGATGGTTACGGCGTGGTCCAACGTGCATGAGACGCGCAAGTCTTTTTTCCGTGCGGCGTGTTCGAGCTGGCGCAGGCTGGCCTGGCAAAGGTCGTTGACATTGAGCGCCTCAATCTCCAGTTGCATTTTGCCGGCCTTGATATCTGAAAAATCGAGGATGTTGTTTATATGTTCGAGCAAATCCTGCGCACTTTTCTTGATGTTACCGCTGATTTGTTTCTGACGGCTGTTCAGCGGTCCATAGTGTTCGTTTTGCAGAAGATCGGAAAAAGCCAGGATCGGAGTGAGTGGCGTGCGCAACTCGTGATTGATATTGGCGAGGAATTCATCCCGTGTTTGGAGCGCGTGCAGGGTCTGCTTATTCGCCGTTTGCAGAGCGGCCGTTCGTTCTTCAACCCGGCGTGCTAATGATTCCCGTTCTGCTTCTAAAGCTGCTTCTGCTATCTTTTGTGTGGTGATATCGCGGATGATCGTCAACACACTATCTCCGTTGCACTCGACCATGCGCGCCTCAAAGTAGCACGGTGCATCCGTATAGGGAAGCTGATATTTGAACTGTTGCATTTCCCGCGTGCGCATGGCTGCGGTGATGTAGTGCATCATTTGGTCTGCAAGTTCTGGAGGAAAAACCTCATAGACTGTCTTGCCGGTGAATCTCTCGGCCGGACACCGGGAAGTATGCGACCGTGCTATATGCTGTTGTAAAAAGCGCCCGTCAAAGGAAAATCGAAGCATCATATCGGGAAGGGCCATTAAAATGGCGCCGTTCTCTGCCTCGCTTGTGCGTAAGGCGGCCTCAGCGCGGCGTAGGCGCTCCATGAATCTCGAATAGGTCAGCGCCATCAATGTGGAGATGCTGAATGAAATGAGGAATGTGCGGATAATCGTCTCGACCACCAATGATTTGTGGAGCAACAAGTCTGAGGCGATGACAATGATTTCCGAAAACGCAACAGATACCACAATCACGACAATGGCGATTTTGCGGCTGCTCCACATTTCCAGTAAGTCTTGCAGTTTTCTAAACATCGTCAATTCAGTCTTTTTTCAAACTTTTTTAAGCGATTATCCCTTTAATAATAGCATAACACGGTCTCTGCATTTTACTGTTAGCGTTACATGGCAGTTCTGTGGCAATTTAGTTAGTTTTAGGATAGAAGTACACGCGTAGTATACTACGGATTGTCGACCAGGCAATTGACAATCATCGGGTTTTCTTCAGTTTCCCATTTCCAGTTTTGTGGTATCCTTTGGCTTCTTTGGCCGAGAATTCGCCGGTTAATTCTCTTGGATCTTATTTGTCATATTTAACTTGCAAAACCAGATTTGACACCCCTGCTTCTTGTAGTAGTATAATCATTGATGCCTATATGCGGGTGTCTTTAAAAAAGATTTCAAAAAGTAATGCTAAAAGCATTGCTTTTTGTTTCTGTCTTATCCTCATAATTACTATATATCACCAAATAGGGGGGGAATTATTGTTGTGTTGCAGCCACAAGTGGATTGTGTGGATATCGATGTGCGAACTGGCTTCCGAAACCTACACTGTCCAATATATCGAAATCGAAAGGAGTAAGCGGATATGACAGTGACGCAAATCATGAAACGGGATGAGACGGTTGTGGAATTTGATCGCAAGCGTATCGAGAACGCGATGTATGCAGCGGCGCGGGCTGTCGGGAATGGTGAAGGTCGTCCGTGGGCCGAAACGTTGTCATGGGCGGTAGTGGCGATCTTGAACGAACGAGTGAATGGAACGGGGCGTATTCCCCATGTTGAGGAGATTCAGGATATCGTTGAAGAAGTGTTGGTGAAATCGGGCAACCAGAAAATCGCCAAAGCGTACATTCTTTATCGCCAGAAACGTGCCGAGGCGCGCGCCACTGAGCGGATGTTGCTTGACTCCGAGAAACTGGTGGAAGACTACCTGCAACGCGCTGACTGGCGTGTCAACGAGAACAGCAATATGAATTATTCGTTGCAGGGTTTGAATTTCTATCTGGCGTCGTCCATCGCGGCGCGCTACTGGCTGCGGCGCATTTATCCTTCAGAAGTACAACAAGCGCATATCGCCGGCGATATCCATATTCACGATTTGGGCATGTTGTCGGTTTATTGTTGTGGCTGGGACTTGCTGGACTTACTGGAACAAGGTTTTGGAGGGGTGACAGCAAAAATCGAGAGCCGTCCGCCGCGTCATTTGCGTACTGCGTTAGGGCAGTTGGTGAATTTTTTCTATACGCTGCAGGGTGAAGCTGCCGGCGCGGTGGCCGTGTCGAACTTTGACACGTTGATGGCGCCGTTCATTCACTACGATGGTTTAGATTATGTCCAGGTGAAACAGGCCATCCAAGAGTTTGTTTTTAACATCAATGTGCCGACGCGGGTGGGATTTCAAACGCCATTTACGAACGTAACCATGGATCTGACCGCACCTTCTGTTTTAGCTCATGAGCCGGTTGTTATCGGCGGAGAAACGAGGTCGGCAACTTACGGTGAATTTCAGCGGGAAATGGATATGTTCAACCGCGCTTTTGCCGAGGTGATGCTAGAGGGTGACGCTAAGGGGCGTGTGTTTACGTTCCCGATTCCAACCTACAACATCAGTAATGATTTTGATTGGAATAATTCTGATTTGGAACCAATCTGGTCTATGACGGCTAAATACGGAATCCCCTACTTCGCCAATTTCATCAACAGCGATATGAAGCCGGAAGATGCTCGCAGCATGTGTTGCCGTTTGCGACTTGATAATCGTGAACTGCGCAAACGTATGGGGGGCCTTTTTGCTGCTGCGCCGTTGACCGGTTCCGTGGGAGTGGTCACGTTGAATATGGCACGCCTGGGGTATCTGGCGCGTGATGAGCAGGATTTTATGCGGCGTCTTGAACGTCTGATGGAGACATCGAGCACCAGCCTCGAGATCAAGCGCAAGATGTTGGAAACGTTTACCGAACGCGGTTTGTATCCTTACAGCCATCATTTCTTACGTATGGTTAAGGTACGCACCGACAAGTATTGGAGCAATCATTTCTCTACCATTGGCCTCAATGGTATGCATGAAGCGTGTTTGAATTTATTTGGCGTGGGGATCGATCACCCTGACGGGCATGCTTTCGCGTTGCGCGCGTTGCACTTCATGCGTGATGTTTTGGGGCGATTTCAGGAAGAGACGGGACATTTGTATAATTTGGAAGCGACGCCGGCTGAAGGCGCGACATTCCGCCTGGCGCGCATCGATAAAGAGCGTTATCCGGATATCAGGACGTCTGGTATGAATGTTGCCCCTTATTATACCAATTCAACTCACCTGCCGGTTAACTATAGCGACGATCTATTCGAAGTGCTGGAACGTCAGGATGAATTGCAAACGCTGTACACAGGGGGTACGGTGCTTCACGTTTTCCTGGGCGAGCAGATTGATGACTGGCAGCAGGTGCGACGTTTGGTGCGCACGATCGCGGAAAACTACCGTTTACCATATTATACCCTTACGCCGACGTTTAGTATTTGTCCGGTCCACGGTTACATTTCTGGGGCACATTCTTATTGCCCGTATGAACACACCGAAGAACAATTAAAGCGTTATGGGCGCGTGGCAAATTGAATCTCAAACTTTCAACTGACAAAAGGAGACTGATCATGGAACAGACAGACATTGAAACAAAACAGGATATCAAAATCCCCTGCGAGGTATATTCGCGTATTGTGGGCTATCTGCGTCCCGTACAGAATTGGAATGAGGGTAAGCAACAAGAGTTTGCCGACCGCAAGATGTTCCAGGTTGCCAAAACTAAAGAGAAATAGCGGTACGACGCCTTGTGCAGGGGGGCATCATCTTCAACCCCACTGATCAGACTGTTTGACGACATAGCTGGCAGGTTTGGATTATGGATCTCAAGGGCTGGGTGCGCGCGTCTCTGATCGACTACGCTGATCACATCGCTACCACTTTCTTTACCGGTTCATGCAATTTTCGTTGTCCGATGTGTCACAACTCCGACTTGGTTTTGCGGCCCGGTGCATTGCCCGCGCTCTCGGAGAGCGAGGTGTGGACTTTCCTCGCCAGACGTGTGGGGAAGGTGACCGGCGTCGTCGTGACCGGTGGTGAGCCGACGCTTCAGCCAGACCTGTGCGATTTTTTGCGCCGCGTGCGTGACCTGGGCTATGCGACGAAGTTGGATACCAACGGCTATTGTCCGGAAACGCTGGCGTCGTTACTGGATGCGGGCGTGCTGGATTATGTGGCGATCGATGTTAAAGCGCCGCCGGAGAAGTACGCCCGGCTTTCTGGCGTCTCTGGCGTGGACGTAACGCGTATCGAGCGTAGCCTCACATTGCTCCATAAGCGTGGCCTCCCTCACGAGTGGCGCACTACTGTTGTGCCCGACTGGCTCATTATGGATGACATTGAGGCGTTGGCCCGTTGGGTCGCTGCCGTCGTCGGCGAACCGGCAGCGACCCTTTACCTGCAACAGTTCCGCGGCGTCAATACACTTGATCCTGCACTAGAAAAAATTTCTCCTTATCCGATGGCTACCTTGCACGCCATGGCCGACCGCGCCCGACAGTGGCTACCTCATGTCGTGGTGCGGGGTGGGCTCTGATGTATCACTTTTTGTGCAAAATTCGGGAGGCTCATTTTAGAAACCGCATGGAAAACACAGACCTTTTTCTACGTGTTATGTCTTTCAACATCCGTCTGAACACTTCCCACGACGGCCCGAACGCGTGGCCTTATCGCAAGGATTTGGCTATCAGTACGTTACATCTGCACCAACCCGATGTTGTGGGGCTACAAGAAGTGCTGTCTGATCAAGTGGACGATCTCGCGGC
>JAFGFI010000075.1 GCA_016931185.1 Anaerolineae bacterium
AAACCAAAACTTAATAAAATTAATCTTTTGGAGCGCAACCATAGATTTGATTACACATCATTTGAAATTTTCTCCGCGTCCTCTGCGACTCTGCGGTAAATAGGGCTTTTTTCAGTAGAGTCAACGAATAGATTTCTACAAATAGGTCCTTTTTATGTCCCTATATCATGTTTTGATAGAAATGCCCACACTCCAGCGTGGTTTGCTTTTCGCCTGGATACTGGAAATGATCGCAGTGCCTATCTTTGGTTGGCTCTGGCACGAACGAGGCCAACGCGTTGGCATTGTCTTGGGAGTCTGCCTGCAAGTCATCACCGTGTTTGCCATCCTGATACGTGGATGGGGGACAACACGCGCTGTGATAACTGCGGGGGGTGTCATTATCCTGGGATGGGCAGCAGAATTCATCGGGTCTCACACCGGCTTTCCCTTTGGCCGTTATCACTACACGGATCGCTTGCAGCCGCAAATCGGCCACGTTCCCCTTCTCATCCCATGTGCATGGTTAATGATGCTCCCCCCCGCGTGGGCCGTCGCCGATCTTTTCACTTATGGACAGCGCGGTTGGCTCTTCGTGCTACTGAGCGCAATAGCTTTCACGATGTGGGATCTCTTTTTAGATCCGCAAATGGTCGCCTGGGACTTTTGGAAATGGGAATCCCTCCCCACAAAAGGGGCGTGCTGGCAAGATTACTTCGGAATCCCCTGGACTAATTACCTGGGATGGATGCTTGTTTCGGCCATCATTACCATAATTGTGACCCCTCCTCCCCTCCCGCTCTCACTTCTCGTTATCTACACACTAACCTGGTTCCTGGAAACCTTCGGGCAACTCTTTTTCTGGCATCTCCCCGGGCCGGCCATCGTCGGAGGAACAGGAATGGGAATGATAGTCCTACTGGTGATCATTAAAATGTAACGAATTACAAATTGCAAATGACGAATGATGAAACCTATTCTATGGATACTAACCTCTTACCTTATGGGGGCAATTCCCTTCTCACTGCTCGTGGGAAAGATGGGGATGCACAAAGACATTCGCCAGTATGGGGATACCAACCCTGGCGCGACTAATGTGCTGCGCGCGGGAAGCAAGGGATGGGCACTGATCGCACTCCTGCTAGATATGCTCAAGGGCGCGTTACCGGTGGGACTGGCCTATACTATATTCGACATACGTGGTCCAGCAATACTTCTCATCGCCCTAGCTCCGGTCGCGGGACACATCTTCTCTCCCTTCCTCAATTTTCATGGTGGTAAAGCCGTCGCCGTCACCGGGGGAATATGGATCGGATTGACGTATGGCGTTATCACCGGGGTGGGTATGGCTTTCATGGTGATCGGCTACGCGGTACAAACTATCGCGGGGTGGGCTGTGGCCCTGGGACTCATCGCAATGGGCATTGCTCTCCCGCTACTCAACTATGACCCACTGTTATGGTACATCTGGCTCGGCAACGCGCTGCTGCTCATCTGGACCCACCGCGCCGATTTTAAACAGCGACCTCAATTGCGTACCCGGTGGAAAAGATGATAACGCTCGGCATAGGAGTGCAAATCTGCATCACGATCTTCGTCAGTGTGCTATTGTTAATCGGTATCAGCAACTGTATCATATGGCGGCGCATAGAAACCTATCCCCCGACAGATACCACACCCTCAGTCTCCATTCTCGTCCCGGCACGTAATGAAGAACACAATATCGGCCCCTGCGTGACTTCACTGCTGGTACAAGATTACCCGGCGTTTGAGGTACGGGTGCTAGACGATGAATCTACCGATCGTACAGGGGAAATCCTGACCGAATTAGCAATGACTCATCCCAGTAGACTCAAAATTTTACATGGTACTCCACTGCCGGCGGGTTGGTTAGGCAAACATTGGGCTTGTCATCAACTGGCTCAAACAGCGACAGGCAGGCTACTGCTCTTCACCGACGCCGATACGCGCCATCACCCACACGCATTACGCGATGCCGTCAACACAATGACAGCAACCCGCGCGGATCTACTGAGCGTGTTTCCTTACGAAGAAGCCGTCACATGGAGTGAAAAGATCTTCATACCCCTTCTCCCTTGGACCATCTTTGCCTTTCTGCCCTTAGGGCTAACTCATCGTATGTTAAAGAATCCGGCATTTTCCGCCACCATCGGCCAGTATATGCTCTTTCGGCGCGAGGCCTACGATGCTATTGGAGGCTACGAGGCAGTACGCCAAAATGCGGTGGATGATATGGCACTAGGACGTCGCATCAAGGCCCACCATCTCCAACTCTGGTTGGCGGATGGCGGGGAACGAGTTCGCTGCCGGATGTATCATTCCTTCCACGAGGTTTATAATGGCTTTAGTAAAAATCTATTTGCAGCTTTTGGATACAATGCTCCACTATTCCTCTTGGTCTGGATATGGCTCAGTATCGTGTTTCTGCTGCCCTGGCTCGTCGTGTGCAGCGCTATATCCGGGCATCCCCTGTCGGGATTCTCTACCGGATGGGCCGTTGTCGCTATCACGCTCTCTATGTTACTTTGGGGGGCTTCCAACCGGAAATTTCACTTTCCCCTTGTCCTGACATGGACCTACCCGTTCACCATTATTTTTGCCGATCTCATTGCAATACGATCCCTGCTCCTAACCACACGCGGGAAAACGACATGGAAAGGGAGAACGCTAACGCATCATTCATAATGTGTAAAATGACAATTTGACACTTTGAACTTTATCTATAAGCACATACAATGCCTGTATGAGATGTAAAACGTACAACGTGAAGCATAAATGGGAAGTATGCGTTTAGTTCTGTGAGCAAACGGCGCCATTAATGGCAGCAAAGCGGCTAAAGCCGCAGGAAAGAGGTGTTTTTTCGTTGGCGGGCGTAGCCCGCCAACGAAAAAACACACCCAAACCCGCGTTTCTGTCTGGAGCAGGTGACAGAAAACGGTAATCGCTCACAAAACTAAACGGTTACAATGGGAAAATGCTAAAATCTTTTGGGTGTATTTCAAAATAAGTTAGAGAAACGTAATGCGTAAAATGTAAAAAGCATTTACGTTTCACGATGGTGTGCCTTCCAACTGAGATGAAATATACCCAAATTTTTTAAGAAGACATAACAGGAGACATAATGGGAAATACAGTTAGATTTATTGATCTTACACTCCGTGACGGGCAACAAAGTCTGGCCGCGACCCGGATGACAATGAGCCAGGCCCTCAGTGTGCTCAAGATTATTGATGATGCAGGTTATGCCGCTATTGAGTTGTGGGGGGGTGCCGTCCCCGACAGTTGTGTGCGTTATCTCAACGAAGATCCCTGGGAACGCCTGGACGCATACACCGCCACCCTGGACAATAAAACGGAAATTCGCGTTCTGCTCCGGGGACAAAACCTCTTCGCTTACCAGCCTTATCCTGATGACCTGGTAATTGCATTTGTGAAAGAGGCTATCCGCTCCGGCGCGGGCATTGTGCGTATGTTCGATGCGCTCAATGACATCCGCAATTTGCAAATCTCCCTGTTGGCCGCCAAAGCCTACGGGAGTAAAGCTGAAACTGCAATCTCGTACACTGTCAGTCCACTCCATACCACTGAATATTTTGTAGATCTCGCGCTTGCATTGCAAGAAGAAGGCGCGGATCAAATTGCCATCAAGGATATGGCCGGACTGCTTGACCCGCTAGAAGCCCCCATCCTTTTCGGCCAACTCAAGCAATCACTCTCTGTCCCCCTGATTTTCCACAGTCACACTACAACCGGCGTTGCCACGCTCAACGCCGTCATTGCCATGCAGTATGGGATTGATTACATTGATACTGCCATTACACCGTTTGCCGGCGGGGCCTCGCACCCCCCGATTGAAGTCCTCATTGTCTTTGCCGAAGCGCTGGGATTGGATCACGGGTTGGACAAAAAGCGCATCCTCAAAGCACAGAAAAAACTCTTTGGCATCTTCAAAGCGCTACGCGATGTTATTCCCGTCTACGGGCAATACTACCGGCCTGTGGCGTACGAGGATATTGACCGCCGCGCGATAGACAGAATATTGACTTTGTTGGCACAAGGTGGAACACAAGCCATCAAAGAGTCGCTCTCTCTGATGCGCACACTATTGATCGGGTTGGGTTATCCCCCGTACAATGACGAAATCCTCACCTCCCAGGTTCCCGGCGGCATGCTTACCAATCTGCAAAGCCAACTCAAACAAATGGGGAAACTCGATCTGCTCGACCCGATTATGGAAGAAATCCCCTCTGTTCGCCAGGATGTCGGCTACGTCCCTCTCGTCACACCCACCAGCCAGATTGTCGGTTCCCAGGCGGCCTTTAACGTGATGTTCGGTCGCTACACCATTGTCTCGGACGAGTTCAAAATGCTGCTCAGAGGTGAATTCGGACGCACCCCCGCGCCGCCTAATCCAGATATTGTGAAAAAGGTCCTTTCCCCTGACGATAAACGCCTCATCTACCGGCCTGCCTCTTATCTCCTGCCCGTGCTGGAAGATACGTATGATTTCCCCTTCATCAAAACCCACCGTGATTTGCTTCTTCATCTCATGCTCAAACAACCGGCAGATGACTTTTTACAACGGAAATATAGGATAAGCGTCAAATAAATTAGGCGATTGCACCACCAGGTAAAACGTAAGACGCAAAGTGTAAAAACGCTGGGTACATCGTTTTTACCGCAATTACAGCCTAAAGGTCATTGCAAAGAAAGTATTTTTCGTTGCCGCACGTAACGCGCGGCAACGAAAAATACTCTTCAAGGCGGCCTTAGCCGTATTTCCGTTTCTTAAGCAACCGGCTGAGTAATGACAAAACATTTGCGTTTTACAACGGCATATTCCCCAAATTTTCCCCTTTTCCTAGTTGCTTTTTCTGCTATCTCCATCTAAAATAGAGACAAAGACAGGAAGAAGTCTGTCAAAATATAAACGATAAGTTCTATCATTTATAAAGGGAGAAAGAAGGAAAAAGGAAAACGTAAAACGCGCACACTTAAAGTGTAACTTGTCAAATACTTTCATCCCCCGTCATGTTGCGTTTTGCGCATAACGCCTATACTGTCCCAGGAAGGAGATTCACTTATGGACAAGGAAGTCACTCGCTACTTACAAAATGAAGTCACCCGTCTACAACAAGAAAATCAAGCCCAACAAATACAAATTGCCCGTTTGCATAATTACATCGGCGCGCTCGCCGATCTCTATTGGAGCGCACAGGATATTCCCCTAGAAGAAGATCTATTGGGTCTGCTAGATGATAACCTCTACAAACTTATTGACGTCATCGGCGCCAGTGATGGCTCATTGCTACGCCTGGATCCGGATACAGATGAATTGATCTTCTCCATCGTTCATGGCCAATTGCGCAACCAGCTTCCCGATCATCGCATTCCCAGCGACACCGGCATCGTGGGTTGGGTCGTCGAGAACCGGGAAACCGTCATTGTCAACAATCCTCGACAGGATTGGCGTTTCTCCACTTCCGTGGATCAAGAATTTTCTTTCCTCACCCGTTCCATCTTATGTGTCCCCATTTTCTACGATGGAGAGATTTTAGGGTTAATTGAGTTAATTAACAAGGACCCCGATGGCTTTAAAGAGATTGATGCCACACTTCTGTCCATTTTTAGTGACATCGCGGCGATGGTATTGACCGAAATCGAAGGACGCAATGAGTCGGTAGAGGATATGGAGGAAGAATTCTGATCGGGGACATTGAGCAGTTACCTTTTAAGCGTGTTTTGGGAAAGGGAGTTAACGGTAGACGGTAGACGGTAGACGGTAGACGGGAAAGGTATGACAATAAACATTGAGGGACGGGCAATGACGCCAGTAGAACGCCGGCGTGTTCTAATCGCGCTCTGCCGTCGTCGTATTCGCGCGGGGACAGGCAGCTCGCGTGCATTTTTGATGAGGAGGACGGCTATGCACTCCTGGCCAGATCTACGTCCAGTGCTTAAGAAGATTCCATGGGCTATTATCGGGGGTGTAGCGACACGCGCCTATATGCCAGAACGTGTAACCCATGATTTAGATATCCTGATTCACGCACAAAATGCCCCTACTGTTCGCCAGCGATTAGAAACAGCAGAATATACCTGGGTCGCGGCATTGGCAATTCCCGGTTTTACCTATCGCTCTTCAGAAGGTATTGAGGTAGATGTCGTATTGAGTGACGCCCCCTGGGTTACTGAAGCATTGACGCATCCTCAATTTGACCTGGCCGGATATCCAATCCTGGCATTACCCTATCTAGTGTTGTTAAAACTTGCATCTTCCCGGACTCAAGATATAGCCGATCTGTCCCGCATGTTAGGGTTAGCAAACGAAAACACTTTAACCCAAGTCCGCACGGTCGTCGCGTGCTACGCGCCGGGGGAAACTGAGGACGTAGAGTCGCTCATTTATTTAGGGAAACTTGAGATATCCGGTTGATGACAATCAATGTACACGGTATGTCTCAAAGAGCCACGCGCCGGTGACCTGCCCCTGCGCGTCCGTGCCCTGTCGCACGTGGCCGGTTGCGTCATGCAGGTAGTACAGCCATGCACCGTCGCGCAATTCGCCCAGGCAATCGCGCCCGTACAGATAGCTTACCGTGCTGGTGGGCGTCGTCTCCGCCAGTATACGACCCGACGCAGACGTCGTGTTGGCCGCACAGTCCAGCGTGTAGCGCGTGGTCTGTCCCGCGACGGAGAGTAGTACTATTCACCCGTCCAACTAACCAACCACCAGCCGGGAAAACTACTCGTGATCAGTGCATCTCCCAAAGGGGAGACTTCCGTTCTGCCCCCTATCGCAATTTCCCCACCAGCGTCGTTTATAACAGGAGGAGCAAGTACCACCTTACTGCGTCCAGTATCCAGATCATACATGTAAAGCGTGG
>JAFGFI010000076.1 GCA_016931185.1 Anaerolineae bacterium
AAGTTTTTGAAGGTATTTTTTCGTTTTCGGGCGTAGCCCGAAAACGAAAAAATACCCACTTTTCCTGGCGGCTTGGTAGCGTAGCGGCCTTTAGCCGCCGCCCTATCCAGTTAGAAGACAATGGTTGCGTGGTCACCACCCGTCATTTATAACTTGAAAAAGTACTAGTCGACGAGCGGTGTTCGTTCAACAAAGTGGCTGATCTATAGGGCCACTTGTAAGACTTTTGTAGTCTGGGTTTATATGCGGAACTTTGACACCCACCCTCAGTTCCATTTTACCTTTCTCACTTTATGTTTATAATTTAAGCTATGAAAAGTCTGATGCGTCTTGAGAGCTGGATCGAACAACTGGTGGAAGAGCCATTTGTGCGCTTCTTTGCCGGGCGATTGCTTCCGCAAGAAGTCGCCAAACATCTGGTATTGGCGCTGGAAGATGGGGAGCGCATCGGAGCGGATGGCACAACAGAAGTACCGGGACGTTACCGCATCGCGCTCAACCCTGACGATTTAACCGCGCTCAAACGTCACCATCCAGACCTGGAATCCCTGTTAGCTTCCGCACTTATCACCATTGCCAGCCGGATGCATTTTCGACTCCAGGAGCCACCCAACATCATATTAAAGTCAGAACCAGCCCTCCCCCTCCGCGCAATCCGCATCGCGCCCGCCGATCGCACACCGCCACCTACCCAGCCCACCCGTGATATGGATTTTGAACGTCTGAAATCACTAATCGGTTATGAAGACGAACATAAAACACGCGCGTATCTTATTATCCAGGGGGACTGGACATTTGACTTGACGCAACCCATCATTCACATTGGGCGCGCGCTGGATAATGACTTGATCATTGAAGATCGCCGGGTTTCCCGCTATCACGCGCAGCTCCGCCGTCGTTACGGACGCTACATCTTGCAGGATCTGGGCAGCAGCGGCGGCACTTCCGTCAATGGGTTCCCAGTACAGGAGAGTGTACTGCGCTCTGGCGATCTGATCTCCCTGGCCGGTGTAGATTTGATTTACGCCGAACAAGACACAACACGACGGAAACGGCCGGGCGATACTCAACCTTTCACCGCGAAATCGGATTCATAACCAGATTATGGATATATTACTCCTCATATTACGCCTGCTGCTCACGTTTTTACTCTATGCCTTTCTGGGTATCGCGTTTTATACACTGTGGTGTGGCTTGCGACAAAATGAACACAGCGCCCCGGCGCCGCAACCCACCGCGCAATTGGTCATCACCGCTGGCAACGAGAGTGGAAAACACATTACCCTACGTCCGGTGATGGCGATAGGTCGTGGTGAAGACAATGCGCTGATCTTGAATGATCCATTTACCTCCACCCACCACGCACTGATTGTATGGCGCGAGGATCAATGGTGGTTAGAAGACCTGGAAAGCCACAATGGAACCCTGCTCAACGACGCGCGCATCTCACAACCCACTCCCTTATGCCCAGGAGATCTTATCTGCATTGGTGAAACCGTCTTCAGGTTTGAGATGGAAATTGAGGAAGGCAAAGCAACAAAGTAATGGTAACATAAGTTATTAGCTAGTCAAAATGAGCATTACGCATGACGTGCTACGTTTTACACTTCACGAATAAAGATGCGTATTTGCGTCGATTACGTTATAATTAGAAAAAAAGGAATAATACAGATATGGACTTGGAACTTAAAGACAAAGTCGCACTCGTGACCGCAGCCAGCAGAGGCCTGGGCTATGCCACAGCGCAAGCACTGGCACGAGAGGGGGCGCGTGTCGCCATTTGTGCCCGCAAAGAGGATGCATTACGGGAGGCTACCCAGCGGTTGCTCGTTGAAACCCATGCCGACGTATTGCCCGTCATTGCGGATGTGACCAAGCAGGCCGACGTAGAACGCTTGGTTAAAACCACACGAGAACACTTCGGAAGCATTGATATGCTCTTTATCAACGCGGGGGGACCGCGCCCCGGCAACTTCTCAAATCTGCGCCCTGCGGATTGGGAATCCGCAACGCAGCTCACTATTCAAAGTGTCGTGTGGTTAGCTTACGCCGTCGTCCCCATCATGCGCGAAAAAGGCGGTGGAAGTATCCTTGCCAACACTTCTGTGACCGTGCGTATGCCGCTAGATGGACTGACACTCTCCAATAGCCTGCGGCTTGCGGTCGTGGGAATGGTTAAATCCTTGTCCGTTGAACTGGGAGCGGACAATATCCGCATCAACGCCATTGCACCAGGGTGGACCCGCACCGAGCGCGTAGACGAAATCCTGCGCGCGCGGGCAGAACACAATGTCAGCACATTGGAAGAAGAGGCAGCTAAAATTACCACCGATGTCCCCCTACGGCGTATGGCGTCTTCTGAGGAGTTTGGGCGTATTGCCGCGTTCTTACTTTCCCCCATTGCCTCCTACATCACCGGTATTACGTTGGTTGTGGACGGAGGCATGTCCAAAGCCCTGATGTGAACCCTAATGCATTTACTGCGCAATGTTCACATCCAATATCTTTTACCCTATGTAACGCAGGTCCGTGAGCTGCGATACTTATGGATATGTTCTTTGTGTCTTCTGTTTGCGGCCTGCACAACTCCGCCACAGCCCTCCTCTACGCCCACGCCCACTATGCTTCCCCCCATCCCTACACTACTCCCCACTCCCACACTAACGCCCACACCACTCCCCAGCACGCTATCTCTATGTCTCGGATCAGAACCAACCACACTCTATCTACCTGAGGCAACCGATTATGCTGCAACCTACGTCCTGGAAGCACTCTACGACGGTCCCATTGATGAGGTAGGTTATGCTTACCAACCCAAGATCCTGGAAAAACTGCCCTCCCTGGCAGATGGCGATGCCGTCATCTCACCTATCACGGTAACAGAGAACGATACAATTGTGGATGCTACCGGGCGCGTAATCTTGTTAACCGAGGGCATCCGCGTGCGCCCTGCCGGCTGCCGCGCGCCAGAATGTGAACTAGATTTCGATGGCACTCCCCTGCAACTAGATCAAATGCGCGTGACTTTTCATCTTAAGACCGATCTCTATTGGTCGGATGGCGAGCCAGTCACCGCGCACGACTCTGTCTACAGTTTTGAGTTGGCCCGCGACCCAGCTACGGCGAATTACCAATGGCTGGAAGCCTATACCGCTGAATATACAGCCCTGGATGCGCATACCCTTATCTGGGTCGGAATGCCCGGCTATCTAAATCCCCAATACTTCCTGGCTTTGTGGACACCCTTGCCGCGCCACACCTGGGGAAATCTCTCTGCTGCTGCAGCGCGTACTTCCTCGGACATCACCAACGCGCCATTAGGATATGGCCCTTATGTGATTAATAGTTGGAAAGCCGGCAAAACGATTTATACACACCGTAACCCGTATTATATTTACCCAGAGGCCGAGAGCCCTTTCTTCAACGCGATCAATTTCCGCTTCATCAACAATCAAGACGTTAATATAGCCCTAGATGCCCTGGAAAAAGGGCAATGTGATGTATTAAGCTCAGATCTTGACCTGGAACGGGGATTTTCGCGTCTACAAACGATGGTTCAAGAAGGAAAAGCTCAGATACACGCGATTCCTAGCGCCGCGTGGGAACATCTCACTTTTAACACAGCTACTACAAATGACCGTATTCCCTTCTTTGCCGACGAACGGGTGCGACACGCCGTCGCCGTCTGTATTCAACGGCAAAGGCTGGTAGATGAAGTCACACAAGGGTTAGGACAAATCCTCGATACCTACATTCCGCCCGATCACCCACTTTATCCCACCGAATCTATCATTCCTCATACTTATTTGCCCGAACAGGGCAAGGAAATTTTAACACTCGCAGGATGGCGGGACGAAAATGGTGACGGTACGCGGGAAGCCCATACCATTGAGGGTATCCCGGAGGGCGTCCCTTTCCAGGTTGAATATGTCACGCTCAACTCGGAATATCATCAACGCATCGGCGAGCATATTGCCACTGACCTGGCAAATTGTGGTATCCAGGTACAGATCACGACTTACGATCCGATAACATTCTTCGTAGATGGGCCAGATACGCCCCTCTATGGGGGCAATTTCGACCTGGCGCAGTTTGCCTGGCTCACCGATCCTATTCCACCCTGTAATCTCTACCTCTCAGCAGAGATCCCTGCCGCCGTTAACAACTGGAGTGGGCAAAATTTCGGAGGGTACACCAACTCAGAGTACGATGACGCTTGTTTGACAGCGCAAGCTGCACTTCCCGGTGAAGCTAACTTCGCCGCTGCACACCAAACTGCGCTACATCTCTTCAACCAGGATTTGCCCGCGTTCCCCCTCTTTCAACGTGTGTGGCTCTCCGCCACCCGCCCCGACCTGCAAGGGTTCTACCCTGACGCGCTCGCACCAGAAACGTGGAATATTGAGGGGTTTAGAATAGAGTAATACTCTACAAAGAAGAAGCCGGGGTTTTCAGAAAAACCCCGGCTTCTTGACGAGTATGATCACCAATGGGGCATCATAGACGCGAAAGCTTTCATCCAGGCGCGGCAAACGTAGGACAAAGGGAATATCACAACGATTAGCTAAAGAAACCGCAGTGTCAGGCAAAACCTGATTTTTTGTAATATCCCACAATGGATCATCCACAAAGGCAATGGGACCTAATCGAGGGCAACGCGTAAAGATGATGCGCTCTCTCTGTGCAAATGCTTCCCGATACCAGGCCAGTGTATCTGCGTAACGATCCGGATGGCGGGACACTGCGCCATAGCCTCTACGACTGGCAAGCACAATCACATCCACCTCTCGTGCCGCCTCTGCAAGCTGCGCGGTTTTCCCAGGCGAATCCGCATCGAAGATAGGTAATATCACCTGCTGCACTGCAGCCATAAAATGTTCTGACTCTTCCCCTGATAACGGCACGGGCAGGGGATGATCCCACGCTTCCACCGCGATTACCTCCCCCGGCAGCACGTTCCCATACAGCCACTGTGATGCCGCAATCCACGGATGCAACTGGCCATAAATGGAAACCTGGGCCAGACCCAAAGGGAGCGTCAAGATAAAAAGGAGAAAGGAGAAAGCAGAAGAAAAAATGTGTGAGGTACAAGTTCTCAATTGGTGATTCGTAATTCGTAACCCGTAATCTGTAATCTGTATCCCCCACGCTACCCATACCGGATAAATCGGCAGCAGGTAACGCGGAAATTTCACGTATAATCCCGCCGTCGCTAGAAAGTAGCTGACTGTCCACAACCAGGCGACTTGATTTTGGAATGGATGAAAACAGGTGCATCGCACTTCAGAAAGTACAACGCATCTATTTACGAAGGAGGAGGAAGAACTGCGCCAGATGATTGAGACGCGGAGAAGGCCGGCCAGTCCCGCGAGGGTCGCCGCCGGACCGAGTCCCCATAGAGCCATCTGCACCAGTGGGTAAAGATAGGGCCAGGTCCCGGCATACTGGCGCGTATAAGGGAAATCATAGCGGCCCGCCGCCATCAACACCTGCGTCCATGGTCCCTGCCAGGCCGTGATTGGGCGCAACAGAGACCACGGAGACACCAGCGCAAAGACAACACTAGTGGAGAGCAATGTATAAATGATGCGAAAAACTGCGGGTCTACGATTCGTGACTTGTAATTGATGATTCGTAACTCGTAATTCGTGTCTGCACAGTGCCGCAAACAAGATCGGGAGAAGAACCCAGACTAATGAGATCTTACAGGAGATCGCCAAACCGGCCAGCGCACCCGCCATTTTCCAACGGCAGCGCATTGCCAGCAATACTGCCACCGATGCAAAGGCCGTACCCAGTGGGTCTACCGTGTAAAATCGCGCCTGTTGAATGGGGAACGGCGCGACTGCCATTATGGCTGCCGCAAATAACGCGGCCCGCCGCCCCCCAAGAGTACGCCCGAACGCGCCGGCTAAAACGACCAGCAGCACCCCCACCAACCCAGAAAACAACCGGGCTGCATACAGAGGGTCTGCTTCCGGAGCCGCCACTACCAACAGCCGCGCCAGGTAAACGGGCAAATGTCCATAAGCAAAACCAGGCGCCGCGTCGCAAGGATCCCCCCACAATGGCGTCGCCTGCGCCACACCCAATAAAAACCGCTCATCGGGATGCGCAGCAATAGCAAAGGATGTATCCATTGCATCCCAATCAGGATAGGGTAAACGTAAAGCCGTCGCCAGCAATAACAGTGCGATCCATAGTGAGCGATAATGGGACATAATTCGTCGTGATGCGTAATACGTAGCCGGTCAGTTACGCGGCGCTCTGAGCCGCCGGCCAAGCCAGAAGCTAAGGATTCCTACCAGTGCGAGAGCTGCTGTCCAACGATGCGTTGCAGGGAGGAGCGGAGCCATACGGCTACCGTAGACCTGCCGTACCACGCGCCGGTAAACCGGGCGCAGCAGCGCATTGGCAAATTCATCCAATAGATATAGCAGTGGAGAAATGCCAAAAGCGGGTTGGGAAGCTCGTGACTGGGGACGCGTTTCAGGCAGCGTCACCTCGGCGATCGCAAAATGCTCTGCACCCGGAGGAACCTGCGCCAGCACCTTTCCCATCGCGTCGGCCACGTAGGTTTCATGAAAATACCCCGCTTCAACCCGGATAGCCTCAGCCTGGGAAAGATACCGCCAAAAATCAGGGCGGCCCAACGTATAGGATAACAACGAGATAGCTGGTAATGGCACCGAGGTTGAGAATAACCCCGTCGCGGTCGTGTTCACAACAGGTACACCTAATGCCGCCGCCTGGCGGCGCAGATGCGCGCCAAACACCTCTGCCGACGTGGCCCATATATGTTGGTGAAACGGAAAAATCTCACTACCGTGCAAGCGGCGACCATCGGGAAAAATCCAGGTGAGATCGTGAACAGCAGGTGGACAACTACACACCAACATTACATCCACCTGGCCCGCGTAACGCGCCCACAGCCCGGGGTGTGCGCTATCCCAACAGACTAACATCCCAAAGGCTCCCAGCGGCGTCTCGGCAACCGTGATACGCTCTCCCTCGCGGAAGTACACACGTTCCCACGCCCAGGGATAGATTTTATCATAGCGCCAGAGCTGGCCTTCCGGTCCCACCAGCAACATCGCGTTGTAGATATCCTCACGATCCAGGAGGAACAATGTCCCCACAAGGTAGACGCGGTGCTGTGCGGCAGTTTGTCGCATCCACGTAACCGTAGGGCCGGTCAACGGTTCGGCACGGGTATAGTTTTCGTCAGTGTACGTATAGCCGGTATTGAAAACCTCCGGCAACACCACCAGTTGCGCGCCCGCCTCGGCAGCCCGCGCCACCAATGACGCGGCTCGCGCCAACCGCGCCTCGGCCAACGCAGGTTCGGCATTCATCTGAATTGCAGCAAGTTTAAGTTTACGTGACATAAAATCCTCCTTCACACGATTTGGCTACATTCTCTCATAGAATCATAAGGGTGTGTTTTATTTGAGTTAGCAGGTACGTCAAACGTCAAAATGCACTCCTATTTGACGTTTGACGTTTGATGCGAGTACATTCTCCAACTCAAATGAAACACACCCGAATCATAATTACATTTCCTTATGGAATCGTCACCGTCTCGGATAGAATCAAGCGACCATCGTCGACTAAGGGTTCACCCTGATTATCCAACAAGGGAAGACGCTCTCCGGTAGCGCCGTTGTAGACGCCGATAGCAATACCATACTCTCCTGCCGGCACGCCGCTCAGTGAAACGCTCACCCGATCATCCACTATTTCCCCGGGCCGCCAGAAACGCATCGGATAGGCTCCTTGACGCGGCCGGACATCATTTTGTGCCACCGGAACTGCCGTCGCCGGATCGTACACGTGTACAAAAATAGTATACTCATTATCCACATACCGCTCCGCGCGCCAATAGAACTGGAAATCAAGTCGCTGGTCGGAACGTTCCAATGTGTACTCCACTAAGCGCAGTTCGTCCCCAAAGAGGGCGTTAGTATCGGTGGCTTCTGCCACCGTCGCCAGGTTACAAATTTCCTGCTGGATGATGACAGTTTCCACCGGATGCGGACCGCCGATAACGGTCCCTGTCCCGGCATCCAAAAAGGTTGAGGTAAGTGTATAGGTATCTGGCGGCAATAAAGCAGGTACGTGTAAAAGATAATGTCCCCAGGCCAGGGTTTGCGCGGGCCATTCTTGGGTGGGCCATTCTTCTACAAGTGGAAAACGCTCACCGGATTGGATCTCACCGTGGCTGTCAACCAGGGAAAGTGACACATCCACGTCTTGCTCTATAGCACGTGTACTTCCCCACCCAATATCCACCAACAGCACATGACCCGCATGGAGGCACGAGCCAAGTAGCGAGTGCGCCGAGGTGGCAATACGCAACGGGCCAAGCCCCGGCAGCCACTCCTCATCCAACCTGAAATCGCGCCCGGCTTCATATTCCGTGGTATATGCAATCAAGGCTTCATCTTCGTAGCGAGGTTGTGTCAACAGATAATGCTGCCAGTGTTCAATACGATCATGCCCCACCATATCTTTGTGCAATACCAGGTAGCGAATGCCGGCCTTTGCCAATACATCCAATTGACGACTGACATCGGGAAATTCGGGCGACATCTCGCCGGTAGCGCGCAAGGTTGCCAGCCAGGGATGCCGGTTAATGTAGGCATACACACTTGATGGAATACGAGAAATATTCCCCTGTAAGATAGGCCGCCGGTGGGTAATTTGATCGTACATATACCTTCTGCTCTTGAGAGCGTCAAAGGGTAAGTTCAAGATAGCAAATTCTCCCGGTTCATCCGCGAGCTGCTGATAGAGGGCTGCCGGTTGGGAAAAATCGCGCAGCACAGTTTGGGGCGCAAAGTACTCAAAGAAAATCACAGATCCCAGCACAAGCGTCACTGACCACAGGCATAGCTTGAGTGCAAGGGCATGAAAACGCAAGGACACGCAGATTTGAGGACTTAAGAAACTGACGAGTTTGCTGTTTTCCAAAGCGCGTAAAAGACCTGTCAGACCATAGGCAGCCAAAATCGCTACCGGCAAGGCGACCACTATGGTGAACCTTTCTGGATCGCGGATTAACTCAAGAATACCTAATGGCGACATTATCCGGTAAAGTGTGGGCACAGTATCATATAGGCGCCCATTCAGACGCCAGACCGGGCCAGAAGATAAATGCATCAAGAGCAGGGCCATTACAGACCAGACCACACTGCGAGGGCGCGCATAATAAATACCGGCAATCGCCAACAGTAAGGGAATCAGACCAATGTAGGCCGGGCGACGGCGGAGATCCTCCCGATCAAAGTAATAACGGTCGTACAGTTTCTGAGTGTACTTTCCAAAGATTGGATGTAGAGGAGATGGCGTCAAATAGGCCAACAGATCTGTACTCATCAAAACCTCTTCATCCCCGCTATACGCCACATTGCCGGCCGCTTCATCATCACGCAACAACAACCCCAGCGCAGGTAGCAGACAAACAACCGCCACAATGGCTGCCAGTCCCAAACATTTCAGAAGATGCCAATGCTTAACCAGCAGCAGCCAACGGCGCGCGTACAGAAGGAACATAATAATCCCCATCAACGCTGCCGGGATCAGCAATTGCCAACGCACATAGCCCACCAGGGCAAAACTTATCCCCATCGGCACTGCCGACCAGTAATACTCATGATTGAGAGTATAGAGAAGCAAAAACAGAAATATCGGAATCCAGTAAGTCGCCAACAGGTTAGGCAAATCCAGGCGCGCCATCCGATAGGGCCACATTTGATAGATGAGTCCGGCGATAAAAGCGGCCCGGGTATCGTGGGTTAATTGATAGGTTACCCAAAAAACGACACAGCCGCACAACACGAGGTTAAATAACGTCGCCAGGTTATAGGTAGCAACGGGGTTACAAAATCGGGCCAGTAAAAGGGAAGGTAATGTATGAAACCAGGCGATATTTTGCGTCACCAGGCTCACTCCATCCGGGTAAAACAGAGCACGCGTATAATATAGAGGTTGCCCGGTCTGCAGTGCCTGCTGTACCCACCAGGTATTCCAGGAATGTAACAGGGAATCATTAAAACGGTCGGGCAAATGTGTGGTCAGATGCAGCACTAAGGGCCAGGATCCTACCAACGCCACAATAGTATAAATCGCAACCACGACAATACCCCAGCCCCACCGCGCAGACCAGAAATAGCGCCTCAATCTCTCAGTGGCGGAATCACTCAGCGTCACAACATCCCGACCTTTCGATGTGGAATTTTCGTCACAAGAGGTACACTTTCCCCCCAGCAAAGAATAAACATTCATTTTTATTCATACCCTACGGCAAGGTTCATCAGAAACCTTGCTTATCAGATTGCCCCTTCTAGGCTAAAGACGGGAAAAGCGTCAATCTAACTCGAACCCCGCCTCCCCCACCTCTATCAATTCAAGGGCTTCCGATAACGTGGGAATTCCTTCAACACACGAAACCCCACACTGTGATACAAGTCACGCGCGCGTGTGCGAAATTCGGCCACTGTACACAGCCGGATCACGGTCGCCCCACGCGCGCGCAATGTGTGCAATGCACGTGATAACAGACTCCGGGCTACCCCCTGCCGTCGCCACGGGGGACGCACACTCACTTCAAATACTTCTGCCCGATCATTCTTTAGAAGAGAAAGAACCTGCCCCACAACTTGCCGATCCTGCCACGCCACCAGCCAAAGCATTGCGTCATGCTTTGGCTGCCGCAATCTATCCATATACGCAACCGGATCAAATGTCTCGCCAAAACGGCCCTCGTCATACTCGTAGCGATACGCATCCTCAATACTATAAGCAATATCCAGGTAATGCTCAGGCAGTACAGGCCGTACCTCAATACCTTCAGGAAGAGAAAATTCAGGCAAAGGTATCTCAAGATCAAGTCCCATCTCCAGTACCGTGTACTCCGCCCTATAACCCTCGCGCAACAAAAGTGCAGTGGCTTCTATTTCCGTACTACTGGCATTGGCGGCCAACTCCACCTTTTCGTGAGGATGTTGCTCAGATGCCAAATGGCGAATCCGAGCCTCGGCCCAATGCAACATCGCCGTCCCTATACCCCACCCGCGCCATTCCGGTAACAGCCACCCCAACGTAAGATACACCCATGTGCCATCATCCTCATGCCAATTCTCAAACTGGCTATACCCAATGACCCGATCTTCAATTTGCACTACCAGCCACTGATCTTGTCGCTGCTCGGCTACTGCCTGACGTAATCCAAGGGGTAAATCCTCGAGCGTCGGGAAATCTTCAAAACTGGATAAGGGATCGATAGCATCGTGGACACTGCGCCTCGCATGCACAGCATAGAGTGCTTCGGCATCTGTCTCACCAACAACAAAACGAAAATTCAACCCTGCAATTGCAGGCGCATCAGGGAGAAGAATTTTATCCATTAACCTTAGCCCCTCGCATTACACTCAGAAGACGGTAGGCTCCACCGGTGCAAGACTCACAGACAAACGCAATCATACAACGGAAGGTCAAAATATCAAATCTTCCCCAATTCATAGAACATGGTACAATGGGAAAATAGTAAGGATATCCTTATCAAATTCATATACAAAAGAGGAGTCGAAAATGAAAAAGTGGACGTGGTTGTTAGTCGTAGTGTTACTCACAATGTCATTGGCCTGTTTGGGGAGCGGTGGTAAAGAGACCGTGGTTCCCACCGAAGAGGCAGTATCATCTGGCGAGACGGTAAAAGCGACAGCCGTTCCTGCTGACGAAAAGCAGCCGGAACCGACAGCAAAGGCCGCAGTTGCTACTAAGCCAACGACAAAGGAAGAGTCGACGGCAGGAGGTGAAGTACTCGCGGATCTCCAACTTTCGGCATGGGATGCCTTGGATAGCTATCGTGGCACGATGACCTTGCGCTATGAGGGCGTAGATGGCAACACAGGAGAAATGACGATGTTGCAGGAAGCGACGAAAGATCCGTTGGCGATGCGGTATCTCATCACCGTCCAGGGACAAATGCCGGGACAAGAAATACTGGATACAAGCGATGAAAGCATGGAGATTGAGGTCATCCAAATCGGAGATCAACAGTGGATGCGCTTCGGAGAGATGTGGATGCAAACTTCTGGGGAAAATAGTGCTTCGATGGAGGACTTCACGCAATTCATAGACACGGAGGATCTAGATCAGGTCTTAAAAGACAAAAACATGAAATACATCGGCAAAGAAAACGTCAATGGAGTGCAGACTCGTCACTACCAGGGAGCGTATAACGCACTGTTAGGCGGATTCTTCGCAGCAGGTCAGGATATTAAAAGTGGCACTATCGAGATGTGGATTGCCGATGGGGCCGGGTTACCCAACTTTGTGATAAAGATGGAAGTCGAGGCCGAAGGTATATTGGAGATCGACGAAGAAACCGGAACTCAGGTCGAGGGGAAAATGGTGATAACCCAAGAAGTACAGGAAATCAACCAACCCATTACCATTACTGCACCGGAAGATGCGGGCGGCGCAATGCCGGAAGATGTACCAGAATATCCCAATTCGGAGGGCCTAAGTGCATTTGGAGGTATGATTACATTCAATACCACGGATGCGGTGGAAGATGTCACCACCTTCTACGAGGGCGCGATGGCCGAGGCCGGCTGGACAGCACAAGAGGAGTCCTTCCTCGGTCCAACCTGGGAAAAAGATGGGCGCACACTATCTCTGTTGGTCAATGTGGACGAGAATACGGGGATGACCTCCGTGGTTATTATGATCAACGAGAATGAATAAACAACAATAGTCCGGTGATATACAAAGCGGGCCGGCAATAACCGGCCCGCTTATTTTTATCTTATTTATTATGCGTTGCGAATCGTCGCCTGGGCAGCAGCTAAACGAGCTACCGGCACGCGGAACGGAGAACAAGAGACGTAATCCAGGCCCACGCGATGGCAGAAGTCAATAGAGGACGGATCACCACCATGCTCACCGCAGATACCGATCTCAAGTTCGGGATTAGCCGTTTTCCCTTCTTCAACACACATCTCGACCAGACGCCCCACACCCTTCTGATCGAGGGATTGGAAAGGATTCACCGGCAAAATGCCCTCTTCGACATACTTGAGCAAGAACTTGCCCTCAGCATCATCACGGCTGTAGCCGTAAGTCATCTGTGTCAGGTCATTCGTACCAAAGGAGAAGAATTGTGCATACGGCGCGATCTCATCGGCGGTTAGCGCAGCGCGCGGAATCTCGATCATCGTCCCAAACATAATGGGCACTTCGACACCCTCTTCTTCCATCACCTGCGCGGCGACGGTTTCGAGCTTGCCACGTTCGAGCTTTAATTCATTGACGTGTCCGACCAGGGGAATCATCACTTCGGGATGAACTTCCACACCACGCTTGGCACAACGGCAGGCCGCCTGCACGTAAGCACGGGTCTGCATCTCGGTAAGCCCCTCGTACATAATACCGGCACGGCAACCGCGAAGCCCCATCATCGGGTTCACTTCCCACATACCGGCCACGACCTCAAGCATTTTCTCTTTCTCCGCGAGTTCCTTAGAATCAGGTGCAGTCGCTCTGAGGTGCGCAACCTCTTCGATCAACTCGTGGTACGGAGGCAGGAACTCGTGCATCGGGGGATCGATCAGGCGCATAATGACAGGCTTGCCATCCATCGCCTCGAAGATACCCTCGAAATCCTGCTCCTGGAAAGGCAACATTTCCGCCAATGCAACATCGCGATCTTTCTGGGTCTTCGCCAGGATCATGCTGACCACGGCATCACGCGCCTTCGGATCAAAGAACATATGCTCAGTACGACAGAGACCAATTCCCTCAGCCCCCATCGCCACAGCGCGCTGCGCGTCCACAGGATAGTCGGCGTTGGTACGCACCCCTAGCTTGCGGATTTCGTCAGCCCAACTCAAAAGCACCTTCATAGCCTCTTGCTTATCGTAATCCGCCTCCACCAACTCCACGGCGCCCTTGAACACCTCACCGGTAAAACCATCAATGGAAATGATATCACCTTCCTTAACCACTACGCCACCGGGCGCAGTAAACTGTTTGCGGTTCACGTCAACAACAATGTCTTCACAGCCGGCCACGCACGGAATGTTGTTTCCACGTGCAACAACGGCGGCGTGAGAGGTGGCGCCACCTTTCTGCGTGAGAACGCCCTTGGAGGCCAACATACCAGGGACATCATCAGGAGAAGTTTCAGGACGCACCAGGATCACAGACTTGCCCACATCAGCCACTTCCACAGCACGCTTGGCATCAAAAATAGCAGTCCCCACAGCCGCGCCAGGTGAAGCATTCAGTCCCTTAACCAATAATTCCTTCTTGGCATCGGGATCGAAAGCCGGGCGCATCAACTGCTCAACGTGCTGGGGTTCAACACGCATCACAGCCTCTTCCTTGGTAATCACACCTTCGTCGACCAGGTCCACCGCGATTTTGACGGCAGCGGCAGCGGTACGCTTACCGGTACGGGTCTGGAGCATCCAGAGTTTACCACGCTCAACGGTGAACTCCATATCCTGCATATCGCGGTAGTGCGCTTCCAACATATCCACGATCTCGAGATATTGTGCATAAACCTCGGGCATCACGACCTTCAGCTCCGAAATCTTCTGCGGAGTACGAATACCGGCCACCACATCCTCACCCTGGGCGTTGATAAGGAACTCACCATAAAGTCCCCTTTCACCGGTGGCAGGGTTGCGGCTGAACGAAACACCCGTGGCGGAGTCATTGCCCATATTACCGAAGACCATTGTACAGACGTTCACAGCAGTACCCCAGGTATGAGGAATACCTTCGTGGTTGCGATAGGCAATAGCACGCGCGCCGTTCCAGGATTTAAAGACGGCCTTAATTGACAGATCCAATTGTTTGTAAGGATCGGTGGGGAAGTTCTCGCCAAACTTTGCCTTATACATCGCCTTGTACTCATCCACCAACCACTTCAACCCATCAAGGCTCATCTCGGTATCTAATTTAACACCTTCTTTTGCCTTGAGTTCATCTAGTTTTTCCTCGAAATGCTCACGGCTGTAGTCCATAACAATATCGGAGAACATCGTGATAAAGCGGCGGTATGCATCGTAAGAAAACCATTCGTTACCTGTCAGCTTCGCCAGCGCGGCGCGGGTTTCATCATTGAGGCCTAAGTTAAGCACGGTATCCATCATACCAGGCATAGACTGGCGCGCACCGGAACGCACAGAAACCAACAACGGATTTTCGATATCACCGAACTTCTTACCGGTCTGCGCCTCAAGGTCCTTCAGCGCCTCAAGCGTCTGCTCCCACATCCCCTCCGGGAATGCATCGGTATCCATATAAGCCACACACGCTTCGCTAGTAATGGTAAAACTTGGCGGCACCGGCGCCCCCGAAGCGGTCATCGCTATCAAACCGGCGCCCTTACCGCCGAAGATTTCCTTCATTTCGGCCAAATCAGGTTCTTTTCCAAAAACCTCGGTATATGCTTCCTTGCCATTACGGGCGAGATATACCCATTTTTTAAACATCTTTTCCTCCTAAAATTTTACTAAATTCCATCCTTAAACATTATACATAAAAACACATAAGAAACAAGAAGAATTTGAAATTGGTTAAACCTTCATAGTTCTACCCGGAAATTTAGAAGGATCAAATTCCTCATTGTTCACTCACTACCACACGCCGCTGAAGTACATACCAGTCCGCAATAGTGCGAAAGCGATCCCCGGTATACATCAGTGGCCCCATTTGTTCACCGTTGATGCGCGTATCCACAGCATAGGTGTAAACGGGAATATAAAGCGGCAACGCGGGCACTTCTTCCATAAACAACTGTTGAAATTCACGGTAAAGAATAAAACGCTGCTCCTGCACTACAATGAGACGCGCTTGCTCTATAATCTCACTAATGCGACGGTGTTGAAAGCCCGCGTAATTTTGCCCAACTTCGGTTTGCTTCTCATGCCAGAACGGATAAGGATCAGGGTCGCCAGGAACTACGAGATGCGCAAGCGCGGCCTGATAACTCCGTGACTCCAATGCCCCAGTTAAAGCCAGCGAAGGCACTGCCTGTACCGTGACAGATATCCCCAAACGCGACCACTGCTCCACCAACGCGCGCGCAATCGCTATATCCTGCTGTTCATTCGCTACCACCAGCGAGAAAGACAGGGGCTGGCCCGCTACATTACGCAACGGTTCTCCCAAACCCGCGCGCTCCCATCCCTCCTCAGCCAGTAACGCCTCCGACTGCACAGGATCGTAACTATAGCGTGGCACACCTTCCACGGTATAGGCCCACGTTCCCGGCAAAAACGGCGTCTCCGGCAAGATGGCCTGCCCCATTAGGACCTCGTCGGCCAACTCCTGCCGGTCAATCCCAAAATACAAAGCCTGGCGCACGCGAGTGCGATCAAAGGGTACTGTATCCGTGATCGTCTCGTTGAGGTAAATCATCACCATCTCCGCTTTGGGAGCAGAGTGCAACTTCAGGTCTTCCTCGGCGAACGCCTCAAACAATAACTCAGAAGGGATACGAGAAATTCCTTCCACCACACCATCTTGATAAACCTCGAAAGCCGCGCGGGGCGTGGGGTAAAAACGCAGGATTACATTTTCCAAATAAGGTTCAGGGCCATAATAGCGCTGGAAACGCTTAAGTATCACAGCCGAAATCTGACCCTCCGAGGTTTCCACTTCTGTCAGACGAAAAGGACCGGTACCGATCGGCTGACGATTAAAGTCTAAATTGGGTAAATCCGTCGCTTGAATATCTGATAAAAGGTGAGCGGGCAACAATTCTATTGTCGTATAGTCGAGGAATGGAGCATAAACTTGTGACAGCACAAACTGCACAGTATAATCATCCATTTTGATAACGTTGACTGAGCGCCACAGCTCCCCCAAATCGCGCGGGCCAGGATAATCCGGATCCTGTAACAAACCGACGGTGAACACCACGTCATTGGACGTCACATACATCCCATCGTGCCACAGCGCATCAGGGTTTATATGGAATGTGTAGGTAATGCCAGAGGGGTCAATCTCCCATCCTATTGCTAGATCAGGCTCTACCTCACCATGCGCTCCCATACGGGTCAGGCCACTAAAAACTAACGAAACCACATCACTATCTGCATCGTTAAACGAGCCGAGCAATGGATTGAGCGATTGAGGATATCCGCCAACACTTTCAACATACGTTCCTCCCGGCGCAGGACGGAACTCTGTCGTATAAGTTTCCCCAAGATAGAACAGGATTGCTGCGGTCAGCACAAAACCGACACCGACCAACAACATTTGCCACCCAATTCGACGAAACATTATTTAATAACTACCTATCAACACAACGTAGATTACGCGACATTGATGTCAACAAAGAAAAAGGACGAAACCGGAACTCTAAACGTGATTAGCGTCCCCAGTCTTCGTCCTTCTAAATAGTTAGCTAGGCACTATCCAACAACTAAAACGTTGATCAGCGCGACTAAGAAAAACACAACCGTTGTCCCGATAGTAAGGCGGAATAGCAATAGTTCCGCACCGCGCCGCTTGCGGATCAAATTAGTCTGCGATCCACCGAAAACTCCTCCCATACCACTGGAACGCACCTCAAAAACGATCAGACCAATTAAGACGATACTCAAAATTATCTGGACTACATTTAAATAGACTTGCATCTTATTACGCCTCCATAACCAAATCGCCTAGATTATAACATGCTCTACATAACCCGCAACCCACCAGGACTGTTGGGGTGTCCGTCAAAGTTTCGCATTTCACCCAAATGTAACCGCGCTTTCCATAGGGCGTTGTCTATAACTGAGTCTTTGGCTCCAACTATTGGATACGATCATAGAAAAGCGGTAACGGCACAACCGGTGCTTCAGAAAAACCGAGTGACCTTAACAACCGTTGCATAGCCGTTGCACATTTGCCTTCATCATTGGCATAAAGTGTAAAAAGTGGCTGTCCGACTTCAACACGATCCCCGACTTTGACGTGTATTTCTACCCCAACAGCATAATCAATGAGATCCCCTTTCTGCTCGCGCCCTCCCCCTAAGCTTACCACAGTCATACCGATCTCATCGGCCTGAATATGCGCCAGGAATCCCGAACGAGAAGCTACCACAGTTTCTACAATCCGGGCATGAGGAAGACGGATGGGATCATCCACATAACGCACATCTCCTCCTTGCGCCGCGATCCATTCGCGAAACTTTTCCCAGGCCGCACCGGAGGCTATTGTTTGCGCCGCCAGATCAATACCGGCTTCCACCGTATCCACTTTACCTCCCAGAAGGAGCATTTCCCCAGCAACGACCAAGCAATGCTCACGAAAGTCCACAACTTCCTCGCCGTGCAATGCCGCAATCGCCTCACGCACTTCAAGAGCATTTCCAACCGCGCGGCCCAACGGTTGATTCATATCAGAGATCAAAGCCGTCACACGTCGCCCCACCCGCTTACCAATGCGCACCATCCCTTCCGCCAATGCCCTGGCATCATCCAGGGTTTTCATAAATGCACCGGTTCCCACTTTCACATCCAGCACAATGGCATCCGCTCCCGCTGCGATTTTTTTACTCATAATGGAACTAACAATGAGCGGCAAACTGGGGACGGTACCGGTCACATCCCGCAACGCATAAAGCTTACCGTCGGCAGGAGCCAGATTAACAGATTGGCCTGAAAGTACCAGTCCCACTTGCTGCAACTGAGCTTTGAATTCTGCCACCGTCAGATCTGAACGGTAGCCGGGAATAGACTCCAATTTGTCTAATGTCCCGCCGGAAAATCCTAAGCCGCGCCCCGACATTTTGCCGACAGGCAAACCACACGCCGCCACCGTCGGTGTAACCACGAGACTCACTTTATCGCCGACTCCCCCTGTGGAATGTTTATCCACCACCAGCGGGGCAATATCCTGTAAAGTGAGCATTTCGCCGGAGTGTGCCATAGCTAAAGTCAAAGCTCCAGTTTCATCGTCATCCATCCCACACAGCAGAATAGCCATTAATAATGCCGCCGCCTGGTAGTCTGGAATATCACCATCTACATAACCATGAATAAAGAATTCAATCTCTTCGGCCGTCAATATATGACCATCGCGTTTCTTTTCAATAATTTCAATGATTCGCATAAAATAAAACTTCCCTTCGCAATATTCTATATCGCACTTACCTGTAAAACGCAATTCCAATAGTACCGGGACCACTGTGTGTGCCCACTACGGGCGTCAACATACACGTATAAAGATACTTTGGATTAAATTGCTCCTGCATTTGCGCGCGCACGTAAGCCGTCTCTTCATCCTCAGCCGTCAACAAAATAGCCATCGCAGCCGGAGGTTGTCCTTCCAAACGTTCCTCCACTAATTCCAAAACGCGGCGCAACGATTTTTTCCGGCTCCGCACCTTCTCTAAGGCCTCCACGCGCCCATGAGCCAACGCCAACACCGGCTTAAGATTAAGGGCCGTTCCCAATAATCGAGCTGCCCCCCCAATCCGGCCTCCGCGATGCAGGTACTCTAAAGTATCCACGGCAAAAATAATTCCCGCCCTGGCCTGAATACGCCGCAATCGCGCTACAATTTCTTCCACACTCGCGCCAGCCTGCGCCATCTGGGTCGCTTCTACTACCTGGAAACCAGCGCCCATAGATACAAAGCGCGAGTCTACCAATTCAATCTTCAAGTCAGGTAACTCTGCCCTGGCCTGCGTCGCAGAAGCCAGTGTACCACTCAGGTCCGACGAGATAAAAATTCCCAAGATAGTATCCGTCTGATAACGCTCCGCAACCTCCTTGAAAAACTCAACAAAAGCCCCGGATGAAGGTTGCGAAGTCGTCGGAAAAGCCTTGCGCACTTGTAACCAACGATAAAACATCTCAGCATCCAGTGTAACCCCATCCAGATAAGTATCTTCCCCCCAATGCACCGTTAAAGGAATAGTAGGCACTTGATACTGCGCAGCAACCTCTGGTGGTAAATTCGCTGTACTATCTGTCACAACAATGACTTTCTGCATTTCTTCCTCCCAAATAATAAATGTAATATGTATTATACTAAATATCTCAAACTGTGGTAAAATAACCTTGTTGTTAGCGCGCGTGACGGATGGGCAACAAGAACGCGATTTGGAAATTGCAGCTACATGCCAATCCCTGTGCGCGCAAATAACTTGTTTAAATTAATGTGACCCAAATTCTATATAGGTAGCAATTCAGGTACATACCCAAGTAAATTTAGGAGTGACTATGGCCAAGATACTCATTGCTGATGACGATCAAGTAATGTTAGGATTGCTCACCACGCTTATGGAATTAGAAGGCGATGAAGCGATCACCATAAGCCGTCCAGAAGATATTATCCCTACTGTAGAAAAAGAACAACCGGCTTTAATTCTTATGGATTACCATTTATCAGGTGGGGATTCGCTCCCTGCTTTAACGCAACTTAAGCAAAAAGGTTCGGCCCTAGCTCACATACCCGTCATCGTTGCTTCGGGTATGGATCTCCGCCGGGAGTGTGAAAAGGCCGGAGCTGATGAATTCATCCTTAAGCCCTTTCGCCCTGCACAATTGCTCGAACTCATACATAACATTACGAAATCGCAACCGTAAACAGAAAATTATTTTACAATGTCTAGAAGAAAAAGAAGGAAGAAAACACTGCTAACTCAACAATGGTTTAAACTCGATTTTCATATCCACACCCCGGCATCTGCCGATTATCAACAGGACAACGTTACTTACCTGGATATCTTAAAAGAAGCGGAACGCAAAGGATTAGATATGATAGCCCTCACCGATCATAACACGGTGTCAGGCTATAACAAAATGATGGACGAAATTGACGACCTGGAATTGCTTGAGCGTCTGGGCCGTCTAAAACCCGAAGAAGAAAAACAACTCCAAGAATACCGGCGACTGTTAGACAAAATCTTACTCCTCACGGGTTTTGAATTTACAGCTACATTTGGCTTTCACATCTTGGGAATTTTTCCACCGGACACGCCTATTCGCGACCTGGAATTCTTGCTATTGCAGTTAAATATTCCCCCCGATCAATTAGATGCCGGCGCGACTGAGGTAGGGGCAACAAGCGATGTTCTCACCGCCTACCGTCTTATTGATGAAGCCGGAGGGCTGGTTATTGCTGCTCACGCAAACTCCTCGCACGGGGTCGCCTTACAGGGACTTAGTTTTGGGGGGCAAACCCGTATCGCATTCACTCAGGATCCGCATTTGCATGCCCTGGAAGTTACCGATCTGGAGAAGAAGGGGAAAAAAACCACAGCTCGCTTCTTCGATGGCTCTAAACCAGAATATCCACGACGTATGCGCTGTATCCAGGGATCTGATGCGCACCGGTTGACCCGTGCTCCCAATAATGCCAAGGAGCTTGGTATTGGAGAACGTATCACTGAAGTCCTGCTCAACGAAAAATCTTTTGAGGCATTGTACGAAGTCTTATCAGGCAGTGACTTTGCCCGTACCCGGCCTTATCGTCCAGAATCTCGCCCCTTTGATTATATTTTGGCGGCTAGGGAGGAAGGCCCCAACATCGTGCAGGAATTTCACGAACGATATGCACAGCGGGGAGGATATCGGGATGCGATCATCGCCGACGTATGTGCATTTGCGAACACAAATGGGGGCACGCTATACATCGGCGTGGCTGATGACGCTAAAAAGCCGGCAGTGGGGGTTGGGGCATCTCCCACCCGCATTGTCAATATGTTCCAAAAAGAAATCGAAACACGCATTACTCCCGCCCTGAACCTCACCATCGATATACAGGAGACACAAGGAATCAAAGTCGTGCGAATCGTTGTCCCTCGTGGTAAAGAGACACCCTACACGATGGACGAAAGTGAGATCTACCTGCGCAGTGAGGCGGAAACCACACGCGCCGTTCGTGACGAGATCGTGGAATTAGTCAAACGGGGCTTAGGAATGCGTTCTCCAACACCCGCTATGGAGGCAACAGCGGAGACAACAGAAACCACAGAAGGGCTAATACCGCAACCGGCCAGCACGCCCCCTCCCCGCACAGGTGTGGAAGTCGCCAAGGTGGAAACGCGCAACAACACCCATTATTATACGATGCGTGATCTGCGCAATGGTAACCTGGTCAAAAATGTAACCCGGCGTTCGGCCCGTCACCTTTGGCGCTACGCAATTGAAGAAGCTGAGAATAACCCCGTTCAACCCAGCCAGGTTCGTTGGATGGGCGACATCGGTCTATGGAAACGACGAGAGCAAGGGAAGCAAATCCGTTACGATCTAGTGCAGCGTATCCAGGATCAGGAACACGTCTATTATGGGGTAACAGAGGAAGGATTACACGGACCGTGGTCAGTATTGGTAGGTGAATAATGCATATTCTATCCGTCTCTGAAATGCGAGCATTGGAATCCACAGCCAATGTAGCTGGCCATACCTATATGAAGATGATGGAACTGGCAGGGCAAGGGGTAGTCCGCGCACTCCTGCAACGGTTTCCAACCAAGGGAAGGCGTTTCCTGGTACTGGTTGGGCCAGGTAATAATGGCGGCGATGGTTTGGTAACAGCACGGCTACTTCAAGACGCGGGAGCACACGTTACGGCCTATCTCGCGCAAGAGCGTGACCCGACCCAAGACACTGTCTTCAAATCGGCCCAGGATCACGGCGTCACTTTTATCCTGGCTAAAGCCGATACCCATGGGGAAGAACTGCAGCGGCTTATACTGCAAACACACGTTTTGATAGATGCGTTGTTGGGAACCGGAGCGACCCCGCCCTTACGCGGTATTGTCGCCGATATCGTGCAGACGGCGCGCGCTGCATTAGAGCAATCCAAACGCTCCCCCTTGATTACGCTCAACCCCATCGGAGAAGCGACCCCTTCCAAACCCGTAATCGTGGCAGTGGACGGCCCCTCAGGGATAGATTTTGACACAGGCGCAGCGGATTCCTTAACACTGAAGGCCCATCTTACGATCACATTTGCTGCGCCCAAATGGGGACATTTTCTGATGCCGGCGGCTGGAACTGTAGGAGAATTGATCGTTGCCGATATTGGCATCCCTGCCAATATGGATATACACAACGAAGGACCTGAAGTTACTACACCTCAACTTATACGCGAGTGGCTCCCAAACCGGCCGATCAATGCTCACAAAGGCACCTTTGGCAAAGCTATGATTATTGCGGGGTCCACCAATTACACAGGCGCAGCGGCATTATCTGCCAAGGCTGCCGTGCGAGCCGGCGCGGGATTGGTCACATTGGCAATTCCGAGCGTATTACACCCGGCAGTTGCGCCTCAAGTCCCAGAGGCAACTTATTTGTTATTACCTCATTCCATTGGCGTGTTAGCGCCTGAGGCCGTATCCTTGATCACAGAGTGTGTAGAACAATATTCTGCGCTCCTCATTGGGCCGGGGCTGGGAAATACATCCGAAACGCAAGGATTTGTACAGAGGTTATTTGCATTACACCTGGATAAAAAACGAACCGGTTTTTTATCCAACCCTTCTACAGAACCTCTATCCCGTCAATTCCCCCCGTTGGTGATAGATGCAGACGGTCTTAATATCTTAAGTGCAATTCCTGATTGGCACACGCTGTTGCCCTCGAAAACTATACTCACACCGCACCCCGGAGAAATGGCACGGTTGGCACACCACACTCCCCAGGAAGTCCAGACAGATCGCGTCCAATTAGCGCGGAAATGTGCCAAAGCCTGGGGACATATTGTTGTGCTCAAAGGTGCATATACTGTTGTGGCTGCTCCTAATGAGCAAACCATGTTGATTCCTTTTGCCAATCCGGGACTAGCGACGGCGGGAACAGGGGATGTGTTGGCCGGAACCATCGTTGCATTACTGGCGCAAGGACTTTCCCCTTTCAAAGCCGCAGTGACCGGCACATATCTTCATGGAATAGCCGGGGAAGTAGCCCGGCGCAAGTTCAGTACCGCGGGAATGAGTGCTGGGGACGTAGTGGAAGCGTTAGCCGAGGCATGGCGACGGCTGACAGGAGAATAAAACATCAAACGTCAAAAGTACATTTTGACGTTTGATGATAGCCCCCATTAGATAGTAAGGCGTAACCTGAATAAAGTTACGCTTCTTCCTTAAGCGACTGCGCAAAGCGGTATCCAAACTCCACACCATATCGCAAATCTGCAGCGGTAGGCATGCCGGGGAATTCAAATGTATCCGCCATCTCCCACTTAAGTTTCTCCGCCCACCCGGCCAGTTCACGACGCGCGCCCCCACTCCAACCGTAGCTCCCCATATAGGCAACTTTGCGGTTCTGGATACGTTTGCGCTCCAATACGTCCATCAAGTGCGCCATAGGTGGGAAAAGCGCACCCTCATACGTAGGTGCCCCCACTAAGACCCCGCTGTGCGTATAAATCGAAGGCAAGATATAACTAGCATGCGTGTGGCGCACATCAAAAATCTCTATCGGGACGTTTGCCCTTACCACGCCCTGTGCTACAGCATCCACCATTTCCTCCGTATTACCATACATCGTGCCATATACCAGGGTCACACCCAGATCAGGTTTGCCGGTCGCATACCCCGCCCACTTCTCATACAATTGAATAATATGCTCAGGATGCTCACGCCAGATCAAACCGTGAGAAGGCGCCACTACATCTATCTTCAAATTTCGCAGTTTCTCAATGGCCTTTAACACCGGCTTATGGAACAGAGCAACGATATTCACGTAATAACGCAGTGACTCGCGCTCATAGAAACTCGGCATCGTGCATTGATCATCAAAAATTGCCCCCTGAAGCGCGCCATAGCCGCCAAACGCATCACAAGAAAACAACACTCTGTGTGTAGTTTCGTATGTTACCATCGTTTCCGGCCAATGGACCATCGGGGCGGCAAAGAATTGAAGTTGGTGGGTTCCCAAATCCAGTATCTCTGCATCATTGACCGCCTGCACATTCTCAGTGAAATTGTAGAATTCGGCCAGCATTCTTTGAGTGCGCGCCGTGCCCAATACCTGCACACCGGGTGCAATACGGCGCATCGTTTTGATCACACCGGTATGATCAGGCTCCATGTGATTTACCACGATATAATCCAATTTCGAGGGATCAACCACCTCGGCAATTTGATCAAGCAAGACGTTTAATTCGATATCTTTAGCCATATCGATCAAGACCTTCTTGTCGCCATTTACCAGATAGGCATTATAAGATACGCCCTCGCTGGTAATAGGCCACAATCCCTCGAACAAATCGGTCGTCCGATCATTAACACCTATCCAATAAATTCCAGGTTTGACTTCTATAGCCGGCATAAAATATCCTCCTTCTTCAGAAATAACCACAACGAATAAAAAAGAACGAATTGGTTTCCAGACAGCGCGCCACGTAACAACTTTCCGCTTACCATACGATTAAATTTAAAAATTGTCTTCTTTATTATCAGGGAAAATACCTATAAGTCAAGAGGCATAGCCGGAGACCGCCCCTAATTCGGAGCAGTCTTTTGCTCTGGTCAGTACCCGATCATGCCAGATTTCACTTTAATCTACCAGGCGCCAAGAAAGTTCTTCCTCAATCATGACCTCCCGCTCCACCGTCATCATATCCCCATCACAATCACGGGCCGCCAAATCATAAACCCCCGGAGAGACAAAAAAGGTGCGCTGACCCTCGCGGGCCAAAATCACTTCCCATCCACCCAACCAATCATCCCCCCAATCATCTTTAGCTGTGGGCATAATGTGCAAGTAACAGACATCCTTACTACTTTCATTTGTGATTTTCAGCGGTACCCCACCCTGTTCGCCAGGCCGAAGCATAATAGATCCGGTTACATCCCATGCACTGGCCAGAACAAATCCTTCGCAATCCTGAAGAAGCACATCATAACTACCGGCAGACACATCAAAACTGCGCGTCTCCCCTAAATCAATGGATTCCTCCACATTTAACCAATCTCTTCCCCAATCTGCAGCATCCGCCGGGGAAATCATCACAAAGCAAATCGGGTAAGGACTTAGATTTTCCACCGTGACCAAAAAATCCTCGCTATACTTCGCGGAAAGATCCCCGGCAATCGTCCACATCATCCCTTCGGTAACTTCTATTCCATATTCGGAGACAATTTGTTTATCGGAGCAATCCACAGCCAATAGATCATATTGACCAGGCGCAACAAAAAACAAACGCTTCCCTCCTCGCGCAAACACAATTTCATATTGCTCCAAATAATCCTCCCCCCAGTTCTTCATGTTAGGGGGAGAGATATACACATAACAAATATCCTTGACACTGTTATTCAACAAACGAAAAGCTATGGTTCCCGCGCGCCCTATGGTGAGTGTAACATCCGTGTCAATCTGCCAGGCAGTCATCATCACCGCGCCCTCACAATCTACAACTAACACGTCATATTGCCCTATGGGGACTTCAAATGACCGGGTATCTTCCGGCGCAATCACCGTCTCTGACGCGAGCAGATCATCCCCCCACGCTTCAGCCTCAACTACGGAAATATATACGGAACAGATATCGTAAGACGAAGCATTTTGCACCACAACCGCTATCATTTCTTCTGTATCAACAACAGGGGTAACAAGCTTGTCAGGTGTCTCCTTGATGTCCACAGTCGGGGGATTAAGATTTTCCAACGAACACGCTAATGTTATCATCAAAACAGCCAAAATCACGATCCATCTATACCGCATTTCAACCTCCTTTCCCATGCTCTTTCTTCTATTATAAACCCAAGTTATGATCTGAAATCTTAAAAATAACATACATAAAACGTAATGCGTAAAAAACGCTTATGCCTTACGCATTTTTCATTGACGAATTCAACCCGCCTCGCTTTGCACAAAAGCAAGGTTACGAGTGATCTTATTCAAGAATTTGCAGCTTCGATCAAGTATGCTATACTTTAAATATTAGCCGGACTCTACTAATAATAACCAAGGCACCTACACAAAGAGGATGAAATGGCAAAACGTCCAATTCAATTTGTTCCGCCCAAACAGGCGCGTCAGCTAACCGAATTAGCCGAACGCGCTCGCCTCAGTCTTAGCCGGTTTGCCGGTGTGGATGTAGAATATAACGCAGTTGGACTACAATTGCTCGATGAATGGGTAGACCGCCATCTACGCCAGTTTCCCAAACCCTCAGGTGAGATCATTACCGTCTGGGGAGCGTTCCTGGGCGAAACCTTTCGCCGCCGTTTTAATGGGGAATGGGTCGTTAATGCGTCAAGCGGAAAATCACGTTTGGGCGTACTGTGCCCCAAAGAAGAACAAGGCCGGGTGTTTGTGGATGTGATGGACCAGATGCAGCGACGCATCCGGGAAGGAATGAGCGAATCCTTAGCCTTTTACTATACAATCAAAGGGGTAGAGATAAAAAGCGGTTAACATGAAGAGGTTCAACAGCAAAGCCTCCCAGTGCTTGGGAGGCTTTGTCGTTAGGGACTACTCAACCCAGGTAGGGCGCATTTCACCTGCATTGCTCAGGGTAACTTAAACCATCCCGTGTTTTAAGCCAGGAAAACCGCCCGTAGTTGCGCTTCCAGGTCAGAGGCGCTGCTGGCATACGCAATCGCCGTGAATTTCACACCCGGATAGAAATTATCAAACCACGCCTGACTCATGCCCGTGCCAATGCGCTCCGGGCTGACGCAAATCACACGCCGCTCATCCAAATCTCCGATGCCGGCGTCATCCGGTGAGAAGCCCACCGTCGCGTCCATATCCTGCGCCACCTTTACCGCAGCCTGGAACATTTCTGCCGGCAAGTTTTTCGGTAACAGGAAATAAATACGCTCGTACTGAGTCCTGGGCACACCACGACCGGAACCCGGTTTGGGGTGCGTAGGGAGTTCAACCGGGGGAGGCGTCGGGCCACCTCCGGGGGGCGGTGTCACAGTTGAAGGGCCGCCACTCATCGGCTCCAGGGTGAATGCATCCATAAACCAGTTGTTCTCAAATCCCCATTTGGCTTTGGTCTCCAACCAGACCTGTATCTCACCTACGGGAGCCGTAAACTCAACCCAAATGTCATTATACTTACCGAACTCGAAATTCTCACTGTAGACATTAAACCACTCTGACCAGTTAATGTCACCATCCTGCCCACGCGGCCAGGGTTTATCCGGTGTACTCCATCCCACGCGCGCCTCAGCCGACCAGATATCGTCAGGCCAAACTTTCCTGCCATCCTTGTATCCCGTAACGATGTCGGGGAAGACCTGGGCGTTAAAGCGATAAGTTGTACCGGGGACTAGGCCTGATACCTTCTGCATAGCTGCAAAGTACAGGGGAGCGAAGGGTTTAAAAACCTTCCAGCAATAATTCCCACTCAGGAAAAACAATGTTTTCTCATGCTCTGGCGCATCGATAATGTTCCAGACCACCGACTCAGGCCGGTAAGCGACACTTTCACTGCCGGGAAACTTCTCACGATCTATCCAATAGAGATACCATCCATTAGGCACAACAATTTCAGGGATATTATCCTGGTGATGGTGTCCTTCAACAAAATTAGGATTCGTTAACAGGTTCATATCATCTCCTTTCACATAAAGTTGTTACGACGAACCGTTCAATTGCGAGACAGGCTACCTAGCCTACTCAAGAGCATAGCACAAAACTCCAAAAATCGCAACATCGAATTAGATAATCACCATCTGTCGCCGTCTGTTCCTCAGTCGGAAGTGGCCTTTTCTTCCCGTACTAACTCTGTAAATGACTGTAATCGCGCTTCAACCGCCGCGTGTACAGAATCAGAAGGGAATGTTCCATCTGGCCCACGCGTGCCCGCCGGTCTGCCAGTAAGCAATTCCAATCCGGCATCTATCGTATCAATCGCATATATATGGAATTTGCCGGCACGCACGGCAGCCACCACATCTTCCACTAACATCAAATTTTTGAGGTTTCTCCGAGGAATAATGACGCCCTGTTTACCGGTCAATCCGCGCGCGCGGCAGATTTCAAAGATCCCCTCGATCTTCTCATTCACGCCCCCTATCGGCAAAACACGTCCAACTTGATCCACAGCCCCTGTAACCGCAAGGTCCTGACGCAAGGGAAACCCAGAAAGGGCAGAAATCAATGCATAGAGTTCCGCCGAGGACGCGCTATCGCCATCAATTTCACTGTACATTTGCTCAAAGCTCAGACTCGCTTCCATCGAAAGCGAGTGACGTGTACCGTAGTGCCCGCCAAAGTAGCCGATTAAAGTTAAGACGCCTTTGCTATGAATCGGCCCTCCCAATTCTATTTCACGATAAATATCCATTACGTTACCGCGTCCTACGTAAGCACGCGCTGTAATCCGGCACGGCACTCCAAAGCTGTATCCCCCCAAAGCGATCACGGTCAATCCATTTACCTCGCCTATGGCACAACCCTCTGTGGTGACCAGGATATGTTCCTCCAGGATTTCGCGTCGCGCCAATTCTTCAGTCAAATTGGCTCGCTGTTTACGTTGCCGTAACGCCCTCAACACATCATCTTGTTGTACAATTACCCGTTGTGATTTTCTGGCCCAGTAAGATGCCTCCCGCACCAGATCGGCTACCTGCCCAAACTGCGTACTCAATCTTTCCTGGTGCTCACACAACCACGCCCCAAATTCCACTACGCGCGCGACTGTCAGAGACTCAAAAGGCAACAGATGTTCTTCTTCACTTAACGCGCGAATGAAATGCGCATAAGCCTGCTCAGATTCCAGGGTGCGCGCCATCTCCGCGCGAAAATCAACCTGTACCTTAAAATGTTTGGCAAATTCCTCATCGTAATCGTAAAGTGCGTAATAGGTGCTTGGAAGTCCATGTAAGATGATTTTCACTTGCAAGGGAATAGGTTCCGGCTCCGGTGTAACCGTGCGCACAAGTTGTTGCCCGTCAGGAGATTCAATACGGATTTCTCCGCTGAATAACGCGCGCTTCAGGCCCGACCAAACATAAGGGGTTTCCAACAACGTCTCTGCATCCAATACCAGGTAGCCCCCATTCGCGCGGTGCAACGCGCCGGCGCGAATCAGGGTGTAATCTGTCACCGTCATCCCGTAACGCATATCATACTCAATACGACCGAACAACCTGTCATAAGAGGGAGTTTCTTCAAAAATAACGGGAGACCCCTGGGTATGGCTATTGTCAACCAAGAGATTGACGCGATACCGCTGGTTCACCGGGATAGAGAGCAAGGATCCACCCTCCTCTTCCGTGTCACTGTCACCTTCTCCCCGAAATGCGGTCACGTTTTCTATGACGTCTTTGCGCACTTCATTTAGATAAATCTGAATCTCGGCTTGCCCGGCATATTTCTCTACCAGATCGCGCAACAGTGGCTCAATGGTGAAGCCAGCTACTTCACGATCCAGGTGCTCTATTTCAGCCTGCGTCTGTCGCTCACGCTCACGAAAACGGCGTAGCGCGCCATTCAGTAAGTCCTGCAAATCGTCGTGTATCTGATCTAACTCAGTGCGTATCTCCACCGACAGTTGGCTAAACATCTCCGGTGTGAGAATTTCACCCTCCTGCATCGGTGCCAGGTAAAGTCCCGACGGCGAACGCACCAGTGCAAAGCCCTGTTCCTGGGCAAGTTGCTCCACCGTCGTTAATTCCGACAATTCTGCACTACGCAAATCTTGTTCTAAACGCTCACGCGCTTCAGCATATTGGTCGGTCTCGAACACGTGCTGCAGACGCTCAATCAACTCAGCATTGAATCGCTCCATATCCGCGCGGAACTGTACCCCCATGCCCGGCGGCAGACTGATCGCCCGCGGCGCACCAGGGGTCACAAAGTGATTGACATACACCCAATCATCTGGCGTCTCCGCTTGTGTCGCAATATCCTTAAGAATACGTTTTAAAATCGAATGTCGCCCTGTGCCAGCGATCCCCATCACAAATACGTTAAATCCGGGGCTACCTATATCCAAGCCAAATTGCAACGCATCCACAGCCCGTTCTTGCCCAATAATCAAAGGCCTGTAAGACAATTCACCGGTGTCATGAAAATCAAATACTTCAGGATTACATTTACAACACAAATCCTCTGGCACCAATTCATAAAACGATTGTTTTTCTACTTTATCCATATCCCACACATCCAAATTCACAAAGATAAAACAGGGCTGCTTCAAGAAACGCCATGTTCCTTATGGGCCTGCCCTGTTTATGAAGTACAGTGTTATTTTTTATACTGATCTCAGCGGCGACCTAGGTGCATCGGCATCACCACATGAATAAATGCGTCATCCCCAATCGCTTTAATCACACCAGGACTAGTAGGGGTATTCAGTTCCAATGCCACTTGGGGTGTATCCAGAGCAGAAAGAACATCTATCATAAAACGCACATTAAAGGCAATCTCTAACTCCCCACCCTCCACATTGGCCATCAAAGTAGTAGATCCCTGTCCTGATTCTGCCGAATCTGCCGTTACCAGCACTTGCCCCGGGGTAATGGCCAACGTGACGATATTGGCCGCCTCACGCGCGAAGATCGCCGCTCGCTTACAGGCCTGGAGCAGTTCCTCGCGCCCAAAGACCACCGTAGTCCCATGAGAAGGGGGAATGATACGCCGGTAATCCGGGAAATTACCATCAATCAACTGCGAATTCAACACCGTATCGGTAAATTGAAACAAGATTTGGTTGTGTTGGCGCGTGGTAGAAATTGTTAAGGGTTCGTCGTCATTACCGATAATGCGCATCAACTCTGAGAGGGCACGCGCGGGAATAATTACGCTAAACGGCTGGGGTACCGGGTGAATGAGTGGGATATTCTGCACAGAAAGCCGGAAGCCATCGGCGGCCGCTAACGTCAGGGTATCTTCATTGAATTCCGCCAATACACCGGTAAGGACCGGGTGGCTATCATCTGTAGAGGCCGCGAACGTCACCTGTACCAACCCCTTACGTAAGTCACCGGACTCCACGGCAAAACCATCGCCTTCCTGCGGCTCAGGCACCATAGGGAATTCCTCGGCGGAAATCCCCCGGAAGCTGGCTTTCACCGAGCTACACGTCAACGCCAGGGAAAGGGTTTCCTCGTCCAGCGTCAAATCCACCTGATCTTGGGGCAGGGAATTCACAAGATCAATAAAGTTACGCGCGGGAACCGTGACCGCGCCATCCGTCTCCACCCGCGCTCCGACCCAATTCACAACACTTAACTCTAGATTGGTTGCCGCAAGTTTGAGCTGCCCATGATCGGTCGCCAACAAAACATTACCCAAAATCGGCATTGTGGTGCGTGAGGGCACGGCCCGGCCCACAATACCAAGTCCCTTGGATATATTTTCCTGTAAGCATGAGAGTTTCATTAGAGGGACCTCCTAAAAATGAAAATTATAACTTTAAATAAGTATACTCTAAGCTAAAAGAAAGAGCAAGAAAAAACCAAAAAAAACTACTTATTCACCACTTATGAGGAGAGGATTGCATCTCAACTAAGTGCGAAGCCGCAGCAGCCAATCCTAACAGTAACCAAAAAAGCGTCACGGAATGATGAAAGTCCAGGCTGAAAAAATAGCGATCCAACCCCCCCCCGATCAACCCACCGATCATAGCCGCGTGGACGCCATACCAGAGTGGCTCTATACCGGGCAAATTATACGCCAGAACGCGCAATTGCCAAAACCGCACTAACAACAAAAACACAATCAGCAGAAAGACTGCTAACCCAATCAGTCCCATTTGCCCGGCGACCATCAAATAGAGACTGGCCGCGTTGATATAAATGTCAATATCCGGCGCGCCGGCAAATCCTACCCCCAACAGGGGGTAGCGCTGAATGAGAATAAGGGCATCCTTATATTCCCCCATCCGCATTTGGGTAGAAAGATCCTGTAATTGAAAACCCTCTACAAAATGAAGAATGTAGGATTGCGTCCACGGTAATACCAGCAGCAAAGCAGCAGCAAATCCCATTAACCACAACAATTTCCGGTAGCGCATCAGGGCAATAACGGCGGCGGCAACGGCGACGCCCAACATAGCCGCGCGGGAAATGGTCAACCCTAGCCCCAGGCCCATCACGCCCAAAAGGGCAACGATGCACCAACGCGGCAACACAGGACGCTCGGAAAACAACTGCGGCAGTGTCATTGCGATAGTGACATTCAACAAACTTCCTAAAATATTGGGATCCACTGAAGTAGATGTCGCGCGCTGCATCAATTCTGGATCATCACGAATATAACGCAACACACCCGATCCAGAAGGATAACCAAAACGCGCGAGGGCAGAGAGTAACCGTATGGTCAATGTATCGGGGAGAAAGTAAAGGATAATCCCCAAAAACGCCGCCGCCGATGCCCCCAGAATCAAAAATGTCATCACACGTTCCAGGCCACGGACATCACGCAGCGTGTTCACCACCAAATAAAAGAGTGCAATGCTCAGCAGAACTTCCGCAAAATGCCGGATCAGATAACTCGTCAATGCACTGTGAGACAGCCCGGCGACAAAGGTTCCTACCGCCAGGAACGCAAAGGCCAAAATTGGCCCACCTAACGGTGTCATAATAAAACGTGACTCCTCACCCAGTATATAAGGAAGCACCCACACAAAAAACAAGCCCCCTAACGCGAGATCCAAAAAAGTAGGGGTAAATCCTATACTAAAGGGCAGAGACCCAAACGGCAACAACGTTACTATGCCAATGACACCCAAATAGGCTATCCCAATATCGCGTAGTGACCAGAAAAAGTATCCCATCCCTATGACCAAGGCCGCAACCAGCACTACGCCAACCTCAGTGATCAACCACCCTCCCCCAATCCCGATGGCAACAGACAACAGAGCCATCACACCGACCAACAACCAACGATAACGCGTGAAGAACACGCCCCGCGCCGGGCTATCTTCCAATAGATTTTGGATCATCATACGCCAATTTATCATATTACCTCTAGGGACGGTTCAAGTTACCTTTACCCTCTATGCCCTATCAGGCGTAAAAGTGTAAGGATAAAAAGCAAGGTTTCTGAACCTTGCCCACCTCTAAAATGATTAGGTGATTATACCATGAGTAAAGGTGCGTTAAGGATTTCTCTTTATTTGCACTCATTTCCTTTCTGTGATATTATAGCTTTAATAATTTAGTGCGTGAGTCTGCATGTAGTTGCGTTTAGTAAAATTATATGGTAATCTTTATAGAAGCATGTAATTACATCATACCACGAGAAGGGAGTTGCCATGTCGAAGTTAAACAACATATTCACTGATATACTCGCCGCTTTCTTTAAGCTTTTTGCTACTGTTATGGTTAAAATTCAACCTATCTGGGACAAATATAAAATTACTATTTCCCTTGTGTTAGGACTCGCAATCGGACTGGTTTTGGCCTGGGGACCCTTTGCTGCCTCCTGGTACAATGCTTCGCCCGGTAGTTTGCACCCAATTTATCGTTCCTACTACCTGGCTTATGTCGCCGATGATTATATGCGCCTCAGAGATATAGATAAAGTGCGCGGTCAACTAGGGCTGGATTTAGAAAAAAATAAGGCCATCATCTGGTTGGCCAAACCCGACCAACTCGTCAAGGATATCCAAACCGCGCAAAATGACGGTACGTACTGGCACCTGACCCCAGATCAAAAATTAGGATTACAAGTTTTGGAACAAGAGCTTGATCTTATTAGGGGTATTGAGGGAGAAGAAGAGACAGTGTCCAAAACCGGAAGCCCCTGGCTCACACTTCTATTTTTCTTGTTGTTAGTATTTATTGTAGTGCTTCTCATCTTCTACCTCCTTAAACGAATGGCAGCGCGCCGCGAAATACAGCAAGGAGGGATAACAACCGGTGCTATATCGGGCGAGAATGTGGCAATGATTTCCGAAGCACCAGTTTTTGCTGAAGAGACAGAACCCCCGGTGAAGTCCTTTACTACCAATTATGTACTGGGAGATGATTACTTCGATCCTTCTTTCAGTATCGAAATCGGAAATGACTTCTTAGGAGAATGTGGCATCGGCATCTCTGAAACTATTGGCACGGGCGATCCTAAAAAAGTTACAGCGTTTGAGGCCTGGCTCTTTGATAAAAGCGATATTCGGACGGTAACAACTGTATTAGCCAGCCAATACGCATCCGCCGACCCGGATTTGAGTGCCAAGTTAGCGCCCAAGGGTGAAATAGAGATCCTCAAAGTTGGAGCGGAAATTATGCTGGAAACAACCGCGCTGCGCGTGCGCGCGCGCGTTAAGGAACTTGAGTATGCCCAGGGCAATCTTCCCCCAAACAGCTTTGTGCAACACTTGAGTATCGAATTACAGGCCTGGGTTAAACCGGAGAGTGCGCTCCCCCCGGTGTAAAGTGATAATGTAAAACCTAACTCTAATAAAACATCCCCGCTCTTTCCAAGTGGGGATGTTTTATTATCGTCCTACTCATCCGTATCCGTTTCCAGACCTATCACTTCCGCATCTGTGGGAGGCACAAAATCCGGGCCAAAACGATAGCGTGCCGACCAGGGGACAAAATTACTTACAAAGGTATCCTGATATAGGATATTATCATTGGCATCCTTCACCACTCGTTTTAACGTCGCGTTGAGGCCATTGTGCGCGTTCTCGATCCGTTCATAAGTGCCAGCAGGCATCTCTGGATCAAATTCATACACATCCGGTCCTGGTGGAATGGATTCCCCCCACTCCGGACCAATCTGCTCGACAACACGCCCTGAATCGGTACTATAAAAGAGAAATCGCAGCCGCGCGCGCGCGGCATCAGCTTCTGTCTGGATTAAAATATGATAGGGGGTATCGTTCTCAAAACGGAAATCCACCAATGGAGAATAAACCGTTGCATCAAATCCCGGCCCATACCCTCCCAATTCATAGTACCCTACACGATACGCATGGGGCCAACGTTCAATGATCGGCAAACCACTATAGTAGGCAGCGCGAAAAGCTGTTGTAGCAACCTGACAAATTCCCCCGCCCACGCCCGGCACAGTACGGTTCCCGATAATGACATAGGATTCATCATATCCTTCCTCCGGTGTTACCTCTCCCAAATATTCATTAAATGAAAAAACCTGGTCCGGGGCCACCATAATCCCGTCAAATTTCGACGCCCCCAAACGAATATTTTTATCACGGGCGGAAGAAGAACCCGTAAAATAAGACTCCCCCACCGCCACTAACTCTCGAATTCCAAGTTCTTCTGCCGTGATCGTATCTGGATAAGCCGTCGGTATCACATCAAACACCAAAGGCACAAAATGCTGGCCGGCATGTAACATCTCGTTGATCTTTGTGATAGATGCCGTCACACTCAAAGCCCGGCCCACATACCCATCCGTCAACGGAATAAGCTGCGATGTTTCTGGGTCAAAATGAAATTGCGCGTCTTTTGGCTCAATATAGAGTGCCATCTCCAACGGAGAAAAAAATTCACCCAAAGCCGTCTCATCCAATCCCACCCATGTTTCACCCACTTTAATATCCACGCGCAACATCTCGGCCATTACCTCTGGTGAAACCGTCCAGGGGCCAGGATCGCCCTCCCTGGGGTCTGCCACCAATAAGGTCAAGGGTTCCGCAAGTATCGCATTTGCAATCCCCAATGCCTGGGAAACGACCTCATCGGTAATCTGCGGCTGCAGTTCGGTCAATGGCACCACATATTCCACGGGCTGTAGTGCAAATAACGCGGGTAGTAAAGCATCCAATGTTGCAGAGACTTCCATCTGACGACCTACTACCCCCGACTCCAGATACAATGCCGTGCCCTCCGAACGAATGTACGCATCTGATGCCGGGCGCGCCACCTCTGCCGCGATAGCGTGCAAGCGGGATATTGCGTGGGCTTGCTCCCAGACCAATATGGGTGAAAGCCGCTCCCCATGATACATAACATCTAAACGCTCCAACAGCACCGTAACTCCACTTCCAGAATGTCCAATAGCATACGCCCGCGCCAACGTCGCGGGTAAATCAACCGATATCCCCAGATCTGCTGGCGAAAGGGACCAACGCTGACCCTCCGGGCCGACCAATATCACGTTGGGCTGCTGAATAGGTAAAGTGACCGCAAGATGGGTATAAGCCTCTGAGGGAGACATTCCTGCCAATGATAAATCCCAAACCCAAACGCCCGGCACAAAAGTTTTCTCCATCGCCGGTATTAAGGCCCAACCCATCACTATCACAGAAAGCAACAATACTATCGCCAACACCATTAACAGACGATTCATTCCCCCTCCTGACATACCAGCCAGACAAGTCCTATAACTCTAATTCCATCAGGCAAAGAGCCAATGCCCCCCACAATCCCACATCTGCCCCGAGCTGCGCTGGCACAACACGGGTCTGAGCCTGATATATGGCTGGTGCGCGTTCTGTAATCACGCTTTGCACCGGGCCAAATAACAAATCCCCGGCTTTCGTGACGCTTCCCCCCAAAACAAACAGTGAGGGATTCAACATATACATTAAGCTCACAATCGCTGTACCCAGATAGATCCCAGCTTGCTCAAAGACGGATTTCGCCAGTTCATCCCCTTCCTGAGCGGCCATACTAACCTCTTTTGCCGTGATCTTGGATATGTCTCCCCCAACCCTCTCAGTTAACACCGAAAACTCACCAGCCGCTATCCGTTCCTGCATTTGCCGGGCGATAGCTGTTCCCGAAGACAATGTTTCCAGACAGCCATAATTGCCGCAACCGCACTTAAGTCCATGGATATCAAGTGTAATATGTCCTATCTCACCGCCCAAACCATTTCCCCCTGTAAATAAACGATTGTTGAATATCATACCACCGCCGATGCCGGTACTAATCGTCATATAAATCATATCTGACACACCCTGTCCCGCCCCAAAACGGTGTTCGGCCAGAGCTGCCACATCAGCGTCGTTGCCCACAAACACAGGGACGCCAAATGTATTGACCAATAAATTACGAAAGGGTATGTTTTGGCTCTCAGGCAAATTCGGGGCAAAGCGCAAAATTCCGTGCTTGTAATCCACCGGTCCAGGCACTCCTATTCCGATCGCGGCAACAGGTCCCTCCAACGGCCAAACCTGACGAATAGCAGAGCGAACACGCCGCAATACAAAATCCATCCCATCTTCAGACCCGGTAGACATCGCCACTCGCGCTTCTTGCACACCATCAGCCGTGTAACGGGCCGTCCGAATTTGTGTTCCTCCCAAATCTACAGCAATAAAACGTAAGACCGCCATAATAACAATTTCTCCTTTACAAAAATTTGGAACGGTGGAACCGTTCCCAAGTAAAAAACAATCATAATTAGAGCAAGTTTACTACTACCCACACATTTGACAAATTCGTCATTGCCTCTAAGATTCCATTCTATGGAACCATACCGCGAATATATCGGCAATTTACATATCCATTCCAGCTATTCTGATGGAAAAGCCAGCCATCAGGACATTGCGCAAGCGGCCAACGCTGCCGGGCTTGATTTTATCATTGTGACCGATCACAATATATGGCCTCAGGATTTGGAAGGCTATTATAGACGCACCTTAATCTTAATCGGAGAGGAAATTCATAATGTGCGAAGACGGCCACAAAGCAACCATTTATTAGTTTACAATGCAGAACAAGAAATGGCGCCCTATAGCTTCGGGAGCCCGCAGACACTCATTCGCACCGTTCAAGAGCGACATGGGTTCTGTTACATCGCTCACCCGGTCGAAAAGTCCAGTCCCCTTATGAACGAATTGGCAGCTATCCCGTGGACAGACTGGCCGGTAGAGGGAATAACCGGGCTAGAAATATGGAACTATATGTCAGAATTTAAAGGATTGCTATGGTCAAACCTAGCCGCTCTGATTTACGCCTTTCGCCCCGAATGGGGCATCCGGGGACCTAACCATGCCACCTTGCGCCTGTGGAATGAACTGCTCCACAAAGGGCAGCGGCTCGCGGCCATCGGCGGAGCCGATGCACACGGCAGTACATACACTATGGGACCACTCAAACGCACGCTCTTCCCCTATGAATACCTGTTCCGTTGTGTGAATACGCATATTCTGACGCGAGGGCCACTCAAACTAGAACTGGAACACGACAAAGCCTTAATTTATGAAGCACTGCGCGCGGGGCGTACTTGGGTAGGATATGATCTCCCACGTTCTACACGTGGGTTTCGTTTCACTGCGCAGAGCGGTGCAGCACAAGCTATGCCGGGTGAAGAACTCAAACGACTAGGCGCTGTTACATTATATGTCAGTCTACCCACGCGCGGTGAAATACACTTATTGCGAGATGGGCAACGAGTAAGAATGGTGCGGGGTACCGAATTACGTTATACCTCCGTCGAACCAGGAATTTACCGAGTTGAAGTTTACCGCCGCTACAAACTACGCAAAGTTGGCTGGATTTTCCCCAGTCCTATTTACGTCACCTGAACATGTCACAAAAAACGGCCAACATAGTTGGCCGTTTCTAAACACCCACAATTTCTACGCGTAAAAAGCAGCATTCTCCGCGATGGCGGCCTGATACTCGGCCGGCACATCATCTTCGTGGAAAATAGCCTCATGGGGACATTCAGCCTCGCAAGAACCACATTCAATACATTCATCCGGATTAATATAATACTGCGTCTCTCCCTTTGAAATCGCCTCAACGGGGCACACTTCCGCGCATTTCGCTTCCATCTTACACAAACTCGTAATTACATAAGCCATAGTGGTAACCTCCTAATAAAAGTTGTTTGAGCTAACCTGAAATCAAATCCACACCTACAAATTGCCGCCATTTTACACCATAGAGTAAATTTAGCAAATAACTTATTTATTGACCTGTCCCACAGATAGGCGATTCAACGCCGTCGCGACATCGCGGAGCAACTGATTTTGATCGAAAATTCCCTTCTCTAATAAGGATGCCACCCGTTGTTGTAAATGCTCGCGTTCTTTAGGATCTAGTTCTTTCGCCGTCACCACAATGACCGGGATGTGGCGCGTTGATTCACCGGACTTTAGATTCTCTAACACTGCAAAACCATCAATATTAGGCATCATTAAATCCAATACCACCAAACTTGGCGTCTTCATCTGGATCTGAGCGATCGCACTCTCTCCACCGTCCGCTTCAATCACCTCATACGCCGCATTTTCAAGGATACGACGCAACAACTGACGATCGTCTGGATTATCATCCACCAATAGGACATAACCATCCTGCGTATCTTTCTCCAAACGCTCCAGGGCTTCTAACAAATCGTGTTCCGAGAAAGGCTTGACCAAGTAATCCGCAATCCCCATACTTAGACCCTTATCCGTCTCGCTCACCACGCTACAGACAATAATAGGAATATCACTGGTGTCAGGATCAGCCTTTAGTTCACGGATCAAAGCCCACCCATCCTTATTGGGCATAATAATATCCAGTGTAATGGCGTAAGGTTTGAGACGTTTGGCCTCTTCGAGCACTCGCGTGGTATCGGTCAAACCAAATACCCGGTACCCGTGCTTCTCCAAGTAACGACGGAAAAGTGTAATCACGCGTTCATCATCATCCACTGTAAGCACAGTATGGTAGGTCTTGGCCTCAGTCGACGCTTCATCCTCTTCTTTCTCGGGTTTAACTGCCGACGGCCCCTCAATCGGCAGCGAGAAATAAAATACAGACCCCTCCCCCACAACACTTTCCAACCACATATCCCCGCCATGTTGCTCAACAAACTTCTTACTTAATGGCACACCTAGGCCGGTACCCCCATACTTGCGCGTTGATGAGGAGTCAACCTGTTTAAATTGTTCAAAGACCGCGTCAATTTTATCAGCAGGAATACCAATACCTGTATCTTGAACGTTGATGATCACTTGATAATCATCATAGGTAGCCCCCACTCTGATAAATCCTTGATCCGTAAACTTAGCCGCATTAGATACCAGGTTCAACACAACCTGGCGAATACGGCGGGAATCTGCTAACACAATCGGGAGATTCTCCGGCACCTCGGTCAACAACTCCACCGGTTTATCCTTAACTAACGCAATCGCAGTAGACATCACACCACGGAAAATATCCTTAAGATCGGTCGGTTCAAAGACAAATTCCATCTTACCGGCCTCAATCTTGGAAAGATCCAGGATGTCGTTAATTAGATTCAACAAGTGTTGACCGCTCTGATAAATGGCATTCAGATCAGTTTTCTGCATCTCAGTAAGGGGGCCATCAATACCCTTCAAAATCACTCGAGAGAAACCGATAATAGAGTTCAACGGCGTGCGCAACTCGTGAGACATATTTGCCAGGAATTCATTTTTAAGCTGGTCAACCTCTTTAAGTTTTTCTGCCGTGTCTTGCGCCTCTTGATACAACCGGGCAGTTACCAACGTAACACCGATATTTAAGGCTGCGTCTTGAATAAATCCTTTCTGATCATCCGTAATCGCGTCCTGTCCTGGCTGACGCCCCAACACCATCACGCCCACCACCGTCTCTCCACGCGCTAACAAGGGGACTGCAAAGACCTCCTCCATCGGTAATGAATCGTGAATTACTGATGACAACATAAGCTGATCCATTTGCTTAACGATAGAAGTATGTACTGCCTGGCGAGTACGAATAACCTTATCAATAAAAGGAATACGACCAGCCGGGATTTCTGTAGAGGCAGATGCGGACATCTGCTCCGAGATTAACCTGCCACTCGCACTGTGGATTGACACTACCGCCGCTACCTCTCCATCCCAACGCCACATCATCACAGGCCTTTCTAAACGCCGGGCAACGACCTGCCCTACATCGCGCATCAAGTTAAATGGTTCCAACGCCCTGGAGGCCGTTTGTAATACCTCATTTAAAATAGCACGTCGCTCCGCCTCAGCCTGCGTTGTCTCGACCAAGTTCAAACTCTCCAAAGCCACGAAAGCCTGGCGCGCGATGTTCTCATAGAATCGTGACTCAGCCGTGGAGAACTCGGTAGCTTTACGGCTATGAACCATAATAGTTCCATATTGCAAACCACGAATATCCAGTTGGAATGCCGCCATCGCTCGCACCCCTAGCCGGCGATAAATGTCACGAACATAAGGGTCGACCATCGGATCCTGAGTCGCATCTGTAGAAGTAAAACGATTTTGCATACGCAGTGATTCGTAGAGTCGAGGGATTTTTTCCAACGGGAATTCAATTATCGGGAACTGCAATTTTTCACGATCCCAACTATTCACAATCATCAAAGTCTTGGGTTCCTCCGGGGGCACCAATATGCCCGCCACCACTAAATCTGCCTCCTCACGCTGCGAAATCCCCTCAACTGCAACACGGAACACTTCTGCCGCAGTACGTGCATCAGAAACACGCTGCACAATCTGATAGAGCGCGGTCGTTTCGGTCAGTGTGTTTTGTGTACGCTCATAAGAGTTAAGACTTTCAATAACATTGGCAAGCTGATTGGCCATCAATTCCAATGTTGAAATATCATCCTCGGTAAACGCAAAGCGTTGATCACGCTGCACCGACATCGCGCCGATAACCTGTCCTCGACTCACCAACGGCAACGCTACTTCCGAGCGCGTATCGGGCAACAATGGATTTTGGAAATATCCTTTCTCTTTCATCACATCCATAGAAAAGTGTGTTTTCATCTGCGTGACACATTGCCCGATCAACGAACCGCCTCCGACCTCCAACCGGAATCCCATCTGCATTAACTGCTTACCCTGTTCACCTGTAGCGGCACGCAACTCAACCCATTGCCCTACCTGATCTAATAAAAAGATACCCATATAGTACAAACGGAATTGATCTTGGAAAAACGACACGGATGTGCGCAGCAATTCATCGCGCTCCATAATGGAAGTTGTTAAGTTTGCCATCTGCACCGCTGCCGACAACTGCTCGGCCCGCAATTCAGACTCCTGGAGAAGTTGCCGGTTCCTCAAAACCACTGCCGCTTGCCGCGAGGTAACATCATACAGACGATTTTCCAACTCTGTCGGATGATAAGGCTCAGAAAATCTGATCTGCAGAACACCTATCTGCTCACCACTTGCCTCCAAAGAAGCCAGGATGATTGCGTGGACTCCCTGAGTAAGATAATACTGACGCGACAAACTCATTCGAGGATCCGATTCTACGTTCTCACAGATAAATTGTGTTCCGGCGCCCAGCATCACCAGGGCCGGCCACTCAGAAATAGCAATCCGTGTCTCTACACTGGCTGCCGGATACTCAGGGTCAGTACTCAGCGCAGCTACAATTTGTAAAACGTCCTTTTTCTTCGTCTCCGGGTCGGGGATCAATAATCCTAATTCTGCGCGAGCCGGACGGGAGAGTAACGTGTGTTCAATAATACCGCGCAACACTGCATCGTAAGAGGTAGCCTGGGCTAACGTACTGCTGGCTCTATAAAGCGCCTGGGATTCTCCTAATGCAGAACGCGTCTGGCGGAACAAATTAGCACGCTCCATTGCCGACGCAATCTGGGCCGCTAACTGCTGTAATATGGTTAAAACACCTGAACGTGAGAAGACACTTTCCTGATCTGAGACCATCCCCAATGTTCCCAGGGTGCGTGGGCCAAGTCGTAGGGGGATAATAATACGCGACACACCCCCCTGTTCAATCAATGCTTCATCTTCTGAAAAGCGCCGCCGCGCGCGAATATCGTCATCCACCAAAAGTTGATTTTCACGAATTACCCACGCGGGGCCACTGCTCGCAGCAAGCTGTACACCGGTCCACTCAGTCTGTACCTCGGAAATCTGCGCGCCAGATTCCAACTGTAAAATGACCCGATTATCACTGTCATACGAAGTCAAAGTCAGCAGCATTACGGGGATAAATGTCTTCAAACGCTCTAATAACTCATCCTGTGCCGCAACTATATCCTCCGTTTCGTTCAAGAAAGCAGCCACCTCTTGCAAAAAGCGCACTTCTGCCTCTCGCCGTTGTGTTTCTGCTAACGCGCGCTGTGATTGCTCAAAAAGTAAACGGTTTTCCAAAGCCAGTTCAACTTGATCGCGTACCGACTCCAGAATCGCCAATTCATCCTCGGACCATTCCCGAGCCTCTTCGCCGGCCTCAAAACTCAGTACACCCACTGGCGCACCATGCATCCTGATCGCAGCCTCTACACCAACACCGGAAGAACCATTGCCACCCCCTTCATCTCGCGCAACACGGAGGTCGCGGGTATCTGGATGACCGCCGGAATCTGAGGGGGGGATCTCCCTTGTACTAGTATCACGCCGGATACGGATATCCGAATCATATCCCCAATCGGATACAAAGAGAGAAGAAGAAACGGGCATATCCAATGGTGTCACTTGATTCAAGTCATACGCGAATCCAAACACATCCTGCTGATCAACATACCCACGCCAAGTCTCCACTGCATAACGCTGCTGCAAACGTTGCAATTCATCCAGGCGCGCCTGAGATTCAACAAATAACCGCGCGTTGGCAATCGCGTTGGCAATCTGATCCGTCATGGTTCCCAATACGATAATGTCCTGATCATCAAAGTGATTCGGCTCCGTAGATTGGATCGTGACCGCGCCCAAAACGCGCCCACCGCTAATGAGGGGAAAAGCAATTTCAGAACGGGTTTCAGGCAACAGAGGATTGCCGTAGCGTACTTCTGCTTCCTCTACTACCCGGGGCAATTGTGGTTCACGCATCTCAATACAATGGCCGATCATAGATTCGCCACCAATTTCAAATTTATGCCCGCGATCCAACATAGTCTGCCCTGCTTCCCCTGTACCAGCGCGCAATACAGCCCAATGCCCTGAATCATCTAATAAGAAAATCCCCACGTAATACAAATTAAAACGCTGTTTAATTAACTCTACCACATGCCGCAACAACTCATCAGGGTCAAGAATAGACGAGGCATAGCGGGACACTTCGGAAGCTGTCTGAAGTTGCCAGAATCGCTGCTCACTTTCGCGAGCGACACGCTGCTGCTCCTCGGCCGTCAGGCGCACCTTGAGGGCCGCCCCCAATGATTCCTGCAAGCGATTAAAGATAAAGCGTTCAGTTTCCGTAAATTCATGCGTGGTCGCCCAAATCCCCATGAGAACTCCCAAAATGTTCCCACCATAGTACAGGGGAATGAGCATTAAAGAGCGCACCTCACGCGCAGACCACCAGTCTCGATCTTCTGCACGCAAGGATACATCCGTGGCAACATCCGGAATCAATTGCACCTGGTGTACATTCTCAACCTCACGCGCGACAAACATAGCCAGTGGAGTATTTTCTAATTCAGTTCTTTCACCAAGTTGCAACTCCTCGCGGCTGTATGCATCCGGCTGAATACCAGCCTCTGGCCACACTGCAGCAATACTAGCATGCGTCGGTCGTCCCAGTATATCCACCTCTATATAACTGAGGGTTAAACGTGAAAGATCATGAGATTCTAATCCCTCTGCGATAGCTCTGACAATCTCGGTTTCATCTTGAGCCTGGGAGAATGTAATCTGAAGTTGTGTCAGTTTTTCAAGCTGGGAGGCGCGCCACTGAGCATCGGCTACCAATAGTAAATTATCCAGGGCCACAGCAATCTGATCGGTCAACGTGCGAGGGATTACGTCAAGATACCGTCTCGGCAATGATGTCAAAGGCTCACGCGTTGTATAGGAGAAAAAGCCCACTATCTTCCCCCGCGCAACCAAGGCAGAAGTCAACGAACCCCGGTGCCCAGATTGTAGCATCGTCTCGCGTATTGGATCAGGAATAGCAATATCTAAATCTTGTGCATCCACAAACAGCACGAATTGCGTAGGGTCGGCCAAGAAGGGCAGCAGTGCCGTGGAAACCGGACAGCCGGTAACCATAAACGATTGCCATTCACCAGTAACCTGGTCATCATCAGTTAGCTGTTGCATCCCATACACATCCATTAATACCGGCACGTTCTGGACATCCCATTGGGTGACCACACGCAGGGAAAAAGAATTCGCGCCCATAAACTCAGCCATACCGCGCACTCCGGCAACTATCTCATCAAAAGACTGTGCCCGACCAATGCTCTGCGTCGTGAGATATAGTGTCTCCGTCTCGGCAAGTGTCTCTTGTTTTTGCTCCAAGAGTTGATAATTCTCGAGCGCCACAGCCACTTGATGTGCCAATGCAATGTAAGGACGAACCTCACGCTCGGAGAAGTGATAAGGCTCATCAGCAAACAATCCCAACATTCCTATCTGACGGCCAGATGCCCATAAGGGTAACAAGGCAGTGGTCAAAATATCGGATTCTGATAACAAAACCCTGGTTTGCGGCGTCAGTCGCGTATCCCGCTGCGCATCAGCAGTAAATACTGGCTTATCAAAACCCAAGAATGCAAACTCCGGGGCCTGTGCAAATCGGACCCGGGTATGCAACGGCAGCATCGTCTTATATCCCTCCTTACACCATACTGCCAGTAATACACTTCCCCCAATCTGTCCTTGAGCATCATACTCCAAGGACCACAATTGCACCCGATTCAGGACTGGGACATAGACCTCTTCCACGATAACCAGGAGTATCTCTTCCAATGTCGTTGCAGAATAGATACGCTGTCCCGCGCGATAGAGAGTTTCCGCTTCAGCCAGTGCCATCTGCATTTCATCAAAAAGCTGCGCATTGGCCACAGTATCAGCGAGTTGATTCGCAATATTCTGAAACACAGCTATGTCCATATTTGCAAAAGCAGCAGGTTGCTTATCATAGAAACACAAAGCACCAAGTACTCGGCCACGATTGCTCAACGGTAAAATCATTGCAGAACGCGCCTGGACTAAAACAGATGATAGTGAATCGCGATGGTCAGGGGATTGAAGGTCAGAGACGACACACGGTTCACCTGCTAACACACAAGCCCCAATCATACTGGTGTCATCGAGATTTAATCTATAGCCTACATGCCATTCTGACGGCATCTCTTCACCGGACATGGCAAGCAACACCAATCTCTCGCCAGGTTCATCCACGCGCGGCTCACGCAAGAAAACACCCACATAATAAAGCGTGAGTTTCTCACACAACAGTGTCACGGTCTTGGGTAACAATACACTAAGCTCAAGAATTGAAGTAATGGCAGCAGAAACCTCAGCAGCAATCTGAAGTTGGTATGTTCTGGCATCCGTTGTGGAACCGGCCAACGATAGATCGCCCCCTTCCTTAACATACACATTTGCCATCTCTTTATTCATCTCCGGTCTATCACTCATTTATACATTCCCCCAGTCCGCGCTTCAAGTCTCATCCTCTATATTTTCAGGTTGTTCCTGAGATGGGGTACGAAACTGTACCACACTGCGCGAAGTACCAAACGTGCGCCCTAATTCACGCACAGCAGACTGCAATACACTTTCCACATCGGGAGCTTGCTGGATATGTTCCGTGATCTGGCGAATCATCCGCTCACGACGAGCGCGCGCTTGAATCGTGCGTAATTGCATAATGTTCTGGATAGCTACTGCCGCCTGCCCGGCCAGGCTTGCCAAACGGCGCAGCCCTACTTCTGAAAACGCCGCCCGTTCAGAATAAATGGCATTCACATACCCAACCCAGCGACCGCCCGCGACCAGAGGCACAAATATAGTACTGGTCGCTGCAAAACGATGCAGATACAAAGCCCGCAGATTGTCGTCCAACCGGGCATCCGTTGCCACGTCATCAATCACAACCGTCTCCGGTGCAACAGGATTAAATAATTGATCGGCAGAACTAAAATCCGCCACTGCATAGCGTTGGCTCACAACAGATGCAGGTAATTCTGTCCAACGTGTCAACACATCAATCCACACAGGACGTATCTCAAGTGTCCATGGTTGATCGAAGTAGTTAATCGAGACATTATGACTATTCTCACCCAACAACGTGTACTCCCGCAAAATACTTAAAATATCCTCATAGGTCTGCGCAGTATTAAGCGCGGCGCTTGCGACATAGAGTGCCTCTTGTTCAATCAGCGAAGTCTGAACCTGCGTGAGCAAATTCTCACGTGCCAGGGTATTAGAAAGCGCCGTTGATACTGTCTGCAATGCCGAAATCTCGTCGGGACCTAGAAGTGTATCCTTAGAACTTACCAAGCCCAAAAACCCTGGGGATTGATCTTCCATATTTACAGCTAAGGCCAACATCGTCCTCAATTTAAATGCAGAAAGTATTTCACGCTCTGCCGGCGGGAACTGCTCCACCGGCAATTGGACGAATCCAACTTCTTGTAATTGCCCCAGGGAAAATGGGAACTTTTCAACAGGCAAATATTGCAGTTCGGGAGCTTCCAGGATTTCAGGATAGTCAGCTATCACCCAATCAGCAGCTATACGCCAATAATCTTCCTCAGGACCGGCTATACTTTCTGCATAATAAGTACGATCAACGTCAGCGGCCTCTCCTAACAACGCCAACACTTGTGGTATGGCCTTCGTCCCATCTTGCGCCAACGCAGCAACGGCCCGCGAGACATTTGTCTGGTATCGTGCCTGTCGCTCTACTACTGAAAGTGCAGATTGGGTACGCCCAAACTGCAAAGCGTTCTGAATTGAAGAGCTAATTTGTGTAGATAGAAATTCCAGTAACTGCAAATCACGATCTTTAAACTGTTTGGTCTGCGTCCCATATACAAAAAGCGCACCCAACACATCCTCACCAATACGTAACGGAGATACCATCTGCGACAATAATCCTGCCGCGACCAACCGTTCTTGTCCAGGCTGCTCCCGGTTATCATGAATAAGCCGCGTCTGCCGTGTCTGCAGAACAATCTCCATCATTCCCCCCGGACGCGGCGTAGACGATTCATAGGGCATCAGATGAATCGTTTCATCTACGCTTTCTCCCTTGAGGTATCCATCTGAACTGGAATCTTTAATCAAAACCAATGCAGCGGGTACATCAAACACTTGCCGGGCACGTTCTGCGGCACGATTAAGCAATTGAGAAACATCCAGAATCGTGCTCAAGTCAATGCCGGCATCGTATAACTCGGCCAACTCATCGGCACGGCGTTGAGCATCCTGCGTCAATTGGGCATTTTCTATTGCAGCCACCGCCTGCGCCGCAAAAAGTCCGGCTAGACGTATATCCCGCTCTCCAAAAGCAGCACGGCTCCCGCCAGAACGACGGATATACAAAGCACCAAACTCGCCTAACGGAATTGCCAACACAGCGGCAAAACGAGGATCATGTAGTTCCGGTATGTAGTCTTCTAGTTCTCGATAGTCATTGGTCATCTCTGGTTGACGATTCAGAAATACACGTCCAACAAGATCCCGCCCCACCTTAACTCGACGTCCTAAACGATCAATAAATTGCCCGCTATCTAATGACAGAATTAACTCCTGGGTATCTGGATCATAAATGAACAAACTGCTATTTTGAGCTTCAAATAAGCTCAAAGTACGTTTGATCACCGTATTCAGCACGTCACGCGGCGTATTTTGCTCACTAAAATCTAATGAGATCTGATAAAGTAATTGCATTTCCTCTGAACGCTGGCGCGTTTCAGAAGCCAAATTCAGGTTATCCAGCACCACGCCAATCTGATTGGCCAGGTTCTGTGACAACTCACGCGTATCGGGATCCAGGGGGGGATCGTCTCTGCGCTGTACCATCGCGATAAATCCCTCTTGGTGACTGGCAGTACGGATAGGAACATACAACACACGTGCCACATCATAAATATCCACAAAACTCGCATCCAAATCAGAAGGCTGCATCCCGATAGCATCCAGCAAGGGTATCAGCCGTGCTAACTCTGGGCGATTCAGCCCACGGAAGAAAATATAATGTTCCTTTGAGAGTACAAAGGTATCTCCAAAAATCTTAATAGATTCCCCATTAGGCGCAACAACAGCACGCGGATATACTGCCGGGAAATTAGGAAAGAGAAATGTAAAAATCCCTATCACCATATTCAAACCCTGCGCCAATACACGAGAAATCTCATACAAGGTCTGTTGTTCATTCTCAGAAGAGGAGGCCGCAATTCGCAGAACATTATTCAACAGGGTTTGCTGGCGTGCCGTGTGGCGCGTCTCCTCAAAGAGTCGCGCACTTTCCAGAGTAATGGCAATCTGCTCACTGACACTTTCCACCAGGGCTATTTCATCCTGCGTCCAAACGCGCTCAGGGGCCGTTAAACCAATATAGCCTAAAACGCGCTCTCCCAGCTTCATTGTCTCCATCATCACCGGGGTACCACCATCCATCACAATTTTGTGGGTAACTTGCCGGGCACGCATATCAGCAGGAACAGCTAACATAGGGACGGGAGTAACATCTACCCGATCATATTCATAAGCGAGAGGACGCATGCGCATTGCAATCCGGGCCCATCCCTCCCGGCTATAATCATCCTGTAAATCGCGCATCTGATCCAGAGCCCCCTCCATGCCCTCCAACAGACGCGCATTAGACAGTGCAATCGCCAACTGATCAGCCATCAACTGCAATGTGTTAATATCTTCCTCGGTAAACGCTTCCGATTTTTCGCTCTGTACATCCAACACACCGATCACCTCATTCTCAATCTTCAACGGCAGTGACATCTCTGAATGGGTACTCGGCAAATCAGGATTATTAAACCAAATGGCGTCGTCACCTACATTAAAGGCAACACGTGGCAATCCCGACTCAGATACAAAACCCACAATCCCTACTCCTCCTACACCTAGACGATGACCGCGAGCCAGCATACGCTTTCCGCCCTCTGAAGAGGCGGCTCGGAGAATCGCCCATTCCTTCGCATCATCCAACACAAAAATACCTGTATGATAGAATCCAAATTTATCCGAGATTGCAGCGACGGTTGTATCCAATAACAACTGCACATCACGGCTTGCCTTGGCAGCTTCTTTGCTAACCAGACTTACCGCTTCCAATTGCACCGTACGGCGCTGCAAATCCGAGGTGCGCATCGCAACGCGCTCCTCCAATTCAAGTACAAGTGCCTGCAAACGCCGGGTCATCTCGTTAAAAGAATATGCCACAAATCCAAATTCATCCGTACGCCGCATACGAATTGTATAAGAGAGATCCCCACCACCTATAATAGCAGCTCCCTTAGACAACACTTGCAGTGGCTTAAGGATTAAATAATTGAGCGAGATCTGAATGACAGTTACACTAATCACCGCGCTCAAAATACCGGCCAGGGCAGGAAGCACAACCAGCAAAGGCGGCGCCACCACCTGTGTACTTTCCCCGACTACAATATACAATGACAGTTGTTCATCACCGGGTTTAGGGATCGCGGTTGAAATCAAATATAAGGAACCCTCGGGAAAATCACGTTTTATCACCGGTTCATCTGAACTCAGATTCGCCAGTTCCGATATATATTCACCAGCTAACGCGGGTTGAGAATGATAAATTACTTTCCCCAACTCATCTACCAATGCAATAAACTCAAACTCGGGCACATTCTGCGCCATATCTTCTAGAAAATTTCCCAAACCGGGAGCGTCATCCAACGTCTCAACATACGGCGCAATACTGGTAATCATTTGGGCTAACTGCCGTCCTACAATTGTAGCCTTATCCCAATGGGCCTCTCGATAAGAAACCTGATATTGCCGGCCCATGTAGACAAAAATAGGCGTTAACAGCAACAAGGGCACACTGACAATAAGCAACGCCAAGCGCCAACGCAGGCCTAATCCACCTCCCAGGGTTTCCGAATTCTGATAGTTTTCCAATTGAACTTTTTGTTCCATTACCGGTCTCCTTGCCATACCGGCAAATCTTCATACACTCTAGCAGCAATAGGAAATGTAATAGGAATCTGCAAATTCCAGAACCTCGCAGCAGCAAGATTCATTGAAAGCAAATTATGCCCTGTTACATAAGGAGAAACTGCCGAAGGGTGTGTTCCCTGAATAATGCGCAATATGCGCTCCACAGCCATTGCCCCTTGATTATATCCAGATACTACCAATCCTCCAATAGCTCCATCAATAACGGCCAAATCAGATAGCGCAAATACCGGCACGGGCGTGTTCAAAAGCATCCATGCCATAACTTCCTCCCCAGTTAAACGTTCCCCATCCTGATTCTCGAGGACAGGATAACCGATCAATACTATACAATCCGCCTTTAACCCATCAGTATGCACAACTTCCTGCCACTGTTCCCACTGTCCCGTACTCCGAATAAGTACATCAGCCTGTACCGGCATTCCATCCTCTTGTAAGCTAGTCTCCTGCAACTCACGCTGTATCGCCTCGATACTGACCTGACTCGTATAGGACATATCGCTTAATAGCAGGAAGGTTTTTGCTTCCGGCATAAAAGCGCGGGCCATCTCTATGGTCTGTAATGGACGCATCTCCTCTACTACCCCTATCACACTCGGTCGAACGAGATTATAGACCTCAGGATCGCCATTAACACCACAATAGACAAACCGCATATTGGGATCGGGATAACGCGGAATAACCGTGAGAGCAGCTTCATCATCAGATACAATCACAATATCCGGTTGAAATTCCACAATTGCCGCAATCGCTGCATCCGCAACGGCAATAATAGGGTCACTCTCAAGTAAATCCTCAACGGACGGACTCACACCCGGCTCATCATCGCACAGGTTAGCATAACGCATCACGTCCAGATGAAAGGCCCCCCAAATCAGATTATTTTCACTAATCCCCACATTGGCCAATTCTTCCCATATTCCCATTTGTATTTCACGAGACCAGGGATCATCAGGAGCATAGCTATTCACCCAGAATAAACGTAATTTTCCACCATACCCCGACAACAATGCCTCCGATTCTGGCAAGGGCGATGCACTCAGCTCCAAATTATCCACAACAGCACCTGACTGACAGGCTGTCATCCCACTACCCAACAAGGACAGCAAGAGCCACACATAATGGCCATAGTGCCACAATCTAACAAATGCTGCCTGATAGCACATCACGATTCTCGCTCTCCAGGAGGTAATAACTGAATGCGACTGCGGTCGACTTGCAATGCCTGGCCTAATTCTCTAGCCGCACTACGCAAAATCGCGTCGGTAGTACTCAAGCCGCGCAAGTGGGAGACAATGTCACTCCGAGCCGCCTCCTGAGCCGCACGCAAACGAGTTTCTTCCAACAGCCGCGCATTCTCCAACGCCAATGATAACTGCTCAACAACAAACCCGGTTAAACGTAGTTCATCATCCCGCCAGGGACGCGCTTTCTCGAAAGCGAGAAGCCCAACATCCTGATCGCGCACCGTCACAGGAATCACCAACTGGTACATTCCCTCGTCCGTAATCCGTGTCTCCAATTGAAGTGGACGGGTCGCTATAATCGACGTAATTTGCTCAGGGGATATCTTCACCGCCGTTCCTGTACTGTACATCAAATTTAGCTGTATATTACGCCTTGCCAACGCCTGCCGCCAGGCCTGGATAGCGTTCTGTTCCTGAAGTTGATTGAGCCGGGATAGGGTTCGTTGCGTATCTTCGAGCAATCGCGCGTTATCTATAGAAACCGCAATACCATCCGCCAATACGCGCAATGTCAAAATGTCATCTTCCGTAAACGCGCGCGGCTGGTTGGTCTGGATATCCAATACGCCGATAGTACGCCCCCGCGCAATAAGCGGTAAAGCCATTTCGGAACGCGTATCGGGCAGATCTGGATTATTGAACCAGACTGCATCATCTCCAACATCCAACGCGATACGCGATACACCTGTGCGTGCAACATATCCCACAATACCCTGTTCTCCAATCCGCAAACGATGTCCACGCGCTAACATCCGCTGCCCTCCCTCAGAAGAGGTGGAGCGTAATACTGCCCATTGATTTGACTCATCGATCAAAAACAGGCCCACATGATCATACTCAAAACGTCGCGCGATCTGTTCCACGGCGGAGTTCAATAACTGGTTTACCTCCAAAATAAACGATGCTGTCCGGTTCACCTCAGCCACGGCTTGAAATTGCTCAGCACGTATCTGTAATTCGGTAGTACGCTCCTCAAGCTGTACCTGCAAATCACGATATTTCGCTTCCAACGTATCCATCGCTTTCTGATATCCCTTAAGCATATTATCTTTTATGGCACGCGTAATATAACTAACTCCCCCTCCCGTTACCAAAGCCATCGTTCCACCAAACGTGATTACCAGGAAACGGTACAGCGCGGGCGAAGTCGTGACCATAGGTTGATAAATGCCCAAGGCCGATACTAGATACAACAGCCCATAATATACCGACAATACAAAAAGTATTAACAACACATAATGTGACGGCAATAGTACATTAGCCAATGATAATGGCCAAAAATACAAAAGCCATGCTGACGATGAAGGGCCATCAAATACAAAATTAGCACACGATATCCCCAAAAAATTAACCCAGATATACAACCGAATCATTGCGCGCACGTGACCACGCTTAGCCTGGATAAAACAGAAAATAGAAAGGGGGATCAATGCCGCCGGAAACAGCACAGCCCACACTCCCTGAAGAGGGTTCTCAAACAGATCAAGCCAAATAGCAGTCAAAAAGATAGCTATTAAAATCAGGGTGATAACGACACTTATCAACATCATCGTATCAAAAATCCACCCCAGACGCGCCTCCTCTTCGTCAGGCATCTCCACGCCCACGATATGATTCCACCAATTCTCAAAAAAAACGTCAAGCCCTACTGGTGGTTTAAACGACATATATAAACCTCCTGAGCAAAGTCATATTATTCATCCCATACCATTTAAAAATGGTCCGCTACTCCATAAAATCAAAGGATACATCCTCGGAATCTGTCCCGTACATTGAATAACTAGAGGACACATAAGCATGTTGGTCTTCATTTAATGCAAGATGCGCCACCGCTCGCTCGGCATTCAAAACCTGCCCTAATTCTACTAACGCGCGCTCCAACACAGCTTCTAAGTCAACCTCTCCACGAATACGGGCAGCGATCTCCCCAGAAACACGATCTTGAGCCGCCTGACGCGTTGTTGCATCCAATAACCGGAGGTTTTCAATCGTCTGTGCCAACTGATCGGTGACGGCGTTAATGATCGCTAACTCATACTCATTCCACTCCGTATCCCCACGGCGCACACCCAGGACACCAATCAGACTATCACGCCAATTAATGGGCACAGCAACTTCACCTGAAACATCCGGGTTAACCTGTGTTACAAGTGTTTTCGTATCTATCGCCTGTTGCATTGAAGGCAGCCAGGCGCCCTCAACAAGCTCAATCTCCTGTGAGTCCGAAGTGTCGGCGCGATAATGATAACCGGTAGATACAGCCGCTGCTTTCACAACACTATCCCATGAACGCTGAATATAGGCTTCCTGCGCCGCCTGGACTTCACTGAGAGCCGAGACTAAACTGTCCACAGTTACATTGAGCGCGCGCCCTAGGATGATCAACTGACGATAAACATAATCGGGCGCCTGCACCCGCGCCATATCGTCTTCTAAAGCGGGCAGATCCAGACGTATATCATACTCCCCATCGGCAACCCGATTCAGGAAATTTACATACTGTTTGACCAAGTCCTGTAACCCCTGTGCTGTAAGTTCTTCACGCTGACGCGCTTCACGTTCCGCAGTCCGGAGCGATTCTTTCTGCCGATGCATTTCAGTTAACTCCTGACTACACTCTTCAAGCGCATCCAACGACATATCCGAAAAAATTTTAAATTGTTCATTGATCATCAATACGATGATAGATGAAACAATGAAAACTCCTCCCCAGAAAAATGGTGTTAGGCTCTCTGGGAGCTTAAATGGCACAATTATGCCCGCAAACTCCAACACAACCAAGCTAATATAGATCATACTCTGAAAGATAACTGTAAGAATTGCCGCCCTACGTCCTACCAACATCCCGGCTATCCAGGATATAATCGGGACACCTATCACTACCGCGCTGGTCACTCCTCCCATAAAGAAAAGGGTAGCAAATAGCGCGCCAGAGATAGTAAATAAATATATGACTACCCCTCCATACAAATTCCATTTTAATATCCACAGGGCAACTAATGTGAACGCAATCACCACACCGGCTACATACAGTACCCCCCATGGAAAACCAGGAACATAGAGAGCGATCCCCCCAAAAATGAACAGAAACACACAAAATGAGGCCAACGATATCCAGATAACCCCATGTGCTAACCGCGCGCGATAATCTCGTTCCGAAAGGCTATGCCACTTGGACATGACCTCCCTTTCGGGTATAGCATTATACGTTTCACTCATAAGTATCACCTTCCTGCTCCAAGAGATCGGCAGCTAACAGGATATTTTGAGGACCGATGCGCGCCGCCGCTTCCGTTGCACCTACGACCTGTACTATATCACGCATCGCGCGCTTAATTGCATCTTCAATTGACACAGCAGAGCGGATATTGGCCGTAATTTGCCGCGTCAATTGTTCACGATACGCCCGGTGACGTGTGTCCTGATAAAGGCGCGCGCTATCTAGGGCGACCTCCAATTGTTCGATCAGGGTTTCCATCAACAAAATTTCATCTGGAGTCCATTCCCCCGCGGACCCCATCTTGTGCGCCTTCAAGACTCCCAGAGTTTGCCCGCGCGCACTAACAGGCAAGTGTAACACAGGCAATTCACTTTCCGCATCCTTCACAAACATTTGAGATGGTGGCGCAGTTTCTAATGTCCGGGCGGACTCAGAAGTCCGGGCGGATTCGGAAATCCGGGCGGATTCGGAAGTCCGGGCTACATTCGCGTCCAACGCAGCAACATCTGATGGAGCAACCGAAAAAACTGTACCCTCTTCGTAACGATACCCGGTATAAGCACGTGTACGTAACAATTCTCGCCAAGATGCGCGACTAGCTTCCCCTAAAGCTAATCGCTCTGCCTCCAAACTGCGCTCCACCTGGTCCAGTAAGCGCGCATTACTGATTGCCAAAGCAACCTGATCGGCAAGTGATTGCACCACTATCGTATCCTCACTACTAAATGCGCCCGGTTCTTTGCTCTGAACATCCAACGCGCCAATAATCTCACCATGCGCAATCAACGGCAATGTCATTGCCGAACGAGTTTCAGGTAAATCGGGGTTATTGAAGAAAACTGCATCCTCACCCACGTCCAGGGAAACACGTGGTACTCCGTGGTGGGTTACATAACCCACTGTACCCATTTGCCCGACGCGCAAACGGTGTCCACGCGCCAACATACGTTGTCCGCCCTCGCTGGATGTGGCCTGTAGCACTGCCCATCTTTGCGTCGGATCCAATAAAAAGATACCGGTGTGATACCAACCAAACTCCTCACTGATCAATAATGCAACCCGTGACAGCAACATCTGTAGATCCAATTGCGCCGCCGCCGCATCCCGCGCAACTTCTGCTGTAGCCTGCAAATAATGCGCGCGCTTTTCTAATTCACTTGTCCGTTCCTCTAATGACTTACGCTGCATATCCAATTCAGTAACATACGCATCAGCCCGCATAAATGCTAATTCATAGCGCTTATCCCGCGAATCCATAATGAACGCAACAACCGAAAAACCGGCCACCACATAGATAGCCCATCCCCACCATAACCACGATTGAGGCATAGATAAAGGTTGAAAAACTTCCAGGGTCGAGAAGATAATTGCAACCAACATCGTAAATATCGATACAACAACTACCCAGTGGTTCTGAACACGGTTGGCCAGCAGCCGCGCGAAGGCTATACTCACAAATGTCAATACCAATGCCTGAAATAACCATCCCTCAAGCGCCACAGCGCCCATGACCGCAGCCAGGTTAATTCCCAGTACTGTCAAATAAACCGTTAGCTCTACATTTTCGCGACGCGCCTGGAAATAGGCAAGTGTAAAAAACGCCAGACCCTGTACCACAGCAAAAAACAATAAAAACCATTGCTGTGGACGACCTAGCAAGAAGTAAAATGGCACAAAGATCAAACCAAAGATCACCGTCAGAACAATAAGCACAGGCAATGTTCGTCTCGCGGTACGAAGACGGTCAGCTTCCAGCTTAGATAAGCTATCCCTGAAGCCATTCTCCAACCCTATTTTTGACTTTTCTCTTACACGATGCTGTTCATCCATACTATGGCCTCTCTTCGTTACCACGCGCCAACTCAATGGTTAAGTCATGTAATTTCAAAGCGGCGCCGATCTCACGCACAGCAGTTTCAAGCACCGTTTCTATATCCAAAGAAGCACGCATCGCAGTTGTTATGTTCCCAGTAATCTGTTCACGCTCGGCGCGCCGTTGAGAATCTTGATAGAGTCGCGCGCTATCCAGAGCCGTCCCTAATTGACCCACCACGGCGTTAACCAGCGCCAATTCCTCCTGTGACCAGGAAAGTCCCGGTTCCGAATGTTGAATATCTACTACACCTATTACTTCATCGCGCATCTTAATCGGCACTGCGAGGATAGAGGGTACATTCTCAGTAACATTATCCACCATGGGTTTACTCTCGCGTACTGCCTGTAGCACAACAGGAGAAATATGTTCCTTTGCCTCGATGCTACGCGGGCCAGAAGCAAAAACAGCGCCGCGCGCGAACAGGTCCTGCCACACCTTTTGTGTATACTGTAACTGGTTCACATTCATAGATTCGATTTGCGCGCGCGCCTGTTGTAACAAGATCACATTCTGAAGTGCTACCGACAACTGATCGGTCAATGTCTGCAAAACTGTACGATCCATGACCTGAAATACCGCATGTTCTCCACTCCGAATATAGAGTACTGCCATAAATTCTGAGGCTTGTTGTTCGGAAACAAGATCGCGCGCCACGCTTAAATGCATTCTCAAAGGACATGCTAACTCCCACATCGGCTGTTCAGAAACAGATGACACCTGGGAAGTCATGTCCTCTTTCTCTAACGTAGTCTTCTCCATATATAGCTTTCCAGAGTTAAATACGTTGACCACTACTTGCGGTATGTCCTGCACGCTCCACGTCATCATGCTTTTTCCCGCAAAAGCACGGCGTCTTATTTGTTGAGGTCTCTCACTTTCCACATCCGACTCAGGATACACATCTAAACCATGCTCGTTTTGACCGAGGTGTCTCTCTTGCGTAAAAATACCCACACACATAACTCCATACTCGCGTAACTTACCATAAAGTTGTTGGGTAATCTGCGAAAATACCTTCTCCACATCATCAAACCCTACGGTCTCGGATAGCACATCTGCCGTAACATTAAGTAGCAGCGTCTGCACTTGGAGTTGCTCATTGGTTTTACGCAACGCATCAGCCCGTTGTTCCAATTGCGTCTGTATTAAAGTAAGCGATTTAGCCTGTTCATAGATGGCACGCGAAGCGCGCTCCTGAGTACGATTAAACAAACCTTGCGCCACGCCTACAATCGCCAACATTAAAACAAATGCGGTCGTGACATTCATCAAATGTTCAAATATTCTAGGATCTGGCAATAATCGGATGGGAATCCATCCCCAATAATGTCCTATCGCGAAAAATGCGTAGATTAACGCGCTCACCCCCAAGGAAACAATTCCCACTCGCCATCCAGAAAGCGAAAATAATAACAAAGGCGCTAACATCAAGTACCAAACACCATGGCTGGCAATTCCGTTCAAGCGCAAAATCAAAACACCAACCAGGTAAATACCGATAACGGGTACGGCCAATCGGATACGGTAATCCAATTTGCGGAGTGCAAATGCCAACACTACCACCAGGTAGCTCAAAACAAACAGGACTTCAAATCTCAACTGTTGTGGATTGCGAAATACATTAAGTAAGGAAGGTATGACAGCTAACAAACCACCGACCACAGCAACACCTAACAGAATATTGAGTACCCCCGACCGCTGCTGTTCATAGGCTGCGCGCCAATCCATTTCACCGGAGAGCATCCTACGTTCCAACGCTTGTTGATTGGCACGCCATTTGGATATAATGTTCCAATCCTGCCATATACTGTTTTTTGAATCAGGTATCCGCTCGTCCATACTCACCTACCCTTCTCCTGGGCTGCCGAATCCTGAGAACTGACCTGTTCATCCGCCTGTAACAATTGTGAAGCCGTTCCCAAACGAATTGTAACTGCACCAGCCCTTAATTCACGACTTAGTTCTTGCGCCGCGCGCTGGGCAACCTCCTCCACATCCAACGAAGCACGTATCCGAGCGGTGATTTCGCCAACAACTTGCTCACGGGCGGCACGACGGCGCGTCACCTCTAATAAACGCGCATTCTCCAGAGCTTGCCCCAACTGCTCAGCTACCGAACGCATTAAGGTTATATGTTCACCCGACCAATGCCATTGTCCTTCTGGGTCTTCAACCCCTAACACACCCAATGTTTGCCCACGTACTTTAATAGGAATAGCCAGGCCGGTACGTTCGGCTACTGAGGCAGCAGCTTCGGTCGCTAAAGTGACAGTTTTGGCAGCAGAAGGTGCTTCTACCTGTACCAGATCCCCTCTGCGTAATGCGTGTGCAATCTCCTCGCGCCAAAAATCAGCCACCGCGGTGATCTCACCACGGTCATAAACCATCGCCTGTTCATACAACGCGCGCGCCTGTAACAGATAATCCTGCCATTCCTGCCGTAAATAACTCTGATGCGTTGCCGCAGCTTCCGCTTGCGCGAGTTGCGCCTGTTCCAGCAACCGACGGTTTTCCAAATACCCTATAATCCGTCCCACTACATCATTCAACAAAGTGTGTTCCTGTTGCAAAAATTCACGCGCTTCAACATAGGCAATCACAACACGTCCTACATCCCTTTCACCCACGCGCAAAGCTTGAGAGATCTGACATGGGACATCCAGCGCCATAGGCTCACCGTAAACCATATCATTAAATGTGATGGCGACCTTACACACCTCGGAATACTGCATAACCGGGGGAATACGCTCCGTCACCCATTGCAACAAGTCGGGAATTGACGGCGTCTCGGCGACCTGACGACCGATATCATTTAAAACATCCAATAACTTGAGCTGTTCCCCTAACAAATAACTGGCCTGTTGCGCTTCATCGAACAGTCGCTGATTTTCAAGCGCCCATCCGACTTGCTCAACAATTTCTTCCACAATTGCGACCGTCTCCGCATCCCATGTCGCTTCTCCCCGGTGCTCAAACCCCAACACACCAATCACTTCATCAGACCATACAATAGGCACAGTCAGAGATTGGAAAGTTATATCCGATTCGGGAGTTGATATATCAGACTCAGCTTGCAGTACCGCCTGTCCCTGTTGTGCGGCTGCGCGCAGTCGCCCCTCCCAGGCCATGTCTGTTGCCTCAACAGCCGACGTTTTTACAGTATCCAAACGCCTCTCCCGGCTATCTACATTCCCTACATACTTCCCCCATGCCTCCCGCATATAACGTCGTTGGACAGCTTGTGCTTCTGCTAATGCCACCTCCAACTGTCTCCGAGCGTCCTCAACTTCCTGCCTGGCCCGTTCCTGCGCGTTCAACGTATCCCGGATGTCATCAATCATCATTTCCACGCCGACTGCCAATTCCGAGAGCAGTTCCACACCTTCAGGAACTTCGACTTCCACATCCAGGTCTCCCAGGGCCACAGACTGCACCACATCTAACAATTTACGACTCTGTTTCTCGACAGCCGCAACCTGCGCGCGCGCAACCGACGACTCTTGGACATAGGCCACCAGCATACTCACGCCCTTAGCCAATTCCGAAAGCGCCTCAATACCCTCGGGGATCTCTACCTGCACCTCCAGATCACCGTGGAGTACAGCATGCACAACATCCAAAAGAGCCTGCACCTGTGTTTCTACCAACTGTTTATATATTTCAAATGGGGTCTCTGCCATAGAAACCTTCTTCACTCAACACATCGTTGAATTTCATCATTTTTCTTCTAACCACGCCAACGCCTCTGCCTCTGAACTACAAAAGCGTACATTTTCCTGCCCAATCACCTTGTTCACTAATTTCACCAACACGCGCACGTAACGCGATTTTCCCAACACCGCTACACGTACAAAATGACTGCTTTGGAGAAACTCCATCATCGTCCTACGGGCTGCCGCGTCCACCTTCTCCACCTCGCGCGCATCCACCAACATTCGAAGAGGGTTTCCCTGCATCTTGTTTTTAAATACAATAATTTCTTTAAAGTAAAGATCTACATCTTCTTTTAAAAAATTACCCATAATCAACAGCCGCAAAATGTCGTTATCATCCATATAAACTTTGTAGGCCATACTTTTATCCCTTGTCCGAGTAGTTCATATTTCTCAAGCCGGTATATGTTTTCCATCCGTTCATTGCTCACGTATGCCCAACTGCATAATAGAATGAGATGCGCCCAACATTATATTGAGTTCCTCAAGCGTAATCTGCATAATTGCATCGCGGCTCGTTCCCCGCCGAATACGATCAATAATCGTGCGCACCAACCGCTCTTGTGCCGCACGCGCCCGTGTTCGTTCAAGCAGACGGATATTCTCAAAAGAGAGTGCAGCCTGATTAGCCAGGGTCTGCAAGATACGCATATCATGTTCGTCAAAGGTTCGATTTGGTGTGCGGAGACTGACAGAGAATATTCCCAAAACTCCTTCACGTCCTACAAGAGGAATCGTAGCGTTGGCAGTGATTCCCGTTGCCTCAAATGCCTGGAGCGCATGCTCTTGCGACAATGGATCATCGGCCTTAAATGCTATCGCCTGCCGGGTATCAATAACTTTTTGGGTTAATGGATAATCCGCCAGGGAAACCGTCTTCTTGACATTCAAATCCCGACCCTGCCCCTTAACATAACGGCCCACACGCGTCATCGTTTCTTCATGCACCAGGAACATACTCGCCACATCAGCCTTTACTGCATTCAATAGATAGGGTAATAACGTAGCGACTGCTTCATCAAAGGTAGCAGCCACCATCAATGCCGACATCGTCTCCTGAACCGCCGTTAAATCGGCGACACGCAATTGCATTTGCTCGACCAAACGCAAACTACTTATCACCGTCGCCGCTTGCCCCGTCAAGTTCATCAATCGCCGCAAGCTCGCCTCGTCAAAAGTCGTCCTCTGCCGCACAATCAAATTGAAATAGCCGATCCATCGTCCACTAACGACCATGGGGAGGAAAACCACAGTACATGCCAACAATGTATCCTGAAACAGGTAACGCGCCATTTCATCAAGACGCGAATCGGTAGATACATCTTCAACAATAAAAGGTTTATCAGGGCGCAATTGCCACACAAAAGGATAAGATTGTAACTCGAAACGCTGACCGGCAGTAATCACCGGAGGGTTCCCGCCCACCACTCGATCATCCCAGGTTGCGATGGTTTCCACATACTCAGGTATCTGCTCACCTTCCCACGGGCGACTGAATACATCAAGCATAAACAGGGATGCTGAAGGCAACTCAATTGCTTCCAACAAAGCATGCAACACTTCCTCAGGCGAAGTTGCCGCATTAATGGCACGGCTGGCGCGGTAAAGCGATTCAGTCTCGCTCAGCGCCATTTGAAGTTGTTGCGCGCGTTCCTCAAGTTCCGTCAACAAGCGTTCGCGCACGGATTCCGCCAACTTTCGCTCGGTAATATCGGTTGAAATACCCAATGTCCCAACTATATTCCCCACGTCATCCTGCAACGGCAACTTTGTTGTCGAAACCCATGTTTCATGACCATCAGGCCAGGTTTCTTTTTCTTCAAGCCCCACCAATGGCTGGCCCGATTGTATAATCTCCATCTCATCCGCATACGCCTGCGCAGCGTGTTCTTCCGCAAAAAAATCAAAGTCTGTCTTGCCTACCGCCTGTTGCGGGTCATCTACCTCAACCCACCTGGCCATCGCAGCACTCACCCGGATAAAACGACTCGCCGCATCCTTAAAATAGATATGATCGGGAACCGTATTCAACAACGCGTGCAACAAATAACGTTCTTGGGCGAGATCATTTTCTTTTTGCTTGCTCTCGATCGCCAGCGCAATCTGGCCACATAAACCCTCTAACAACAGCCGATCTTCTCCGGTCAACATCCCGGCAGTATCACTCTGCACATCAAGAATGCCCAGAACTTCATCCCGCAATTTGATGGGTACCGCTAGCTCACCCTTCGTTTCTGGCAAGAAAGCATTGGGGACCCAATCAGCATCCTGCTGTACGTCACTTGCCAACACCGCTGTGCCAGTCTCGGTGGCCGTACCCACCACTCCCCGACCGAGGGGCAAATGATGCCCCGCCTGCACCATGGCTTTACCTGTTTCTCCATAACCTACGACCAAACGCATCACCTGGGCCTCAGGGTCATAACGAAAGATCTGCGCATGATAATAACCAAATCGCTCTTTAACCAATGTCACCACGCGCCGGAAGAGATCATCCAAAGCCGTCGCCGCTGCAATCTCCTGGGCCACGTCGGTAATCAATTGCACCTGACGCCCTCTACGCTCCATAGAGGCCTGGATCGTTAATTCCATCACTTTACGGGTAGTAATGTCACTTGATACACCCAATACATAACGATTTCCTTCTTCATCTATCAAGGGACGTTTAACCGTCTGTACCCAACGGTTATTACGCAAAATAGGTGTTTCAGGTATAAATTGTTCTTGACTCGTATTGATGACTTCAAGATCCGAACGGCGGATATAGGCTATTTCTTCCTCGTCTGAATTAAAATCAGCATCAGTTTTACCGATCAGATTTTGCACTGTCGTCCCATACGCATCGGCTATCGCCTTGTTGGCGAGAATAAAACGGCCTTTTCCATCCCGGACAAAAATAAAATCCGGATTAATATCCAGCACTTGATGAAAGAAGGTACGCTGCTTTTCCAAAGCTCTTTGCTTATCCTCTGCGCGGGAACGAGCTGCTTCAGCCGCGTGAAGACGCGCCTCCATCTCCTGTAAACGCTGCTCGGCGGCGGCCAACTGCCGGCGCAAATATATCCTATCATTCATACTTGCGTCTTGTGAATCAGTTGATGATGATATTTTATCCATAATTCTTGTTCCTACCGGACTCTGAGTCCGCAACTTCTGAACCCGTGACTTCTGAGCCTACGACTTCCGAGTCCGCCACACCCACACTTTCAGTAGATTCCTCACCTAACGTTAACCGGATATAAGTACGTGGGGCACCTAATGCCTGCCCCAGACTGGAGACAGCCGTCCGCAAAATCTCCTCCATATCGACCGAACGACGCATTTCCTCCGTAATCTCGCGCGTCCATTGCTCGCGCGCGGCGCGGCGCTGGGTCTCACGATAAAGCTGCGCGCTTTCTAACGCCGTGCTCATCTGTTGGGAAAGTGCTTCCAATAACGATTCCTGTTCCGGCGTCCAGGCCCCTTCATCCTCCGGCAAATGCGCATCAATCACGCCCACAACCTGCCCCCGGGAACGAATGGGAATAGCCAATGCCCCCCCTTCGCCACCGGGCACAGCAGCACCTTTGACAGATGTACCGGTGGTCAACGCCATCCTCGACTCCTCATCCCACTCCGCAGCGCTGACAGGCATAACGCCATCCGTATCGCCCAAGAAACCCAACTCGGGTTGAGCGCGCAATAACTCTAGCCATGCCTGGCGCGACAATTCACCACGCGCGCGGCGCTCCGCTTCAACGCTGGCCTGCACCTGCTGGAACAGACGTGCATTACTAATCGCCACCGCTACCTGGTCCGCCAATGCCTGTAACACATCAGCATCCTCTTGGGTAAAAGCACTCGCCATGGCACTCTGCACATCTAACGCACCAATCACTTCATCCCGGATGCGCAAGGGCAACGTCAGCGCCGAGCGGGTATCCGGCAAATCCGGGTTATCGAAAAAGACGGCATCCTCTCCCACATCCAGGGCAATACGCGCCTCACCTTGTGCTGTGACAAATCCTACCGTGCCCTGCGCGCCGACCCGCAAGCGATGGTTGCGGGCCAACATGCGTTGCCCACCCTCACTGGATGCCGCCTGTAATTCCGCCCATTCCCCGGTACTATCCAGCAAGAAAATACCTGCGTGGTAGAAGCCAAATTGTTCACTCACCAACATTACCACCCGCTGAAACAGGGCTTGCAGATCTTCGGTCAACATCGTCGCGTCGCGGGCCACTTCAGTTGTCGCCTGTAAATAACGCGCGCGGCGCTCCAGGTCATGAGTTCGCTCCTCCACACGGCGCTCCAGGCTACTCTGTGATGCCTCCAATGCCTGCGTCAAGCGCCGGCTGCTCCCCACCATCTCGGAGACATAGCGCAATAGCTTAGTCTGAAAATACACTACCAGACTCCCCGCCAGCACAAAAACGACTGCGGTGATGATCCAGGAAATCATCTTAACATTGGTATTCAACATTACATCTGTCGAGACGAGCAATTGACCAGTAAAGAAAGCAAACCCTAAAATCAGAAGCGTCAAGATGACGAGTAACGATGCACCAATCCCTGTCCATCGGCCAAAAAGCAACGACGCCAGAACCACAAACAGTAAAAAGAAGACATTTCCACTTCCGATCAAGCCGGAATTGACAAAAGCCATCAGCCCCGTGCCATAAAACAAAGCCAAAAGCGCAAGGGACTGCACACCATAAGAAACTCGCCTCCAAAAGGTAACTACAAGTAAGGCTCCATAAGAGGCTAAATAGACCGGGACTCTTTCACTTAACCCACGCGAAAACTCAATATAGGCCGCTACAACAACAATCACCCCACCTAAAACGACTAACATCCGCAAAACAGTATGGACAGCCCGTTCACGCCAATAGCTTATCTCTTCAGTTTGCTCACGCCAATGCCGTATCTCCTGAGCAACCGAAAACGCACCTAAGGTCGAGGTGTTATCCCTCGATGGCCCACTACTCGGAATTGGCGATTCTTTTCCTTGTTCTTTTTTCACCTTGTCACCTTATCCCTTTATTCCCCCGTCTTTTGACTTTCGGGAACCGCCAAACGTACCACGATCTTATCCAAACCTATCGCCTGCCGGATCTCAATGGCAGCAGCCTTGAGCACATTCTCCAATTCCAACGACTCCCGCATCCGGCCCCCCGCCTGCCCCAGAATACGCTCGCGGGCCGCGCGGCGCTGGGTCTCACGATACAAACGCGCGCGTTCCATCGCTTGCGCTACTTGCTCGGATAAGGTCTCAAGTAACGCCACCTGTTCTGACGTCCACGCGCGCGCGCCGGCAGGTAGATGCGCATCAAATACAGCAATCACTTGATCGCCGCTTTTAATGGGCACAGCCAGCGCCGCATTACTGCGCTGTATGGGTTTACCGGTCTCTATCACACGCATCGCTTCTGGATCCCACAGATTAGCAATGGGTAAAATGCTATTCCCCCGTCCCTCGGAAAGGGCGTGATCGCTACCCTCCCCTAAACTATGTTCACCACTAAATTTGATGAATCCCAGGTCAGGCTGCTCACGTGACAACGCACGCCACGCTTCCACGCTCAATTGACCATACGCGCGCTGCTGAGCCTCTAAATTCTCCTGTACCTGCACGAAAAGACGCGCGTTACTGATCGCCAATGCCACCTGATCGGCCAGAGCCTGCAATACACTTATATCTTCATCACTAAACGCTTCTGGCTCTGTACTCTGCACATCAAGCACCCCAATCACCGAGGTTATAGTAGCGGTAGCGGCTGTGGCAGCGGTAGCGACACGCAACTTCAGAGGTAACGCCATCTCGGAACGGGTATCGGGCAAGTCCGGATTGTTAAAAAATGCCGCAT
>JAFGFI010000077.1 GCA_016931185.1 Anaerolineae bacterium
ATGTGGGTGCGGCATCGCATCCGCCCGGTGCTTGTCCCCGCGCAGGAAGAGATGTGGGTGCTGGGTGCCGGGGGGCGCGTGCGGTATGCCGGTATCGGCAGTGCTATCCGAGGAAGTTGGATTCCCGCGCCATTACATTACTTAGGCCTGTTTGGTCGCCCGCGTTTCCTGACAATGCTCTCACTCCGGGATATCGCCTCACTGTTTCGCGTCTTTGCTACACTGTTGGCAGCCCTGTCCATCGATCCCCTAGCCGAGGATCAACCCCTGTATGATTGGAAATCTGCATCCGCATTATCATTGGCCGATGTGTGCAAAGGGTGGTCACCCAATATGACATCCATGTTTACCGGTCTATCACGGAACGCGCTACCCGCAGCCCCGTCCCAAATTCCTGCTTCTGGGTTTTTCGCCTTCCTGCGTTTTTACACCCTCCGGCGGCGTGATGCATGGGCCTTTTCCTATTTCCCCGACGAGAGTGACCACGCTGTTATCCGGCCCCTCGTAGAGGTGCTGCGCGCACATGGTGGTGAAATCCAACTTGGCGCGCGCGTTATCCGGTTGGAACGTACAAATGAGGGATGGTGCGTGACGTGGGAACAGGGAGGAGAGCAGGAGAGCCGGGGGGCAGGGGGGCAGGGGATGAATCATGAATTACGAATTACGAGGGCAACCGGAGATTGCACCGAATCACAAAGACAACCCCCGGTTGCATCAAATTACGGATCATACTCCTCCAACATCCAAGATCCAACATCCAGAAGCACGTGTGCCCGGCATGTGATTTTGGCGACGGATGCGGCAGCGGCGGGGGCATTGCTGGCGGACAGCCCGGATACGGCGGCAGGGGCGGCGAGATTGCGCTTGCCGAGTACGTGGCCCACAGCGGTAGTACGATTGTGGTTTGACCGGCAACCGGTCAGATCACGAGCAGCGCGGGGGGACGCGGAGGCCGGGATGTTTTCCGGAGATTTTGTGTTGGATAACTTCTTCTGGTTGCACCGGATTTACAATGATTACATCGTATGGAGCCGCGAGACAGGGGGAAGCGCGTTGGAGTCGCACATCTACGGGCCGCCGGAACTGTTAGTAGAACCGGATGCTGCCCTGTTGGCCCGGGCTATTGTGGATGCCACGCGCGCGTGGCCGGAGCTTAGAGGACATATTATACATTCCGTCGTTACCCGCAATGAGGCCACTCACACACTACTGCACGCGGGCCGCCCGGAAGAGCATCTAGGCGTAGTCACTCCCTGGTCAGGGCTATATTGCTGCGGCGATTGGGTCCGGGATGCAAACCCGGCGATGTTTATGGAGCGTGCCTGCGTCACCGGCATCAAAGCGGCCAACGCCGTTCTGGACAGCCACGGTCTGGAACCGTGGCCGCTATTACACCAGGTACAGCCTGAGCCGTTGGCATGGCTCATCGAAATCCAGATGCGGCACGCGCGGACATGGCTGCGAGAAAGAAGATCGAAGTCCAAGTTGGAAATCGAAGGTTAAAAATCGGCTAAAACACGCCATTTTTCAGTCTTTGACTTAAATTTGTCAACTTACACCAACTTCATTCTCCAATGTCAGCTCGCCCACCGTAACGCGCACGATATCCCCCGGCTGTAGCGTGAAATTGTCGGGGGGAACGATGCCCGTCCCCGTCATCAAAAAGCACCCCTGGGGGAAGGTCAGTTCCCGGCCCAAGTAGGCGACTAAGTCTTCCAATTCGCGTTTCATCTGCGTGGTTGAGGTCTCCCCTGTAAAGAGCGTGGCCTTCTCGCGCGCGATCTCAAGTTGAACCGGCAACGCGCGCAGGCCGGCAGCGGCTACAAGTTGGATGCCGGGGCCGAGGGCACAGGAGCCATCGTATACTTTGGCTTGCGGCAAGTAAAGGGGATTTACGCCCTCAATATCCCGCGAGGAGACATCATTGCCCGCGCAGTAGCCCACAATGTCCATATACTGGTTGATAACCAGGGTCAGTTCGGGTTCAGGGACATTCCAATGGCTATCGGCGCGGATGCGGATGGGCGCGCCTGGCCCAATCACGCGCCAGCCCAGGGCCTTGAAGAAAAGTTCGGGCCGTTCAGCATTGTAGACACGGGCGTAAATATCCCCTGTCTCAGATTCGGCCTGGCGGGCATCGCGGCTGCGCAGATACGTCACACCACTGGCCCAGACTTCATGAAGGGGATCGATCGGCGGCAGCAGCGCACCTGTCGCTTTTTCGGAACTTGCGATGGTGTGCAATATGTCAGCGTGGGCTTGTTGCGGCAGATCCAGCAACATCGCCAATGTAAAATGTGGAGATATCCACTGACCATCCATAGCCCAACGAGGGCCACTCTCTGTTTGATGTCGCGTTAGATACATATCTTTTCTCCTGGAATTGTGGTAGGGGGTAAATCCTATGACAAAGCCGCCAATGCTTCTTTTAAAATCACTGCTGAATGTTCCAATGCAGCCTGTTCTTGGGGTGAAAGGTCGGCCTCTATAATGCGGGTGACACCTTGCTGTCCTACAAGACTGGGCACACTCAGGCAAACATCGTGAAGCCCATATTCTCCGTCGAGTACCGAAGAGACGGTCAACAGACTCTGTTGATCGCGCAGGATCGCGCCTACGATGCGCACCAGGGCCAATCCCACGGCAAAGTAGGTCGCACCCTTGTAATCAATAATATGATAGGCGGAATTACGAACATTTGCCTCAAGTTTTTTGCGCGCTTCCTGCCATTCTCCACACATCCTGCACATCGGGCAGTAATCGTCAATATGGATGCCACCGATGTGAGTCATAGACCAGGCTGCAAATTCACTATCCCCGTGTTCCCCCAGGATGTAAGCGTGGACATTGTGGACATCAATACCACAGTGCTGGCTCAACAGATACCGGAAGCGGGCGCTATCTAACACCGTTCCGGAGCCGATTACCCGACCTCTGGGCCAGCCAGAACGTCGCTGCGCCACGTAGGTCAACACATCTACCGGATTGCTTACTACCAGAATCACAGCAGCAGAGTCCTGGGCCACGATAGTATCCACAGTCCCCTCTATGATCGCAGCGTTCCGGTGCAATAACTCAAGTCGCGTCTCGCCGGGGCGTTGTTTGGATCCCGCCGTAATGATAATGACTTGTGCATCCGCATAGTCGGCCTCTGTGCCGGGATGAATATTCACCGAGGGATAAAAGGGCAAACCGTGAGCCAGGTCAAGCACCTGTCCGCGCATCAATTCTTCGTTGAGATCGAACAGCGCAATGTCATCCGCTAACCCGCTCTGTGCCAGCGCGTAGGCAAATGTCGCACCCACCGCTCCTGCTCCTACAATAGTAACTTTTCGTGCCTGCCAAATTTCTGTTTTCATATTGCCTCCTTTTCCCAAACGATCTCAAACTCGCACCGGATTGCGCCCTGAGGACACAACGCCTCACACGCCGTGCAATACGTACATGCCTCCGGACGCACAATCACCGGTCCCTCTTCACACATTTCCACTGCCTGCGTGGGACATTGCCGTACACACTCTCCGCAGCGCACACAGCGATTCAAATCAATTTTAGGTAAAATAGTATCGTGCATGGTCGTCAATTTTTTATAAACGATGAATGAGAAGGCAACCGTAGATTGCATCGAATCACGCATCACGCCTCATAGATCATATTTCATGTTTCTCTTATGCCTCATCATATCCTATCACTTATCTCTATACTACGACTTTAGTCACATTTCCGCCACACGTTCCAGACCTGCACGGTCTGATAATGTGATACGCCCGCGTCCCATTTGAATCAGTCCCTCGTCGGCAAAGGCCCGCAGCGCGCGTCCGATCATATCGCGCACCGTTCCCAGGTAGGCGGCCATTTCATTTTGCGTCCATCGCTGTGGCGTGTTCATATCATCGGCCTGTAATAACAAAAAGCGCGCCAGCCGCGCCTGCACCGAGCGCAGGGAGAGGTCTTCCACCAGATCGGTCAAATGTGCCAGTCGCGCGGCAAAATCGTGGAGTAACATTGAGCAAATGTCCGGACATGTACGTACCAAACGTAAAAACGCAGACTTGTCAACGATATTCAACGTCACTGCGTCCACCGCCATTGCGTTAGTGCGAGTACGCCCCTCCGGCAGAAAGAGTGGCACCGTGTTAAACATCTGTCCCGGGCCTAACCGCGCCAGCACCTGTTCGCGCCCATCCAGGGAAACGCGATAGACGCGCACCTCACCTGAAATGATGAAATACACAGCTTCCACTGGCTCACCGGCAACCAGAATCAACGCCCCAGGCGGATATGTGCGCTGTGTCGCCACCTCAGCAATATGTGCTTTAATCGTTGATGCCTCTCTAGGATTCATAGTCCCCTTGAAGCGGTGACCTCCACTCATAGTAACTCCTCCAATGATATGTGGTAAGAAAAGCCTGTCAAATGCGGGGATGGTTCAAGTTACTTTTACACCCTATGCCCTATCAAGCGTAAAAGCGTAAAGATAATTGGCCGTTACCTCGTCGTTGACATTTAGACAAACCGGCCTATAGTTACGAATCATCACCTTCCTGGAGGTGAAAAATAGTTTCCAGGAAGGGAACGCGCGGGAAATTATATGTTTGTGTGCTTAACCCGTATGCAGTTTCGGCAGTGAAGAAAGCTATCAACCATGAGAATCTACTTTGCCCGACATGGAGAAAGCCAGGCTAATCTTCTGCACGAGATTTCCAATCGAGGGCTCCGGTATGGATTGACACGCAGGGGACGTGAGCAAGCTGTTGCCCTGGCTTATCGACTGCAAAACCTACCCATTATGTGCATTTATTCCAGTCCGGTGTTGCGCGCCATTGAAACCAGTGTGATTCTGGCGAATCGCTTGGATTTAGATTATGAGGTCGTAGAAGCCCTGCGCGAGTACGATTGCGGCATTATGGAAGGTCGCTCAGATGAAGAAGGCTGGAAGATGTGGCAAACGTTATTTGATGCATGGGTGGTACATCAGCGATGGGAGCAACGTATCGTAGGCGGAGAAAGTTTTTACGATATCCAGAATCGTTTTGTCCCCTTTATTGAAGGGTTGGTGAGTCAATATGGAAATACTGAGGCAGAAGTTGTCTGTGTATCCCATGGGGGGGTGTATTGGATGATGTTACCCTTGGTATTAAAGAATGTTGATAATGAGTTTATAGCCCAATATAAGTTTGATTATACGTGCTGCATTGTTGCGGAATGGCGTCCAGAGGGGTTGTACTGTGTGGAGTGGAATGGACATGTTATTAATCAATGTTAGCGAGGATTCGATATATGATAAAGCAGTTAAAACAAGAAGCATCAGTACATGGTGATAAGTTGCAAATCATACCCGTGCAACGTTTGCGAAGCATTAAAGATGAGATCGAGATATTTAAAGAAAATGAGGATTTGAATGGTTTTCAAAAATGGATTGTGAATGATTTATATCAGTTTGATATTCCGGCGGCCGGATTCACTATAAGATCCATCATTCTCATGGCTATCCCTCATCCAGCGTATGCCAAGGTTGAGTTTGTAAAACAGGGAAAAATATACGATTGTTTAAGCCTTGTCATGTCTGACTTTGAATATACAGAAAAATACCTGAATGATTTTCTGGCATCAAAGCACTATCACATAAAATCTGCATCAAACCTGCCATTAAAACGATTAGCGGTCAAAAGTGGTTTAGCCGTCTTATGGTAGGAACAACATCTGTTACATAGAGGAAATGGGCAGCTTTTTTTCCTTTGTGGCTTACTTCTCAGATATACCTTGTGATAATGACGATTGGGTGGAAATACGTCAGGCTGACGTGTGTACGCATTGCAGGATCTGCTTCAATAATTGCCCCACAGGAGCTATTAGGGAGGACAGGTTTTTAATAGATAATGAAAGGTGTTTGTCATATTTTAACGAGAACGCGGGGGAATTTCCCGAATGGATACCGCTATCGGCACATCATTGTCTATATGACTGTTTGAAGTGTCAAATTAATTGTCCAATGAACAAAGAATATGTAAATAATGTGATAGGCCCTATCCGGTTTAGTGAAGACGAGACTGATAGGTTATTGTCAGGAAGCCCTTTTGATACCTATCCCCCTGATTTAAAACAGAAGTCGAAAAAATTAGGGCTGCATCAATGGCCGGCGGGCATCCCAAGGAACCTGAGCATATTGTTAGCGCGCACGAGCGCCGGGCTGTAATCGCGCTTTCCATAGCGCGTTTTTTGTAAAGTGTAAAGGTCACTTGACCCATCCCATGATTACACGTCATAAAGTGAACAAATAACATTGAGGCTTCGATGAACGATTATAAGACCTACCTTGAAGTGATTGAACAAAACTATGCAGTTGACTGCCAGCACGTTGAATTATTAAAGGGCGAAGGAGATCGATTTGTCCTTAAACTGCACACACCGGTTGAAGAATTCATCGTAAAAGTTTGTACAAATCCAGATCAATTCTCCAGGGTCAAAAATGATCTAAACTTTTTGAATTATATGCGCGCCTGTGGTCTGCAATGTCCACGTTTGCTCCAAACAACGGATAATCACGATTGGGTCAGAACCGGCGAATTTATGCTCTACTTACTGCACTTCATTCCCGGTTCAGCCCCACGACCCACTCCACAATTTTTTCAGGCTGCCGGTACGCTTTTAGGCCGGCTTCATCAAGTGCCTGTACACGAGCAATCCACCCCATCCAGTTTTAGCTTACCCACAGAACTCCCCTATATCAGAACCTGTATGGCACAGGTAGAACAATGGCCGGATCTGCAACTTGAAGGCCAGCTTTTTGAGACACTCAAGCGACTGGAAGCCATTGCTCCAGGACGCCAAACCTTCATTCACACTGACTTTCTAAACGGGAATTTGGTTATGACGCCAGATGGAGAGCTATATTTAATAGATATGGATGATGCCGGCATTGGCGACCCCCTTTTAGACCTGGGGTTCTTTATCGGAAACGGCATCATACTTGAATCTGAAGACGGTATTAACTGTAACCTGGAATATCTTGAGGATTTTCTCACTGCCTATAAAACGATCCGCCCCCTCCTGAGAGATGAGATTGAAGTGCTTCCAGATTACACTTACTTTGGCATTATTCTGTATCTCTGCAATCCGTTTCAAAAGTGTGTCTGGCCTGCCAAAGTGAGCAGATACCGTTGGTTATTGTCACATGAGGCATCGCTCCGCCAAAATTTGCGGGAAATTCTTGTTGGCGCGTGCAATGTAGCCGCGCTATCCATAGCGCGCCTTATTTGAACGTTCAATGCGACTTTTGTCGCAGACAGTAAAAAGATTACGCCCTATACTGAGCATAAGTTCAATAACCGGGGAGACGTGAAACGTCATTCGCCATTTGCCGCTGCATGTATAACGCCTCCCCCATAGTCATTCAGGAGGTTTCCCATGTCAATGTTTTGTTATCAGTGTCAAGAAACGGCGCGAAATCAGGGATGTACCGTGCGCGGGGTGTGTGGCAAAACGCCCGAAGTCTCACATTTGCAGGATTTGCTCATCTGGCTGTTAAAGGGCATCTCTTTCTGGGCCACCCGTGGCCGGAAGTTGGGGGTTAGTCATCCAGAAGCGGATATGTTTGTGGCACAGAGCTTGTTCGTCACCATCACCAACGTCAATTTCGACCCCGACCGTTACATTGCCCTCATTCGTCAGGCGGTGGAATTGCGCGACGCGCTGAAGGCGGATGCCCAGGCGGCGTGCCTGGCTGAACACGAAATCGCGTGCCAGGCCGATCTGCCGGAGATGGCAACCTGGACACCCCAGCGTTATGAGGCCAACATCCTTGAGATGAAGGGCCAGTTGGTGGGCGTGATGGCGGATGCCGGCCTGGATGCCGATATTCGCTCCCTGCGCGAGCTGCTGATCTACGGTCTTAAAGGATTGGCCGCCTACACCGATCATGCCTATGTCCTGGAACACACGAACGATGCTTTGTTGGCGTTTATGGAAGAGGCCCTGGACGCGACGGCAGATGCGTCGCTCGCGGCAGGTGACCTGGTCGGCTGGGTTCTCAGAGCGGGGGAGATGGGCGTTGAGGCGATGCGCCTGCTGGACGAGGCCAACACCAGCACATACGGGCATCCCGAACCCACGCGGGTCAACATCGGCGTGCGTCCCGGTCCGGCGATCCTCATCAGCGGGCACGATCTGCGAGACCTGGACGAACTGTTGCAGCAGACCGAAGGCTCTGGCGTGAACGTCTACACCCACGGCGAGATGTTACCAGCCAACGCCTACCCGGCTTTCAAAAAGTATGGGCATTTTGTGGGTAACTATGGCGGCTCGTG